>NZ_DATIGV010000219.1:0-2070 GCF_035481345.1 Hydrogenophaga sp. | reverse complement strand
CCTCACCAGCTCAGCGTTGCCGCCGGAGCCTTGTTCGGGTTGGCCTGTGCCGAGGCGATGCGCCCGTCGGCCAGGCGCAGCACACGATCGGCCATCTGCGCGATCGGCGCGTTGTGCGTGATGACCACCGTGGTGGTGCCCAGCTCCCGGTTCACGCGCTCGATGGCCTCCAGCACGCGCACGCCGGTGGCGCAGTCCAGCGCGCCCGTGGGCTCGTCGCACAGCAACACGGCGGGGCGCTTGGCGATGGCACGCGCAATGGCCACGCGCTGCTGCTCGCCGCCCGAGAGTTGCGAGGCGAAGTGGTCCATGCGTTCGCCCAGTCCCACCAGGGCCAGCGCCGCCTCGGGCGCCATGGGGTCGGTGGCCAGGTCGGTCACCAGGGCCACGTTCTCGCGCGCCGTCAGGCTGGCGATGAGGTTGTAGAACTGGAACACGAAGCCCACGTGCTCGCGCCGGTAGCGCGTGAGTTCGGCGTCGCTGGCGCCGGCCAGCTCATGCGTCTGGCCGCCGTGGGTCCACTGGGCGGAGCCACCCGTGGGCGAGTCCAGCCCGCCCAGGATGTTGAGCAGCGTGCTCTTGCCGCTGCCCGAGGCGCCGAGCAGCACCACGAACTCGCCGGGCATGACGTCCAGGTCCACGCCGCGCAAGGCGTGCACCGCAGTGGGGCCGTCACCGTAGACCTTGGTGAGCGCGCGCGCGGTGAAGACGGGCTGGGCAGGCATGCCAGGCATTGCAGCACCCGGGAGGCCCGGTCGGTTTGACGAACGTCAAGCCCGGCGGGAAACCCTGTGCGCCACCGGGGGGGCGATGGCGGGTAGAAAGGGATGCCTGACACGGCATGGGCACCGCATTTGCCCGCGGCCTTCGCCTCACCGGAGATTTCCATGGCCACTTCCGCACCCGCATCCCGCACCGAACACGACGCCTGGGGCGAGATCACCATCCCCGCCGACGCCCCCTGGGGCGCGCAGACCCAGCGCGCCATCGGCCACTTCGCCATCTCCACGGAGAAGATGCCGCCCGAGCTGATCCACGCGCTGGCGCTGATCAAGCGCTGCGCCGCGCGCGTGAACGCCGCACTGGGCACGCTGGAGCCGCCCGTGGCCGACGCCATCGCGCAGGCCGCGGCCGAGGTGGTGGACGGCCGCTGGCCCGATGCCTTTCCGCTGTCGCTGTGGCAGAGCGGCTCGGGCACGCAGAGCAACATGAACATGAACGAGGTGGTGGCGCACCGGGCCACGGCCCTGCTGGGCCGCGAGGTGCACCCCAACGACGAGGTCAACCTCGGCCAGTCGTCCAACGACACCATTCCCACCGCCATTCACGTGGCCGCGCTGCTGGGCGTGGAGCGCTCGCTGCGGCCCGCGCTGCGCGCCCTGCGCGACACGCTGGCGGCCAAGGCCGAAGGCGTGCGCGACGTGACGAAGACCGGCCGCACGCACCTGCAGCACGCGCTGCCGCTCACGCTGGCCGATGAGTTGCTGGCCTGGGTGGCGCAGCTCGATCAGGCCGAGGCGGGGCTGGAGCCCGCGCTGCGCGCGGTACAGGGCCTGGCCATCGGCGGCACGGCCGTGGGCAGCGGCGCCAATGCCCACCCCGAATTCGGCCAGCGCATGGCCGAGGCCTTGAGCGAGGTGACCGGCTTGCCGATGCGCCGCGCCGACAACCCTTTCGCGGCGCAGGCCGCGCACGACGCCTTGCTGCAGTTGCACGCCGCGCTGCGCGTGCTGGCGCTGGCGCTGTGCAAGATCGCCGACGACCTGCGCTGGGCGGCGAGCCCGGGCCTGGGGGAATGGCGGCTGCCGGCCAACGAGCCCGGCAGCTCCATCATGCCGGGCAAGGTCAACCCGACGCAGTGCGAATCGCTGGTGATGGTGTGCACGCAGGTGATGGGCAACGACGTGGCCATTGGCGTGGGCGCCACGCTGGGCCAGTTCCAGATGCACGCGGCCAAGCCGCTGCTGGCGCACAACCTGCTGCAGAGCATCCGGCTGCTGGCCGGTGGCATGCGCAGCTTCGAGGAACACTGCGTGCGTGGCATGGAGCCGGATCGCGAGCGCATCGCGG
>NZ_DATIGV010000218.1:0-72320 GCF_035481345.1 Hydrogenophaga sp. | reverse complement strand
CAGGCCGCTGGCGATGCCGGGGTCGTCTTCCACCACGAGTGCGCGCATGTCGGTTTGCAAGAGGGAGGGGATGGGCCGCCCATTATCGAGAGCCACCTTAGCCCCGCATTAAACGATTTAAGGACCAGTTAATGGCGGCGCACGAGAGTGCCGCGCCATGTCGACCCTGTCCCTGGAACCGGCGGCCGCGGGCCGCGCCTTCGCGCGCCCCGCGCTCTGGCTGTGCGGCCTGCTCGCATTCACCCTGCTGTGGGACCTGTCCGGACTGGACACGGCCGTGATGCGCGCGATCGGCTCCGGGCAAGGCTTTGCGCTGCGCGACCAGTGGCTGCTCGAGCGCGTGCTGCACGACGGCTTGCGCCAGGCCATGGTGCTGGCCTTCCTGCTGTTGTGCGGCTGGGCGCTGTGGCCACGCGCGGCGCTGCCGCGACGCGAGCGCATCGCCGTGGCCCTGCTGGCCGCGCTGTCGCTGCTCGCCGTCAATGCGGTCAAGAACACCAGCCTCACCAGTTGCCCCTGGGACCTGCAAGGCTTCGGCGGCACCGCGCGCTGGGTGTCGCACTGGGCCTGGGGCCTGGCCGATGGCGGGCCGGGGCGCTGCTTCCCGGGCGGCCACGCCAGCAGCGGCTTCGCCTTCGTGGCGCTGTGCCTGCCGTGGCTGGCGCCACCGCCCGGTGCCCGGCGGCGGCGCGCGGTGGGCCTGCGCTGGCTGGCCGCGGCGCTGGGCGTCGGCGCACTCGCCGGCGCCGTGCAGACGCTGCGCGGCGCGCACTACCCCAGCCACACGCTGTGGACGCTGTTGATCTGCGCCAGCGTGTCGCTGGTGGGCTGGCGACTCGCACAGGCCGGGCCCGGCGGGCCGGCCATTGCGCTGGCCCGGCACGCGTGGCGCGAGAGCCTGCGCCTGCTGCGTCCGCTGCTGCTGCCCATGGCCTGCACACTGGCGGTGTTGTGGCTGTCGCGTCTGGGCCTGGCGGCCTGGCAGGCCGATCGGGTGTCGCACGAGCGGGCCTGGACCTCGCTGCTGTGGCAGGGCCTGCGCTTCGACGGAGTGCTGCTGGGCTTCATCTGGGTACTGCCGGCCGCGCTCACCCCCTGGATGGCGCTGCACCCGCGCGCCTGGCGCGCCTGGGCGACCGTGCTGCGCGTCTATGGCGGCCTGACGATGCTGCTGGTCGGATTCATGGAGTTGGCCACCCCGGCCTTCGTGGCGCAGTACGACGCGCGCCCCAACTACCTGTTCGTGGAATACCTCGGCTACGCCAAGGAGGTTGGCGGCACGCTGCTGAAGGACTACGCCGCGCACCTGCTGGCCGCCGCCCTGTTGCTGCCCCTGACGGCCTGGGCCTTCGCGCGCCTGAGCCGACCGGGAGCACCCCCCGCGCCGCCGCGCGCGGGGCTGGCGCTGGCCTGGTCGGCGCTGCTGCTGGTGTCGCTGGCCGTGGCGGGGCGCGGCGCGCTCGGGCACCGTGCGGCCAACCCGGCCAGCGCCGCCCTGACCAGCGACCACCTCGTCAACGAGCTGCCGCTCAACTCGCTCTACACCGTGGCGTACGCCATCTACCAGTCGCGCAAGAGCGAGGCCGGCATCACCTACGCCGAGCTGCCGCGCGCGCACGTGATCGAGCGCGTGCGCCGCGAGACGGGCCTGCCCGCCAGCGCCTTCACCCGCGACGACCTGCCCACGCGGCACTGGCAGGCCACGGCGCATCCGCGCGCGCGACCACTCAACCTGGTCATCGTGCTGGAGGAAAGCCTGGGCGCGGAATTCGTGGGTGCGCTGGGCGGCCTGCCACTCACGCCGAACCTGGACCGACTGGCCGCGCAGGGCCTGTGGTTCGAGCGCCTGTACGCCACCGGCACACGCTCGGTGCGCGGCATCGAGGCAGTGACCGCGGGCTTTCCGCCGACCTCGGCGGTCAGCACGGTCAAGCTCGCGAAGTCTCAGCGCGACTTCTTCACGCTGGCCAGATTCCTCAAGCCGCACGGCTACGAGTCGACCTTCTTCTATGGCGGCGAGTCCCACTTCGACAACATGCGCGGCTTCTTCATGGGCAACGGCTTCGACCGCGTGGTGGAGCAGAAGGACATGCCGGCCGAGGCCTTCATCGGCACCTGGGGCGCGTCCGACGGCGACCTGTTCGGCATGGCGCACCAGGCCTTCGAACGACAGCCCGCCGACAAGCCCTTCTTCGCACTGGTCTTCACCTCGTCCAACCACGCGCCTTTCGAGTTTCCCGAGCACAGCATCGAGCTGTACGAACAGCCCAAGGGCACGGTGAACAACGCGGTGAAGTACGCGGACCACGCGCTCGGCCGCTTCATCGAGCGGGCGCGGCGCTCACGCTACTGGGAGAACACGCTGTTCCTGGTCGTGGCCGACCACAACTCGCGCGTCTACGGCCCCTCGCTGGTTCCCGTCGAACGCTTCCACATCCCGGGACTGATCCTGGGCGGGCCGATCACCGAGGCCCGGCGCATCCACACCCTGGCCAGCCAGATCGACCTGGCACCGACGCTGATCTCGCTGATGGGCCTGAGCGGCGAGCACCCGCTGATCGGTCGCGATCTGAGCGATCCGGCGCAGGCCGGGCGGCCCGGCCGGGCGATCCTGCAGTTCGACAAGACGCAGGCCTACCTGGAGGACACGCCCGGCGGCCAGACACAGGTGGCGGTGCTGCAGCCGGATGCGCCCGCGCGGCTGATGAGTTACCGCGACGGGCAGTTGCGCGACAGCGCGAGCGGCAACGCGGACCTGATCGACAAGGCCCAGGCCCACGCGCGCTTTGCGCAGTGGGCCTACCAGGAGCAGTGGCACCGTTGAGCCACCGCTGAGGCGCCGCGCGCGCCCCTACCAGCCCAGCCCGATGCGCAGCGGCAGGTACACCACCATGCCCGCCACGATGGTGCCGAGCACGCCGCCGCGCCAGAAGAACCAGACCGCACCCGCCAGCGCCCCGTACAGGCGCGCGTCCTGCCAGGTGCTCACGAGCGCGCCCTGGCTCATCACGACCTCGGGCACGACCACGGCCGACAGCGCGGCGATGGGCGCGTACTGCAGGCCGCGCTGCGCCCA
Organism: Hydrogenophaga sp.; assembly: GCF_035481345.1. Lineage (GTDB taxonomy): Bacteria > Pseudomonadota > Gammaproteobacteria > Burkholderiales > Burkholderiaceae_C > Hydrogenophaga. Next base: position 69,244 of record NZ_DATIGV010000218.1, on the reverse strand, counting down.
GTGCGGCAGCGTCCAGGGCTTGTCGGACAGGAAGAAGAAGCCGCGGGTGATCACGGTGACCACGCCCAGGGCGAGGATGGTCAGCAGCGTCCAGGGATCGACGTCAAACATGGCTGGAGCCCTGGCGCGCGGCGCGCAGCGGTTCGAGGAGAAGGCACAGCGCCACCGCGCAGGCGATGGCCACCAGGATGTTGAGCTTGAGCGGCAGCGCGAAGGCCACCACGGCGGCGGCACCCGCCACGCCCGCCGAGACCATGCGCAAGCGCGAGGTGGCGAGCGAGCACATGACGCCCAGCAGCGCGAGGATGCCCGCGAAGCCCAGCCCCCATTCCAGCGGAATGGCGTTGGCCAGTGCCACGCCCAGCAGGCTCGTGCCCATCCAGGCCGCGTAATTCACGGCGCAGTTGCCCATCAGGTAGGCCTGCTGGGCATCGCGTTCGACCGGGTCGTCGCTGGGGTGCGGGTAGCGGCGCGCGAAGAATACGTAGCTGAGGTCGCCCGTGACGTAGCCGCTGGCCAGGCGCTCCCAGCGCGGCAGGTGCATGAGGTAGGGTCGCAGGTGGGCCGAGAAGACCACGAAGCGCAGGTTGACGCAGAAGGCCGCCGCCAGGATCACCCACAACGGCGCGCCCGCCGCCATCATGGGAATGGCCGCGAGTTGGGCGCTGCCCGCGTAGACGATCAGCGTCATCAGCACCGCCTCCAGCGGCGACAGCCCCGACTGCACCATGGCCACGCCGGTCATGAGGCCCCAGGCGCCGATGCCCATGGCCACGGAGAACTGGTCGCGGATGCCTTCGAAGTACTCGGGGTGCGCGCGGTGCTCGCGTTTGAGGAACAGGATCACGCGCCGTCCCCCAGCACTTCGCCGCGCGCGAGCGCGAAGCCGCGCAGAAAATCAGCCGCCGGCAGGCGCTTGCCGCCCGCGCGCTGCAGCACCGTCAGGCGCAGCGCACCCTCGCCGCAGGCCACGGTGATGCCTTCGGGCCCGACCGCCAGCACCTCGCCAGCGCGGCCCTTTCCGGCGGGGGATGCGGCCAGGGGCTCGGCCGACCAGACCTTGATCGCCTCGCCCGCGTGGGTGGTGTGCGCGCCGGGGAAGGGGTCGAAGGCGCGCACGCGCCGCGCGAGCGCGGTGGCCGGCTGCGTCCAGTCGATCACGGCCTCGGCCTTCTCGATCTTGTGCGCGTAGGTCACGCCCTCTTGCGGCTGCGGCTCGGCGCGCAGCCCACCGCAGGCCGCGATCTCCAGCGCCTCGACGATGAGGCGCCCACCGAGCACGGCCAGGCGGTCGTGCAGCGTGTCGGTGGTGTCGCTGTCGCGGATGGCGATGCGCTCGCGCAGCAGCATGTCACCCGTGTCCAGGCCATCGTCCATCTGCATGATGGTCACGCCCGTCTCGGTGTCGCCCGCTTCGATCGCCCGGTGGATGGGCGCCGCGCCGCGCCAGCGCGGCAGCAGCGAGGCGTGGATGTTGAGGCAACCGAGGCGCGGTCCGCGGGTCCCCACGCTCCCCGCTTCGCGCGGCTCACTGCCCCCCGAGGGGGCTTGAGCACCTGGGGGCGGCCCGGCGGTGCTCATGGCATCCAGCACCCAGCGCGGCAGGATCAGGCCATATGCGGCGACCACCATCGCATCGGCCTGCGCGGCGTCGATGGCCTGGCGCGCGGCAGCGGCGTCGTCGGCGTACTTGCCATCCAGCCGCAGACCGCGCGGCTGCGAGACCGCGATGCCGCGCTCCAGCGCGAGCGCCTTCACCGGCGAGGCCTGCAGCTTCATGCCACGCCCCGCGGGCCGGTCGGGCTGGGTGAGCACCAGGGGAACGTCAAAGCCCGCGGCCAGCAGGCGTTCCAGCGCGACACGCGCGAAGGCCGGCGTGCCGGCGAAGATGAGTTTCATCAGGGAACGGGCCGGACCGCGAGGGCCGGCGAGGGGTCAGGAGCGATCGGGCGGCGGGCTGTACTCATCCAGGAAGATGAGCTTGCGCACCACACCGGCGCGATCGATGTGCACGTGCGCCAGCCGGTCGGTGTTGTTCTCGGAGTAGCGGTAAGTCCAGATGTCGCCGTCGAACAGCGCCACACGCTCGACCAGCGCGGGCCGGCCCATGTGGCGCAGCACGTCGTCGCGCGTCCAGCGGTCGATCGCGATGTTCTTCTGCATCCAGTGGATGTCGAGCACCTGCACGACGCTGCGCAAGCGGCCATCGGCGTCGAAGTCGAGGTTGTAGACCTGACGGCCCAGCGGCTGGCGCGAGTACTGCAGGCGCGCGCCGCCGGACAGCGCGTACTCGGCACTGGGCGGGCCCAGTTGGTCGATCACTTGCGCACGCGTTGTGCCGGGTTGCAGCCGCTCGGGCATGCCCGCGCACCCCGCCAGCCACAGCAGGGCCACCAGGCACAAGCAGCGCAGGGCGAAGGAGGGGTTCATGCGCGCAGGGCTTCCCGTTGTGCTTTCACGAGCTTGGATTTGATCCGGTTGCGCTTGAGCGGGGAGAGGTACTCCACAAAGACCTTGCCCATGAGGTGGTCCATCTCGTGCTGGATGCACACGGCCAGCATGCCTTCGGCCTCGATCGTGCGTTCCACGCCCTCGCCGTCGAGCGCGCGCACGCGCACCGCCACCGAACGCTCCACGCCATCGTAGATGCCGGGCACCGACAGGCAACCCTCTTCGCCCTTGCGCGTCTCGGGGCTGGCCCATTCGATCACCGGGTTGATCAGCACCATCGGCTTGTCGCGCGACTCGCTCACGTCGATCACGATGAGCCGCTCGTGCACGTCGACCTGGGTCGCGGCGAGGCCGATGCCATTGGCCTCGTACATGGTGGCCAGCATGCGCGGAATGAGCGCGCGGATGCGCTCGTCCACCGCCGCCACGGGCTTGGCCACGGTGTGCAGGCGGGGATCGGGATAGTGCAGGATCGGCAGGGTATCGGGGGCGCTCATGACTCGTTGAAGCAGTATCGCAAGAGGTCTCCGTTGGGGCCAGGGGCGACGGCAGGCAGTGGCACGCTGACAGGCGGAAACCGATGTCGCTATTTTCGCCACTTTCCCGACGACGCGAAATCGCGAGCTGCCAGAAACATTGCGCAATCAAAGGCTTGCGCGCAGAATCCAACGCGCTTTGTCAAGACTCGCGCGCCCCAGGCCACGATCGAGACGCCGGCTCACACGGCGTCATCGCACCGGCCGACGGCAGCCGCCCAGGGGCCCCCGAACATGCGATCGAACACCCGCCTGATCTCCACCATCGCCAGCGCCGTCGGCCTGGCCTGCGCCGCACAGGCGGCTTTCGCGCAAAGTGCGGTCGTCCCGGCCGAGCAGCGCTACCCCGTCACCCCCGGCCAGCGCGCCACCGCCAACCAGGTCGCCCAGACCGGCGTGCCGCTCTCCGAACTCGCGCCCAACGCCCCCGACAGCTACACCGTCAAGAGCGGCGATACGCTGTGGGCCATCTCAGGCATCTTCCTGCGCAGCCAGTGGCGCTGGCCCGAGCTGTGGGGCATGAACCTCGACGACATCAAGAACCCGCACCGCATCTACCCGGGGCAGATGCTGTACCTCATCAAGGCCAACGGCCGCGCCACGCTGAGCACGCGCGGACCGGGTGGCGAGCCTGGCACCATCAAGGTGTCGCCGCGCACACGCTACGAATCGCTGTCCGACACCGCGATCCCGCCGATCTCGCTGCAGACCATCGAGTCCTTCCTCACCGAGCCGCTGATCGTCGACGAGAACGCGATCAACCGCGCGCCCCGCATCGTGGCCACGCAAGAGAACCGCGTGCTGCTCAGCCGCGGCGACCGCGCCTACGCGCGCTCGATCTCCGGTGACCGCCCCGATGCGGAACCGCTGGCCGTGGTTGACGGCCGCTCGATCGGCTACCGCGTGTTCCGCAACGCCACGCCCCTGCGCGATCCCAGCACCAACGAGATCCTGGGCTACGAGGCGCAGTACGTGGGCAAGGCCAACGTGGTCTCCAACGAGCGCCGCCGCGAAGGCCTCGACGCAAAGGGAGAGAAGATCCAGGAAATCGTGCCGGCCGGTATCGACATCACCGCGGCGAAGGAAGAAATGCGCGTGGGCGATCGCCTGCTGCCCGAGCCGCCGCGCGAATTCCTCAACTTCGTGCCGCGGGCACCGCAAAACCCGCAATCCGGCCAGATCGTCTCGGTGTACGGCAATGCCGTGAACTACGCCGCGCAGAACATGGTCGTCACCATCAACCGCGGCAAGCAGAACGGCGTCGAGCCCGGCCACGTGCTGGCCCTGCTGCGCGAGAGCAACATCATCAGGGACACCACCGACAGCGCGCGCCCCAACATGCGCCTGCCCGGCGAGCGCAACGGTCTGATGATGGTGTTCCGCACCTTCGACCGCGTCTCCTACGCCATCGTGCTTGAAATTGCCGATGGCGTGCAGGTGGGCGACCGCTTCGTCAATCCCTGACCCCGATGCCGCGTGACGAGCTGGCCGCCTGGCTGCGGCTGCTCCTGACGCAGGGCCTGGGCCGCACCACGGCCCGCCAGTTGCTGGCCGCCTTCGGACTGCCCGAGACGATCTGGGCCCGAGCGCCCGACAGCTGGGACGGCGTGGTGGAGCCCGCGCTGGCCAAGGCCATGGCGCAGCCACCAGAGGGCTTCGATGCGGCGCTGAGCACCCACGAGCGCTGGCTGGCACAGGACAACGCGCGCCACGTGCTCACCCTCGCGGACCCGCGCTATCCCGCGTCCCTGCTGGACACGGCCGATCCGCCGCTGATGCTGTTCGTTCATGGCCGCCTGGAGGCGCTGTCGCACCCGCAGCGGCTGGCCGTTGTCGGCAGTCGCAACCCGACGCCGCAGGGCGCGCAGAACGCCGAAGCCTTCGCTCATTCGCTGGCGGCCTCCGGTCTGTGCATCGTCTCGGGCCTCGCGCTGGGTGTCGATGGCGCCGCACACGAGGGCGCGCTGCGCGCTGGCGGCCTCACGCTGGCCGTGGTGGGCACCGGGCTTGACCGCGTCTACCCCAGCCGCCACCGCGATCTGGCTCACCGCATCGTCGCCCACGGCGCCATGCTCAGCGAGTACCCGCTGGGCACGCCGCCGCTGGCGCAGAACTTCCCTCAGCGCAACCGGGTGATCGCCGGCCTGTCCATGGGCACCCTGGTGGTCGAGGCGGCGTTGCAGTCGGGCTCGCTGATCACGGCGCGCCTGGCGAGCGAACAAGGGCGTGAAGTGTTCGCCATCCCCGGCTCCATTCACTCGCCCCAGTCACGCGGTTGCCATGCCTTGATCCGCCAGGGCGCCAAGCTGGTGGAATCGGCGCAGGACGTGCTGGAAGAACTTCGGTTGGCGGACGCCGCCCCGCGCCTGGACAACGAATCGCCGACCGAGTCCCCGGGCTCGGAGGGCGAACTGCTCGACGCCCTGGGCCACGACCCCGTGAGCCTGGACGCCTTGCTGGTGCGCACGGGTCTGCCGACCAGTGCCTTGCAAGCGCAACTGCTCGAACTGGAACTGCAGGGCTTGGTGGCGCGCCTGCCGGGTGGTCTGCTGCAGCGCGTGGCGCAGGGCTGAGCCCGCGACGCAGACAACCGGCCTCAGGCCAGCAGACGCTCCGGATTGGCGTCGAGCTTGGCCAGCGCCTCGCGCGTGGCGCGCACGGTGAGCGCCTCTTCCTCGCTCGGCACCAGCAGGCCGGCCTGCAGGTAGGCAGCGACGCGCGTGGCCGGCATGAGGTAGCAGCGCCCCGCGTTGCTCACGAACAGGTACAGCTGGCCGTGCTGGCTGCGCCAGGCCAGTTGCACGCTGCCGAGCTTGCCGTTGTGGTCGAGGCCGAACCAGGAGCCGATCTGCAGCTCCACCGCCCACGCGCGCATGGCCTCGTTGGGCTGGCTGCCGCCCTGGTTGATGACCTCGATGTTGCTCGCGTCCACGCCCGTGATCAGCTCGATGCTGTCGGCGTTGAGATCGAAGTCGCCGACACCGCCTTCGGGCAGGTAGTCCTCGAGGTTGGCCAGGCGCTTGGACAAGGCGTCGAGCTGACTCTGGGCAATGGACTCCGTGCGCGACATGAAGGCATCGGCCAGCGTATCGCTCACCGACTTGATGTGCTGGTCCTGCAAGCCCTGGGGAAAGCCCAGCAGGCCCATGCCCTGGCGCAAGCGCTGCAGGATGCCGGGCAACTGCTGGATGACGCGCGCGCGGTCGTCGCGGCTGGGCTTGGCGCTCGCCGCCCACAGCAGATCGGACGCGGCCTGCTTGAGCGCCTGCGTGTCGGGGTGCTTGATGCCATGCTTGACGCTGGCCACGGCCAACACGTCGACCCAGACCTTGAAGAGAAAGTCCCGCACCTCGGCGCGCACCGGCACGTCGTCGAGCAACTTGCGCAGCTCGATCGTGTACTGCACCGACAGCGTTTCCTTCTGTTCGACCTGCTGGGCCACGCTCACGAAGCGGCTGGCGCTGCTCTGCTCGCTCAGGTAGGTAGACAGGAATTTCTGGAACTCGTCGTAGACGAGCTGGAACACGCGGCGCCCGGTTTCGGGGTACTGCTCGATCACCTGCACCACGCGCTTGATCTCGGCCTCCAGCGCCGCGGAACCGACGTTGGATTCAAAACCCATCACGCAAGAACCCATGCGGTCGATCAGCCGGCGCGCGGGGTGCTGCAGGGCGCTGAAGAATTCGGGTTCGGCCAGGGCCACGCGCAGCACGGGAATCTGCAGGCGGGCGAACCACACGCGGATGCTGGGCGGAATGCGTTCCTCGGCCAGGATGGCCTGGAACATCAGCGCCACCACCTCGATGGTGGCTTTCTCGCTGGGGGTGGACGCCGCCTGCTTGAGTTCCTGGGTGCGCTCGCGCAGCGCCACCGCCGTGCGCTCGACCGTGCCGGCATCGACATAGACCGCGCCACCGCCGGTGGGGGCCGCGCCGAGACCGGAGCCGGTGCTTGGGAACGACACCTGGCGCGCCATGGCTTGCTGCAGCGCGGGCGACGGCGGAATGATCTCGGTCGCCTCGAATTCGGGACCCACGTGGTCGAGCAGCATGCGCCGCAAGCGGCCCACGACACCCTGTGCACGCATGCGTGCGCGCGCCAGCGGCGAGGTGCCGGTGAGCATGCGCGTCTCGTCGTTCACGCCCATGCCGGAAGAGCCAGGGTAGCCACTGTGCTGAGCGCCCCGCCCGCTCGCAGGGGGCTGTCCCATGCCCGACGGGTTGCCCCCACCACCCACCTGACCGGGCGCTGGCCCATGGGCACCGGGGCGTCCGGGTTCCTGTACCCGGCGGAACGGAGTGTGCAGGCCACCGCCCGTGCTCGGGCCGCTGGCGGGGCCGGGCCGGGTAATGGGCGCTGCGCCGCTCGTGCTGGACGGACTGCGACGCACCAGCGCCTGCAGGTCGATCGTTTCCATCACGCCATTGGCGACGAGGTACGCGTTGGCGGCCTTGTAGCCGTCGAGCAGGATCGCGCCCAGCATGGGGGCGATGTGGTCCTGCACCAGGCCCAGGCCCTCTCGCTCGAGCCCGGCGGACTTCCACTGCTCCACCAGCAGGCGCGCGAGCACGTCGGGCAGCAGGATGTCGCTTTTGGAGAGCTCGGTGCGCCGCTCCAGGTACTGCACGCGCAACCGCAGTTCGTTCAGCTCGGACGAGGTTTTGTCGAGCACGCGCATGGCCATGCGCGAGGCCAGGATCTGGTCGTCGATGGCACCTTCGGCCACCAGCTCGAGCTGGCCGGAGAGGCTGGCCGGCTCGGTGAGACCGGCGCGCGCCGCGAGATGCTTCTTCAGCGCGGTGCGGCAGTCGTCGATCCACATCGACTGCCGCTTCTTGAACGCGGCCCAGGTGTCGCGCCGTACTTGCACATCGACGGAGGTGCCGGGCTGGTCGAGCAGGGTGGTGAGGCGCTGTTCAATGGCCTTCGCCAGATCCGGCAGGGACCGCCCCACGTGCAGCACATGGCGCTCACGCGCCTGCTGGGCAAGGGCAAACCCGGTCGGTTGGGACGGCGAAACCATGTGTTTCAGTATGACACGAAGACCTCACGAACCACCCCCGCGAGACCCCTGGACACCGCCGTTGGGCGGCCCCGGTATGGCAAGGACGCCACGGACTACACGACGGCGCCGGCGTTCGGATCGTCCGGATCGCCTTCCGTCTTGGTCGGCTTGATCAGGTCTTCGCGCTTGACGCCGAGCCACAAGGCCATGGCCGCCGCCACGAACACCGACGAGTAGATGCCGAAGCAGATGCCGATGGTCAGCGCCAGAGCGAAGTAGAACAGCGTGGGGCCACCGAAGAGCAGCATCGACAGCACCATGATCTGCGTCGAGCCGTGCGTGATGATGGTGCGGCTGATGGTGGAGGTGATCGCATGGTCGATCACCTGCTGAGGCGTCATCTTGCGCTGGCGCCGGAAGGTCTCGCGGATGCGGTCGAAGATGACCACCGATTCGTTGACCGAGTAGCCCAGCACCGCGAGGGTGGCGGCCAGCACAGCCAGCGAGAACTCCCACTGGAAGAAGGCGAAGAAGCCCAGGATGATGACCACGTCGTGCAGGTTGGCGACGATGGCCGAGACGGCGTACTTCCACTCGAAGCGCAGGGACAGGTAAATGATGATGCCCAGGATCACGAGGCCCAGCGCGATCAGGCCGTTGTGCACCAACTCCTCACCCACCTGCGGGCCCACGAACTCGGTGCGGCTGAGCACCACCGCCGGGTTCTGCGCCTTGAGCGCGGCGAACAGGGCCTCGGCCTGCTGGCCCGAGGACTGCCCTTGGACCACGGGCAAGCGCAGCAGCACGTCGCGCGAGCTGCCGAAGTTCTGCACCGGCACCTCAAGGTAGCCCAGGTCCTCGACCACGCGCCGCACGGCGCCCAGGTCGGCCGGCTGCTCGTAGGCGACCTCGACCACGGTGCCGCCGGTGAACTCCACCGACAGGTGCAGCCCGCGCGTCACCAGGAAGAAGACGGCGAGAAGGAAGGTGATGAACGAGATCGCGTTCAGCACGATCGCGTGCCGCATGAACGGAATGTCGCGGCGGATGCGGAAGAACTCCATCGTGGGCTCCGGGTGCGGGTTCAGTCGGCCTTGGCGGGGGTGGCATCGCCCTCGGGGCGCCACACCGTGCCGACGGAGATGGACTTGAGCTTCTTCTGGCGGCCGTACCAGAAGTTCACCAGGCCGCGCGAGAAGAACACGGCGGAGAACATGCTGGTGACGATGCCCAGGCAGTGCACGACGGCGAAGCCGCGAACCGGCCCCGAGCCGAACAGCAACAGCGCCAGGCCCGCGATCAGCGAGGTGATGTTGGAGTCGAGGATGGTGGCCCAGGCGCGGTCATAGCCGGCGTTGATCGCCGCCTGCGGCGTGGCGCCGCGGCGCAACTCCTCGCGCACCCGTTCGTTGATGAGCACGTTGGCGTCGATGGCCATGCCCAGCGCCAGCGCCATGGCGGCCATGCCGGGCAATGTCAGCGTGGCCTGCAGCATGGACAGGACGGCCACCAGCAGCAGCACGTTGAAGCCCAGCGCGATGGCGGAGAACATGCCGAAGACTGCGTAGTAGACGCACATGAACAGCGCCACCACCACGAACCCCCAGGTCACGCTGTTGAAGCCCTTGGCGATGTTCTCGGCGCCCAGGCTGGGGCCGATGGTGCGCTCCTCGATGATTTCCATCGGCGCGGCGAGCGAGCCGGCGCGCAGCAGCAGCGCGGTGTCGCTGGCCTCCGTGGTGGTCATGGCGCCCGAGATCTGGACGCGACCGCCACCGATTTCGGCGCGGATGACGGGCGCTGTCACGACCTCGCCCTTGCCCTTCTCGAACAGGATGATGGCCATGCGCTTGCCCACGTTCTCGCGCGTGACGTCGCGGAAGATGCGCGAACCCTTGCCATCGAGCGTGAGGTGGACCGCCGGCTCCTGCGTCTGGCCGTCGAAGCCGGCCTGCGCGTCGGTGAGGTTCTCGCCGGTGAGCAGCACCTCGCGCTTGACGATGATGGCGCGGCCGCCGCGCTCCAGGTAGCGCTCGGAGCCGAAGGGCACGGCGCCGACGCCGCGTTCGGCGGCCAGCCCCTCGGCGCTTTCGTCGACCAGGCGCACCTGCAGCGTGGCGGTGCGGCCCAGGATGTCCTTGGCCTTGGCCGTGTCCTGCACACCGGGCAGTTGCACGACGATGCGGTCGGCGCCCTGCTGCTGGATCACCGGCTCGGCCACGCCGAGTTCGTTGATGCGGTTGTGCAGGGTGGTGATGTTCTGCTTGAGCGCCTGGTCCTGCACGGCGCGCGCGGCCTCGGGGCGGATCGTTGCGGTGATGCGCGTGTCGCTGCCCTCGGTGGATTCGGCGAGCACGAGCTCGGAGAACTGCGCCTGCGCCAGGTCGAACACCGCGTTGCGAGCGGCCTGGTCGCGCACGCGCAGTTCGATCGTCTGGCCATTGCGCACGATGCCGCCGTGCCGGATGTTTTTCTCACGCAGGGCGTTGCGCAGGTCGGTGGCCAGCACGTCGGCGCGGCGCTCCAGCGCGGCCTTCATGTCCACCTGCAGCATGAAGTGCACGCCGCCGCGCAAATCCAGGCCCAGGTACATGGGGCGGGCATACAGGGCCGACAGCCAGTTCGGCGTGCGTGGCACCAGGTTCAGCGCCACCACGTGGCCGGGGTCGTTCGGGTCGGTGTTGAGCGCGCGATCGATCGCGTCGCGCGCCTTGAGCTGGGTGTCGGTGTCCTCGAAGCGCGCACGTACCGAGGCACCTTCGAGCGACAGCGCGCTGGGAGTGATGGACGCGGCCGACAGCGCCTGCTCCACCCGCGTGACGGTGCCGATGTCCACCCGTACCGTGGCCTTGCCGGCCGACACCTGCACCGCCGGCGCCTCCCCGAAGAAGTTGGGCAGGGCGTAGATGGCGCCGACCAACAGGGCGATCACAATGATCGCGTACTTCCACAGCGGGTATCGGTTCATACAGGCCCTTCGGCGCTCGCGAGGTATCGGTCAGAACGCGACGGATCCGGCTCCGCCGGTCGGTGCGCGTTGCCCCTTGAGGGGGAGCGGGCCGGCGTCAGCCGGCCCGCTCGGGGGTGTTACTTGATGGTGCCTTTGGGCAGCACCTGCACGACAGCGGTGCGCTGCATCTGGACTTCCAGGCCGTCGGCAAGTTCCACGCCGATGTAGGTGTCACCGATCTTGGACACCTTGCCGAGGAAGCCGCCAGCGGTCACGATCTCGTCGCCCTTGGCCACGGCCTCGATCATGGCCTTGTGCTCTTTCTGGCGCTTGAGCTGCGGGCGAATCATCACGAAGTACAGCACCACGAACATCAGCACCAGCGGGAGCATGCCCAGCAGGGTGGACTCGGTGCCGCCGGTGGCGGCTTGGGCGTAGGCGGGGGAAATCAACACAGGCGGTCTCCAGCGGGTTCAGAACAACCGGCGATTGTATGCCGCCCCCTTGACAGAAGCCGTTCTGCCAGGATCGTCCCCAGGGCACCGCGGAACCGGCTTTGCCGGGCCGCAGGTGCGCCCCCTTTTGAGAGGGCCGCGCGAAGCGCGGCAGGGGTGTTGCGCTTCAGGCCGCCTGACGCACCGGTGCGGCGCTGGCGCCCGAGCGCCAGCGCACCAGCAGCGCCTCGCGCCGCACGGCCACGGCCTGGGCGTGGCGCTCCTTCACGTGGCCGTAGCCCTTGATCTGCTCGGGCAGGCGCGCGATCTCCAGCGCCAGGTCCTGGCTGTCGGGGGTAAGCCCGGGCAGCAGGGCTTCGATGTCGGCGCGGTACTGCGCGATCAGTTCACGCTCCATGCGCCGCTCGGCCGTGCGGCCGAAGGGATCGAATGCGGTGCCGCGCAGGCCCTTGAATTTCGCCAGCCACCGGAAGGCGGTGAACATGAAAGGGCCGTAGGGCTTCTTGACTAGCTCGCCCCGCTCGTTCTTCTTGGCCAGCAGCGGCGGCGCCAGGTGCACCTTGAGCGAAAAGTCGCCCTCGAACTGCGCCGCGATCTTCTCGTGGAAAGCGGGGTCGCTGTGCAGGCGCGCCACCTCGTACTCGTCCTTGTAGGCCATGAGCTTGAACAGGGAGCGAGCGACCGCTTCCGTCAGCGCGGCCTTGCCCAGGGCCTGCGACTCGACCTGGCGCACCCGCTCGACGAAGTCGCGGTACTCGCGCGCATAGCCGGCGTTCTGGTAGCCGGTGAGGAAGTCGACCCGGCGCGCGATCAGCTGCTCCAGCGTCTCGCGCGGCTGGAACTGGATGACCTGCGCGGCCGGACCCGACAAACCGCAGGCGGCCAGCACGGCCGGCAGGTCGTGCGCGGCGCGGCGGCCCCATTCGAAGGCGGCCTTGTTCTGCTCCACCGCCACGGCGTTGAGCTCGATCGCGCGCATCAGCGCGGCCTGACCCAACGGGATCCAGCCCTTCTGCCAGGCATAGCCCAGCATCAACGGGTTGGTGTACAGGCTGTCGCCCAGCAGGCGGGTCGCAATGGTCTCGGCGTCCACCACGCCGATCGCCTCGCGGCCCAGGTGGTTGACCAGCGTGTCCACGCAGGCCTGCGCGGGGCTGAGCCAGTCGGGGTTCTTCACGAAGGCCGCGGTGGGCGTGGCGCTGCTGTTGATGGCCACGTGCGTGCGGCCCTCGCGCAGGCGCTGCCAGGTTTCCTTGTTGGCGGCCACGATCGGGTCGCAGCCGATGATCAGGTCGGCCGACGCCGCCGAGACGCGCGTGGTGTGGATCTGGTTCTGCGAGGCGCCGATGAGCACGTGACTCCAGGTGGCGCCGCCCTTCTGTGCCAGCCCGGCCGCGTCCTGCGTGACGATGCCCTTGCCTTCCAGGTGCGCGGCCACGCCCAGCAACTGGCCGATGGTGATGACGCCCGTGCCGCCCACGCCCGCGACGATGATGCCCCAGGCCTCCTGGCCCAGCGCGGGAAGCGCGGGGTGCGGCAACGCGGCGCCCTCCCACTCGGCCTTGGCCGCGCCCTTCTTCTTGCGCAGCTGGCCACCCTCCACCGTGACGAAGCTCGGGCAGAAGCCGTTCACGCAGGAATAGTCCTTGTTGCAGGTGCTCTGGTTGATCTGGCGCTTGCGGCCGAAGGGCGTCTCCAGCGGCTCCACCGACAGGCAGTTGGATTTCTCGCCGCAATCGCCGCAGCCCTCGCACACCAGCTCGTTGATGACGACGCGCTTGGCCGGTTCGACCATGGTGCCGCGCTTGCGGCGGCGGCGCTTCTCGGTGGCGCAGGTCTGGTCGTAGATGATGACCGTGGTGCCTTCGATCTCGCGGAACTCGCGCTGCACGGCGTCCAGCGTGTCGCGGTGCTGGATGGCGATGCCCTCGGGAATGCCCGTCACACCCTCGTACTTCTCGGGCTCGTCGGTGACGATGGTGATCTTCTTGACCCCCTCGGCGCGCATGCTCTGCGCGATCTGCACCACGCTGTGGCCCTCGGGGCGCTCGCCTACCTGCTGGCCACCGGTCATGGCCACCGCGTCGTTGTAGAGGATCTTGTAGGTGATGTTCACGCCCGAGGCGATGCTCTGGCGGATCGCCAGGATGCCCGAGTGGAAGTAGGTGCCGTCGCCGAGGTTGGCGAACATGTGCCGGTCGGTGCTGAAGGGCTGCTGGCCCACCCAGGGCACGCCCTCACCGCCCATCTGGGTGAAGCCCACGGTGGCGCGGTCCATCCAGATGCTCATGAAGTGGCAGCCGATACCGGCCATGGCGCGCGAGCCCTCGGGCACCTTGGTGCTGGTGTTGTGCGGGCAGCCCGAGCAGAACCAGGGCTGGCGTTCGGCGCCGGGCACGCCCTGCGTCAGCAGGGTCTGCAACGAACGCTCCTGCGCATCCAGGATGGCGAGCTGCGCGTCGATGCGCGCCATCACGTCCTCAGGGATGTTGCCCAGCTTCTTCAGGCGCCTGGCGATGGCGCGCGCGATCAGCGCGGGATTGAGGTCGGCTTTGGCGCGCAGCAGGGTGTTGGCGCTGGGGTTGGGGCGCGACCACTCGCCGCCGCTGTAATCGCCCTCGTCCTCCTCGAACTTGCCGAGCACGTTGGGGCGCACGTCGGGGCGCCAGTTGTAGAGCTCTTCCTTGAGCTGGTACTCGATGACCTGGCGCTTCTCCTCCACCACCAGGATCTCGCGCAGGCCGGTGGCGAACTCGCGCGTGGTCTGCGCCTCCAGCGGCCACACCACCGCCACCTTGTGCAGGCGCAGGCCGATGCGGCGGCAGGTGTCGTCGTCCAGGCCCAGGTCTACCAGGGCCTGGCGGGTGTCGTTGTAGGCCTTGCCGCTGGCGATCACGCCGAAGCGGTCGTTCGGGCCGGCGACGACGTTGTGGTTGAGCTTGTTGGCGCGCACGTAGGCCAGGGCCGCGTACCACTTGTGGTCGAACAGGCGGGCCTCCTGCTCCAGCGCGGCGTCGGGCCAGCGGATGTGCAGGCCGCCGGGCGGCATCTCGAACTCGGGGATCACGATCTGCACGCGCTCGGGGTCGATCAGCGCGGTCGAACTCGACTCGACGATCTCCTGAATGGTCTTCATGCCCGTCCACACGCCCGAGAAGCGGCTCATGGCGAAGGCGTGCAGGCCCAGGTCGAGAATGTCCTGCACGCTGGCCGGGAAAAACACCGGCAGGCCGCAGGCCTTGAAGATGTGGTCGCTCTGGTGCGCGGCGGTGGAGCTCTTGGCCACGTGGTCGTCGCCAGCCACCGCGATCACGCCGCCCCAGGGGCTGGTGCCGGCCATGTTGGCGTGCTTGAAAACGTCGGAGCAGCGGTCCACGCCCGGGCCCTTGCCGTACCAGATGCCGAACACGCCGTCGAAGCGGTTGGTGCCGGGCGGGGCGAAGCCCAGTTGCTGCGTGCCCCACAGCGCGGTGGCCGCCAGCTCCTCGTTCACACCGGGCTGGAAGACGATGTTCTGCTTCTTGAGGTGCGGCGCCGCCTTCTGCAGGGACTGGTCATAACCGCCCAGCGGGGAGCCGCGGTAACCGCTGATGAAACCCGCGGTGTTCTTGCCGATCAGCGCGTCGCGCTGGCGCTGCAGCATGGGCAGCTTCACCAGGGCCTGCACGCCGCTCATGAAGGCGCGGCCATGGTCCAGCGTGTATTTGTCGTCCAGGGTGACGGTTTCGAGGGCCAGGCGGATGTGCTCGGGCAGCGGCGCGTTCATCTTGTGTGTCTCCTTCGTGGGCGGGGGCGTCTTGTGGACGCGCGTGCGACTGGGGGCTGGCCCCGGGTAGGGACCGGCCCCCAGTCTGCCGCGCAGTGTATGCCCGAGCTTGCGATAGGTGTTTGCGTTTCATGCCCGGAATTTGCATGATGGAGAAAGAAGCTTTCTTTCTTTTGCCCATCATGGAAACATTGGACAAGTTCGACCTCGCCATCCTGCAAGAACTGCAAGCCGACGGCCGCCTCACCAACGCCGAGCTGGCGCAGCGCGTGGGCCTGTCTCCCGCGCCCTGCTGGCGGCGCGTGCGAGCGCTGGAAGAGCGGGGCTTCATCCAGGGCTACCGCGCCGTGCTCGATCGCGACAAGCTGGGCCTGGGGGTGCTGGCCTTCGTGCGCCTGGACGCGGACCGCAACAACGGGGACGTCACGCGCCAGCTCGAGCAGGCCATCCGCGCCATCCCCGAGGTCGTGGCCTGCCACTACATCAGCGGCTCGGGCACCTTCGAGCTGCAGGTGGTGAGCCGCGACCTGCACCACTTCAGCGCTTTCGCGCGCGAGGTGCTGCTGAACCTGCCCAACGTGAAGGACCTGCACACCAGTTTTTCACTGGGCGAGGTGAAAGCCGGCGGAGCCATACCTTTGACTCACCTGATGGAAAACCATGGTAGTCACTCGGCAAACAAATGATTTTCTTGAGGGGTCTGCCCACCATTTGGTGAAAATTTTCGACCGCCGGCTCAGAAACTTCCCTTAAGTAGTTGAAAAACAGGCACTTTCTGCCCTGCTGCGATTGTGAGTACCCGTAACGGTCCTCGGAATCGCGCCACCTTTCCCCCAAGGTGCCGCAACAAAAGTGTTCACCTACCTTTGAGGATCTCGACGTGAAACGCAACCTCCTTCTGAAGACCACCCTGGCGCTGGCCATCGCTTCCCCGCTGATGGCATCGGCCGAATCCCAACTCACCACCGGCGGCGGCTCCGCCGTGGCCCGCCTCAACCTCGAAGTGATCATCCCGAGCGTGCTGTTCCTCGGTGTGGGCACCGGCTCGGACCTGACGAACACGTCCAACAGCAACGCCGACACCCTCACCTTCGACTACACGACCAACGCCGATCAGGTGGGCATTCCGGGCAGCCCGGCGGCGGACATCCGCGACACCAACGGCGGCTTCCCCGGCAACGGTCAGATACCGGTGCGCGTGTTCGGCAACAACGGCCAGGTGACCATCCGCGCCGACAACCCGCCCAACCTGGTCAACGGCGCCGACACCATTCCCTTCACCGAGATGTCGGTGGTCTCCAACAACACCAACCTGCCGGCGCCCGGCTTCAGCGGCACCAACACCAGCCAACCCCTCCTGGCCGGCCGCGTGACCAACCAGAGCGCCTTATGGACGTACAGCTACGGCAACTCCACGGCTCCGGCGGCCGGTACCTACACCGGCACGGTGACCTACACCGCCTCCATGCTCTGATCACGCCGTGATCGCCCTGGCGGGCGCGGCCAACACCCGCCCGCCGCCCACGAAGGGTCTGCCACACCCGCTGCCCTTCGTCCCTTGTCTCAGCGCCTTGTCGAACATGCTCCGCTGGCTGCTTCCGCCCCGTTCGATCGCCGCCTTGATGCTCATTGCGCTGGGCTCGCCGTGCGCCTTCGGCTGGTCGCTCTCCATCAGCCAGGCCAGCCGCCGGGTCTATCTGCACGTGGGCAATGGCGCGCCGGCCGGCAACAGCAGCGCCACCAGCGGCCCCATCAACCTCGTCTCGGTGAGCGTGCCCGCCAACCAGCTGGGCAATGGCGTGGCCCAGGCCATGACCAGCAACAGCACGCAGTCCAACAGCCTGCAGGGCGACAACTACCTGACCTGCCCGACGCCATCGAGCCAGTTGCTCATCGGCGCGTCCTATCAGCGCAACAACAGCGGCGCGCCGGCCAGCGCCGCGCTGCGCGTGAGTTCGCCGGCCACGCTCACCAACGCCAACGGCGACACCATCCCCATCGGCGAGATCAGCTGGACCGTTTCCGCCCCGGGCAGCGGCCAGCCCAACGTGATCCCGGCCGGCACCTTCAATGGCGGCTCCCAGTTCCTGGCCACCATCCCGGCCAACACCTACATCGAGAACTGCCACAGCTTCCGCTTCGCCAACAGCGCGGTGCGGGCGGCCGGCACGTACACCGCGCGCGTCACCTACACGGTCACCAGCCCATGAGACGCGCCGCCTGCCTCCTGGCCATGCTGATGGCCTTCGCCGCCGAAGCGGTCCATGCCGAGACGCACCGTCTGGACGATTCGCTCACCCACACCGTGCCGCCCAACGTGCAGATGCAGTGGCGACCCCTGCAGGCCGCGGCCGACGGCTCGGGCGCGGTCGAGGCCTGGGTACAGGTCAACGTGCGCCTCGACACCCGCGCTTTCGTGCAGCGCAGCGGGCGCGTGTACCTGGCGCTGGAGCGCGACCAGTCCTCGCCCGTGGAGGCGGTGTGGTCCTCGCAGGGCCGCCTGCAGGCGGGCCGCGTGGTCAGCGGCGAGCGCACGCTGGTGTTCGCGGGCGTGATCCCGGGCGCCACGCTGGACGACCAACTCAACATGCGCCTGCGTGCGCAGACCGACTGGCATAGCACCCAACGCCGACTGAACTTCCACTTCCAATTCGATGCAGACTGAGCCACTCCGACGCTCGCGCGTCCTCATCGCCACGCTCTGGGCCCTGGCCTTGGGTGCCACCGTGCCTGCTGCGCACGCGCAGGGTTTCTCGGCCTACATCACGCCGCCCCGCTTCGAGTTGCGCGTGCAGCCCGGCAAGACCCTGCGCCAGGTGTTCGAGCTGCAGCAGGTGGGCAACGCGCGCGGCCAATACCGCGTTTACACGAACGACTGGGTCTTCCACCCCGACCAGTCGGTGGAATTCGCCGACGCGCTGGCGCCCGACAGCTGCCGGCCCTGGGTGGCCATCGAACGGCGCGAATTCACCGTGGAGCCGGGCGCCCGCTACCGCTACCGCTTCGAGATCACGCCCCCGGCCGACACGCCGCCGCGCGAATGCCGCTTCGCGATCATGGTGGAAGGGCGCGACCCCACCGTCGGCGGCCACGTGCAGGCCGCCGGCCGCATCGGCGTCGTCGTCTACGCGGCCGTGGGCGACGCCGCGCCGCGCCTGGAACTGGCCGACACCCGCGTGGAGACCGTGAACGGCCAGGCCACGCCCGTGCTGCTGGTGCGCAACACCGGCAACGCCCATGGCCGGCTGGAAGGCTTCGTGGTGGGCACCGACGAGGCCGGCCAGCGCATCGAGTTCGGTCCGGCCGACCTGCCCATCCTGCCCGGCGAGACGCGGCGCGTGCCGCTCGTGGCCCTGGGCGAGGGCAAACAGGCCGCGCCCACGGTGCGGTTTCCGGTGCGCATCCAGGGCAAGCTCGAATGGGGGCGCAACACGCTGGCGCTGGACGCGCGCTTCGCCCCATGACCCCTGCGCGGGCGCGCCCATGGCGCCACGCGCTGCTGTCGGCGCTGCTTCCGCTCTGGCAGGGGCTGGCGCTGGCGCAAACACCCGCGCCCTATGTGGACCGCGAAATCGAAGGACTGCCGCCCCAGGAAGTCGACGACGCGCCAACGGCCGACTACGACGCCAGCGGCTGGCCCCGCTACCTGCGCCTGGAGGCCCGGCTCGCCAGCGACCCTTTCGATCAGCGCGGCGGCAAGCACCTGGGCTACGGCGGCTACGGCCTGCTGGAAACCCCCAACCACGGCGCGCTGTCCTTCGACGGCCAGTACAGCCCGCGCAGCGGCGGCGGCACGCTCACGCTGCGCCAGCGCGGTGTGCCGCTGGGCGGGGGCTGGGTCGGCAACCACGAGGTGGGCCTCATCAACTCGCTGGCGCCCGGTCTCACGCGCCTGCCCTCGCGCGTGTACGTGCCGTCCAGCTACCTGCGCGGCCTCAGCGGCGAATGGGAAAAGCCCGAGTCGGGCTGGCAGTGGCAGCTCAGCAGCGGGCAGCCGGGCCGCCTGGGCATCCTGCCCGATACGCGCTTCATCACCACGCCGGGCCGACGGCACACGCTGGGCGCGCAGTGGCGCTCGACCAGCGCCGACGGCTGGGGCGCGGCCCTGCAGCACGAGCGGGCCGATGGCGTGCGCCCCTTCGACCTGCCCGACAGCGCGCCCCCGCTGGACGCTCAGGCCACGCGCCTGGCGCTGCGCCGCGACGCCGGCGCGCTGCGCTGGCAGGCCCAGTGGCTCAGCGACCGCTCCCGTGCGCTCGCTGGCGCGCGCCAGGGCGGCTGGGCCGATGTCGAGTGGGACAGCGACAGCGGCGCCTGGTCGCACGGCCTGGGCGCCTACCGGCTCGACACGGGTCTGAGCTGGGCCGGCCAGCCCATGGCCAGCGACCTCGAAGGCCTGTACCTGCGCACGCGCTACGTGCAACGGCGCTGGTCGGCCGATGGCTCGTTCGACTGGCTGCGCAGCATCAGCCGCCGCGACAGTCGCGGCTTCTACACCACCGGCAACCTGCGCTGGCGCGTGGGCCGCGAGAGCCAGGCCGGCGTGGGGCTGGCCGTGCGCGATCTCGACGGGCGCGACTGGAGCGCCTACGGCGACTGGCGCTGGGTGAATGAGCTGGGCGCCAGCGGCCTGCGCCTGGAAGCGGAGGGAGGCGACAGCCGCCCCCGCCTCACGCGCCTGGTGCACGACCAGGAATGGCCTGTGAGCACGGGCTGGGCCTTGTCCAGCAGCCTGGGCATCGCGCGCCTGGCCGAAAGCGCCGCTGAACGCGAGGGCGGCCATCAGTGGACGGCCGCGCTCAATGTCAGCGTGCCCGTGGGCCAGCGCGCCGGCCTGCGCGGCAGCATCGGCACCGAGCAGGGCCCGGGCAGCGCCCACCGCAGCTCCGTCAACCTCAACGCCAACTGGCGCCTGAACAACCGCTGGACGCTGGAGGGCACCTGGGTCTGGAACCGCGGCGAGCTCCCGGTGGTGGCCTCACTGGACCCGCTGGCGCCACCCGTGGTGGTCGACCGCACGCTCTCCGGCCGGTCCTTCTATCTGATGCTGCGCTACGACTTCCAGGCCGGCAGCCGCGACTTCCCCCTGGGCGGCCTGGCCGGGCAGGGCGGTGGCCGGCTGGAGGGCGTGGTGTTCTTCGATGGCAACCGTAACGGCGAGCAGGAGGCCAACGAACTCGGCGTGCCCAACGCCACCGTCTACCTGGACAACCGCTACGCCGTCCGCACCGACAGCCAGGGCCGCTTCGAATTTCCCCTGGTCGCCAGCGGCACGCGCAGCGTGACCCTGCGCGCCGACAGCCTGCCCCTGCCCTGGAACGTCGTCGGCGACGGCGCCCAGTCCACCGAGGTGCAGTTGCGCCAGACCACGCGCCTGAGCCTGCCGGTGCAGCGCGCCGAGTAACCCTACAGGGTATGCCGCCGGCGCCCAGCAGCGCCAGCAAGACCCTGCTGGCGGGGCGGCCTCGGTTCAAGTCGTCGACCAAACGGTCGATAAGAAGGCATGAGCCCGACCGCCGCCCGTGTCGCCTGTGCCCTGCTCGTGCTGGCCGCGCCCCTGAGCGCCCGGCCCGAGTCGCGCCTCGCCACCGGCGCGAATGCCTCGGCCAGCGCCTCGCTGCGCTTTCGCATCGTGGTGCCGCCCATGACCCGCGTGCTCGACAACCGCCACCCCGCCAGTCTGGCCACCGCCGCCGAGGCCTCCGGTGCGCAACAGGACCTGGTGGTGCAGACCACCATGCCCCAGGGCTTCTGCGCCCGACTGCGCCTGACCTCCAGCGACGTGAGCGACTGGACGCTGCACACCCGCGCGCCCGGCGTGAGCGTGCAACGCACGGGCGAGGGCTACCGCGTCTGCGCACCACGCCATGGCCGCCACACGCTGGCGCTGCACCACCGGTTCGCACTGCGCGCGAGCGCCGAGGGCGGCGCCCCGCTACCCTGGCCCGTGCAGACCGAGCTCAGCGCGCTCTGAGCACCGGCATGGGGCATGGGCCCCAGCCCGCCGCGGCAGCGCCGGCACCTGGGCGAAGGCGGCTCCAGACCCCTCGCCCACCGGCCAATGCCCGCCAGGGCGACCGTTCGGCGCCCACTTCGTGGCCGCCGGTCCACGAAACGCCGTTTCGGGATGTAAGGCCCGCACCCGCCCCGCTGACCGCCACGCGGGACTTTTTTGCTGCACTGCGCCATTTTGTTCTGCACTTATGCGCCCGGGCACCCCGGCCCGGGGAGCCGCTCACAGCCAGGGGCGCGGCCGAGCCGTCCAGACGAAGGCCTGACGCCGATCGGCACCGGGATCGGTGCGCTGCGCGAAGACCTGCAGGAGTTCGGGCACCTGGGCGAAGCTCTGGCGCCGCAGACCTTGCCCGGCGATGTCGCGCAGCACGCGCTGGACCCGCTTCAGCCAGGGCGTCTCGGCGAACAGCGCGTGCGCCACCACGCGCGGGTGCCGGGCCAGCCAGGCCTGCACCTCGGGGTGGCGGTGCGTGGCAAAGCCGTCCACGATCAGGTGCAACTGCACAGGCTCGGGCGTCTGGCGCTCGATCACGCGCAGGAATCCGAGCCAGGCCTTGTGCCGATCCGGCTCCCGGGACGCCCGGGGCATGGCCCGCTCCAGCGTGCCGAGCGCGGCGGCCAGCCGCGCCGCGCCGATGCCGTCGTGGACCGCCGCGCCGGCGCGCGCCGGCCGTCCGCCCAGGCAGCCCAGCACCAGCGCGCGCTCGGGCGGGCTCATGTAGAGCCCCAGCACATCGACCCGATGGCCCTCGAAGCGCAGCAGCTCGCGCGAGGCCGCGAAACCGCCCTGCGCGTGCGGCTGGATGCCGTTGCGCTGCCAGACCCGGCGCACGGTCGTGGCGCTGAGCCCCAGGTGCGCGGCCAGGCTGCGCGTGCTCCAGTTGCCGCCCTCGGCCGGCTGCTCGTCCAGTGTCGTGCGCAGGATGTACCACTCGTGCGCGGCGGTCACGCTGGGCGCGCGCCCCGAACGTGAGGCGTCCTGCATCAGCGCCGGCACGCCGCCTTCCAGGAAACGCCTGCGCCACAGCGCCACCTGGCGCCGGTCGAGCTTCACCTCCTCGGCGATGTCCTTGTTCTGCCAGCCTTGCGCCGCCAGCAGGATGACGCTGGCGCGTTGCTGCACGCGGGCCTCCACCCGCCGCCCCTTGGCCAGCGCACGCAGCTCGCGCTCGGTCTGCGCGTCCGTCTCGATCGGTTCGGCCACCCGCATCGCTTGCACCTCCTGTCGGACCGGAATCGAGTGATTTTATAAGTTCATTCAATTAAGGCGCACCCGCGCAGCGTCGCGCCGACCTCACCGCCAGGCACGCGCCCATCGTGTGCATCGCGTGGCTTAACTCAAGCTTCGTTACATGTGGCCCTGGCCCGCATGCCAAGAATGATTTCACCAGCGCGGGCTGCATGCCCGCGTTGCCGTTTCCGTCTCCAACAACCGTCGGGAGTACATGTATGTCGTGCATCAGCCGTCAGACAGCCGCGCGCGCCATGCGGGTGCAAACCATGCACCCGCATGGGGCCCACGCACCGTGCATCGCCATTCGCGGAGGGCCCTGACATGGCCCACGCCAGCGCCCCCACGCTCAAGAGAGTCGAGCCGCGCATCGAGCGGCCCTCCTCCGCGGAAGACCACCCAGGCACCGTCGTCCCGCTCTACAACGAGCACGACCTCGCGCACAGCCTGGCGCCCTGGGCCAACCTCGCCCAACGCGAGCAACAGGCCAAGGCCTGGCTGGTGCTCACCGATCTGTGCGTGCTCGCCGCCTGCTTCGTCGCCGGGCGCCTGCCCGCGTGGCTGCGCGACGAGGTGAGCTTCTCGCAGGCCATGAACGTCTGGTGGGCCGCCAATGGCCACCTGCGCCTCACGCTGTTCGCGGGCATCGCCCTTGCCATGGTGAGCTGGATGTGGGCCGTGCAGAGCCACTACAGCACCCACCGGCGCAAGCCCTGGTGGGACGAGACCCGCCAGTTGATCCAGGTGGTCGCGCTCGCGGCGCTGCTGGACGCCATGGTCATCTACCTCGCCAAGTGGCCGCTCTCGCGCCTGTGGACGGGTGCCACCTGGGCCCTCGTGCTCGTGTGCCTGCCGCTGGCCCGCCTGGCCGTGCGCACGCTCCTGTTGCGCGCCGGCCTGCTCACCCAGCCCTACGTGCTCATCGGGCACCCGGACGACGTGGAGAAGGCCGCCGCCGCACTCGCCAGCGACCCCTTGCTGGGCTACAAGCCCGTGGCCGTGGTCTGCCCCGACCCCGGCGCGCGGCTGGTGCAGCTCGGTGGTGGGCACGTGGTCGCGCCCACGGCGCTCACGCCGGGCGTGCGCGACTTCCTGGCGCGGCCCGGCCCGCACCAGCTGGTGGGTGTGCTCGGCATTCGCGACAACAACTGGCTGCGCGAGCTGGCGGAGGAACTCATGCTCACGCGCGACGACCTCGTCATGGTTCCTGCCCTGGGCGGGCTGCCCATCTACGGCATGGAGGTCTCGCACTTCTTCAGCCACGACGTGCTGCTGCTGCGCGCCCGCAACAACCTCAACCGCCGCGGCCCGCAGTTGCTCAAGCGCGCGCTCGACGTGGTGGGCGCCGCCCTGCTGCTGGTGCTGCTGTCGCCACTGCTGGCCTGGGTCGCGTGGCGCATCAAGCGCGACGACGCCGGCCCCGTGTTCTTCGTGCAGAAGCGCGTGGGCGTGGACGGGCAACTGTTCGACTTCATCAAGTTCCGCAGCATGGTGATGGACGCCGACGCCGCGCTGGAGCGCTGGAAGACCGAGAACGAGAAGCTCTACGTGCAGTACCTGGCCAGCAACTTCAAGCTCGCCAAGGACCCGCGCGTCACCAACATCGGGCGCCTGATCCGCCGCACCAGCATCGACGAGCTGCCCCAGCTCATCAACGTGCTGCGCGGCGACATGAGCCTGGTCGGCCCGCGCCCGCTGCTGCCGCGCGAACTGGACGACTACGGCAAGAGCATCGCCGCCTACGGCAAGGCGCGCCCTGGCATCACCGGCCTGTGGCAGATCAGCGGCCGCAGCTCAAGCACTTTTCAACACCGCATCAACATGGACCTCTGGTACGTGCGCAACTGGTCGCTCTGGTACGACCTCGTGATCATGCTGCGCACCGTCCGGGTGGTCCTCAAACAGGAGGGAGCCTGCTGATGAACACCCCGGAAACCATCTATGTCGCCGGCCACAAGGGCATGGTCGGCTCGGCCATCGAGCGCCAACTGCTCGCGGCCGGCCACCCCGCCAGCCGCATCCTCACCCGCACGCACGCCGAACTCAACCTGGTCGACCAGGCCGCGGTTCGCGCCTTCTTCGCGCGCCACAAACCGCAGCAGGTGTACCTGGCCGCGGCCAAGGTCGGCGGCATCCACGCCAACAACACCTTCCCCGCTGACTTCATCTATCACAACCTCATGATCGCGGCCAACGTGATCGAGGCGGCCTTCTGCAACGGCGTGCAGAAGCTGCTGTTCCTCGGCTCCAGTTGCATCTACCCGCGCCTGGCCGAGCAGCCCATGAGCGAGCGGGCCCTGCTCACCGGACCGCTGGAGGCCACCAACGAGCCCTACGCGGTGGCCAAGATCGCCGGCATCAAGCTGTGCGAGAGCTACAACCGCCAGTTCGGTGCCAGCCACGGCGTGGACTACCGCTGCGTCATGCCCACCAACCTCTACGGCCCGGGCGACAACTACCACCCCGAAAACAGCCACGTCATCCCGGCGCTGATCCGCCGCTTCCACGAAGCGAAGGAGAACGACGCGCCCGAGGTCGCCATCTGGGGCAGCGGCGCGCCCCTGCGCGAGTTCCTCTACGTCGACGACATGGCCGCGGCCTGCGTGCACGTGATGAACCTGCCCAAGGCAAGCTACGACAAGCACACCCAGCCCATGCTCAGCCACATCAACGTGGGCTCGGGTTCGGACATGACCATCGCCGAGCTCGCGCACAGCATCGCCCGCGTCACCGGCTTCACCGGCCGCATCGGCTTCGATGCCAGCAAGCCCGACGGCGCGCCCCGCAAGCTCATGGACAGCAGCCGCCTGCGCAGCCTGGGCTGGCAGGCCAAGGTCGATCTGCCCCGCGGACTGGCCCTGACCTACCAGGACTTCCTGAAGCACACCGCCCCCCACCCCTCACCCGTCGCCGCGCTATGACCACCAACCCCACCCCCAACGCCCGGCCCAAGGTCGCCCTCATCACCGGTGTCACCGGGCAGGACGGCTCCTACCTCGCCGAGCTGCTGCTCGACAAGGGCTACGTCGTGCACGGCATCAAGCGCCGCAGCAGCCAGTTCAACACCCAGCGCGTGGACCACATCTACCAGGATCCGCACATCGAGAACGCGCGCTTCAAGCTGCACTACGGCGACCTGAGCGACACCAGCAACCTGATCCGCATCGTGCAGGAGACCCAGCCCGACGAGATCTACAACCTGGGCGCGCAAAGCCACGTGGCGGTGAGCTTCGAGAGCCCCGAGTACACCGCCGACGTGGACGGCATGGGCACGCTGCGACTGCTCGAGGCCATCCGCATCCTGGGGCTGGAGAGGAAGACGCGCTTCTACCAGGCCAGCACCTCCGAGCTCTATGGCCTGGTGCAGGAGATCCCACAGAAAGAGAGCACGCCCTTCTACCCGCGCAGCCCCTACGCGGTGGCCAAGCTCTACGCGTACTGGATCGTCGTGAACTACCGCGAGGCCTATGGCATGTACGCCTGCAACGGCATCCTGTTCAACCACGAGTCCCCGCGCCGCGGCGAGACCTTCGTCACCCGCAAGATCACGCGCGGCCTGGCCAACATCGCCCAGGGCCTGGAGGACTGCCTCTACATGGGCAACCTCGATTCGCTGCGCGACTGGGGCCACGCCAAGGACTACGTGCGCATGCAGTGGATGATGCTGCAGCAGGAACAGCCCGAGGACTTCGTCATCGCCACCGGCGTGCAGTACAGCGTGCGCCAGTTCATCGACATGAGTGCGCGCGAGCTGGGCATCACGCTGCGCTTCGAGGGCGAGGGCGTGAACGAGCGGGCCATCGTGCAGGCCGTCGAGGGCGACCGCGCCCCCGCGCTGCGGCCCGGCCAGGTGGTGGTGAGGGTCGACCCGCGCTACTTCCGCCCCACCGAGGTGGAAACCCTGCTGGGCGACCCCGCCAAGGCCAAGGCCGCGCTGGGCTGGGTGCCGCAGATCGCCCTGCGGGAAATGGTGACGGAGATGGTGGTGGCCGACCTGGAAGAGGCGCGGCGCCACGCCCTGCTGAAGAACCACGGCTACGCCGTCGCCGTGTCCAGCGAACACTGAGGACCACGCCATGTCGGTCTCTGTGCGCGCCGCCGCCTTCCGCGAGTCGCCCATCGCCCGGCGCATGGCCTCCGGCGCGGGCGCTTACGGCTACGCGCAGGCGGTCAGCATCGGCACGCAGCTGGTGTCGCTGCCGCTGTTCCTGCATTACTGGGACATGGCCACCTACGGCTACTGGCTGGCGCTCACCGCGCTGCCCTTCTACCTGTCGATGGCCGACGCCGGCATTTCGCACGCCGCCTGCAACCGCATGATCGGCCTGATCACGCAGGGCCAGAAGGCACGCGCGGCCGAGGTGTTCCAGAGCGCGGTGGCCTTTCTGCTGGCGGTGTCGCTGCTCGCGCTGCTGGTCGTCGGCGGCACGCTGTGGCTGCTGCCGTCCAGCACGCTGCACGCGCCGCAATGGAAGGCCGTGCTCATGCTGCTCTCCGTCGGCGTGGTGCTGGCGCTCTTCTGCAGCCTGGCCGAGGTGGTCTACAAGGCCACGGGCGGCTACGCGGCCGGCACCTACCTCGTCACCACCGGCCGGCTGTGCGACTGGACGGGCGGCCTCATCGGCCTGGCGCTCACGCGCAGCTTCATCGGCGTCGCCGCGGCGATGCTGCTGGCCCGCGTGGGCTACACGCTGCTGAGCCTGTGGCTGAGCCAGCGGCGCACCGACTTCCTGCGCTGGGGCGTGCGGCAGGCCCGTTGGAGCGACATCCGCGACACCGCGAAACCGGGCGCGCTGTTCTTCTCGCTCTCGCTCACCAATGCGCTGAGCCTGCAGGGCTTCACCCTGCTGGTGGCGGCCACCCTCGGCCCGGCCGCCACCGCCGTGTTCAACACCTACCGCACCATCGCGCGCGTGGTGGTTCAGGTCACCAACGCCCTGAGCAACCCGCTGTGGCCGGAACTCACGGCCCTCAAGGGCCAGCAGGACGATGCCCCGTTCTGGCGGCTCTACCGCCGCGCCAAGCGCCTGGGCCTGCTGATCGCGGCCGCGGGCGCGCTGCTGATCTACCTGGCCGCGCCCTGGCTGCTGGAGGTCTGGACCCACGGCCAGATCCCCTTCACCGCCACCAGCATGGCGCTGTTCCTGCTCTATGCGGCCACGTGTTCGGCCACGCAGGTGCCGCGCGTGGTGCTCATGTCCATCAACCGCCACGCCGGCCTGGCCGCGCAGAGCCTGCTGGCCGCCGTGGTCTCCCTGGTGGTGGCCTGGCTGGTCTGGCCCAGCGCCGGCATGACGGGCGTGGTGGGCGCCATGGTGCTGGGCGAGGCGCTGGTCTGGCTCACCGCCACGCGCGCCGTGCACCGCCTGCACACGACGGGGACCTCCACATGATCCTCGACCTGAACCACGCCCCGCCGCCGGACACCCCGCACGACGTGGTCATCGTCGGTGGCGGCACCGTGGCCCTGTTGCTGGCGGTGCTGCTGGAGCGCCAGGGGCAGCGCGTGCTGGTGCTCGAATCGGGCGGCGGCGGCTTCGAAACACCGTCGCAGGCGCTCAACGACGCGACCGTCGTCGGCCGCGCCCACAAGGGCATCGCCATGGCGCGCGGGCGCGCGCTGGGCGGCACCTCCAACCTCTGGGGCGGGCAGCTCACGGGCTTCGTGCCGTCCGACTTCGAGGCCCGCGCGGGCGTGTCCGATGCACCCTGGCCCATTCGCTACGAGGATCTGCTGCCCTGGTACGAGGCGGTGGCCCAGGAGCTGCGCCTGGCCGACGCGCTCGACGAGCACACGCCCCAGGCGCGCAAGCTCTTCGGCAATGGCTACCCGGACATCCCGGGCTTCACCCTGTTCCTCACGCGCTGGCTCAAGGAACCGGCCCTGGCGCGCTTCTTCGGCGAGCGCCTGCGCCACTCGCCCCGGCTCACCGTGCTGCTGCACGCCCACGCCACGGGCCTGGAACTGGCGCCCGATGGCGAGCGCATCGCCGCGGTGCGCGTGGCGCGGCCCGACGGCAGCGTCACCGCCGTGCGCGGCGAGCGCATCGTGCTGGCCAACGGCACCATCGAGATCGCCCGCCTGCTGCTGGCCTGCGCATCGCAACAGCCCCAAGCCCCCTGGGCGGGCAATCCCTGGGTCGGCGCCGGCTTCCAGGACCACCTGGAGGTGCGCGGCGGCCGCGTGCACCCGCTGGACAAGCCGCGCTTCCTGCGCACCTTCCAGAACATCGTGCTGGGCGGCCACAAGTACCAGCCCAAGCTGCGGCTGAACACCGGCGGCCTCAGCGCGGAGCCCGCGCTCAACGTCACGGGCTATTTCGCTTTCGAGTCCAGCGTCGCCGAGCACCTGCAGCACCTGAAGGTGATGGCCCGCTCGCTGATGCGCGGCGGCCTGCCGCGCCAGGGCCTGGGCGACGTGCTGCGCCACGTGCGCGGCATGGGCAGCGCCTGGGTGCCGATGGTGGTGCAGTACCTGCGGCACCACCGCATCTACAACCCCGCCGACCGCGGCGTCTGGCTCGTGATGCACGCCGAGCAACTGCCTCGCGAGGACAGCCGCATCACGCTCGACCCCCAGCGCCAGGACCGCTTCGGCGTGCCACTGGCCGCGCTGGACTGGCGCATCGGCGGCCAGCCCGAGGTGCGCGCCATGGCCGCCTTCGTGCGCCAGGCCGGCGACAGCCTGCGCGCCGCCGGCCTGGCCCGCGTGGAGATCGATCCGCTGCTCGACGGCGAGGACCCGCGCGTGCTGGACCAGGCCACCGACACCTACCACCAGTGCGGCGGCGCGCGCATGGGCCACCACCCGCGCGACGGCGTGGTCGACCGCGAGCTGCGCGTGTTCGGCACGAGCAACCTGTACGTGGCCGGTGCCGCCGTCTTTCGCACCTCCAGCTACGCCAACCCCACCTTCACCGCGCTGGCCCTCACGGCCCGCCTGGCCGAGCGCCTGCGCACGGAGACCCCCGCATGGACACCCGCGGCCACGACCTGCTGACCCAGCGCCTGGGCTTCGGCTGCGGCCGCCTCAACGGGGGCGGCGACAAGGCCACGTCCCTGCGCCTCGTGCACACCGCGCTCGACCTCGGCATCCGCTACTTCGACACCGCGCCCCCGTATGGCCTGGGCGCGTCCGAGTCCGTGCTGGGCGAGGCGCTCAAGGGCCGGCAGGAAGCGGTGACCGTGGCCACCAAGGCCGGCCTGGCCCGCCCCGCCTCGGCGGGCCTGAAGCAGAAGGCCCGGGCCGTGGTCAAGCCGCTCGCCCGCTGGATCCCCGGCCTGCGCCAGGCGGTGCTCAAAGGCATGGCGCGGCGCGCGCCGGCCGCCAACTTCGATTTCGATTTCATCGCCCGCTCGTTCGAGACCAGCCTGCAGCAACTGCAGCGCGGCCGGGTGGACTTCCTGCTGATGCACGAAGCGCAGCCGCACGACCCGCTCGGCCCTGTGCAGTCCTTGCTGGAGCGCTACGTGGCCACCGGCCAACTGGGCGCCTACGGCAGCTCCACCGGCGAGCCGGCGAGCCATCTGGTGCGCTTCGGCTCGGTGCTTCAGTACCGCTGCCCCGCACCGGGCGCCGACTGGACCACTGTCGACCCCGCCGACGTGCTGCACGGCGCCTTGCGCTTCATCGCGCCCGCCATCGGGCCGGCGATGGCACGCGACCGCCAGCTGCGGGACCAGCTCGCCAGCCTGCTGCCCGCCGGCACCGATCCGGACGACGCCACCGGCGCGCTGGCGCTGGCCTACGCGCTGGCCCGCTTCGACAGCCGCCTGCTGATCTCGACCCACCAGCCACAGCGCCTGATCACCACCGTCGAGCAAGTCCGGTGCATCACGGCCTCGGCCGCCTGGCCCGCCGCCATGTCCCAGCTTCACGCCGCCTTCAAGCGGGCGCCCGCCTCATGAACGCCTTGCTGCGCTTCATCTCGCTGTGGCTGCTCGGCCTGGCCATCTACGTCGGTGGCTGGTACATCGAAGGCCCGGCGTTCCAGGCCGTGCAGATGGGGGCGGTCGGGCTGTTCGCCGCCGCCGGCGTCCTCGCCCTGATGGCGGGCGGCACGCGCCGCGTCGAATTGAGCGCCGCCGAAACCATCGTCGGCGGCGCCTTCCTGTTCGCCATGCTGGTGGCCTTCATTCGCGGCAACCCCATGTCCACCGCCTTCGGCGCCATGTTCCTGGTGGTGCTGGCCTCGGCCGCCGTGCTGGCGCGGCAGGACGCGGCGGCCAGCCTGGACGCGGTGTTCCGCCGCGCCTACATCGCCCTCATCGCCTCCGTGCTGGCAACCCAGCCCGACGAGTTCCTGGCCTCGGTGGCCGGCACCGTCGAGTACAGCGTCGGCCTGGTGCGCTTCACGCCGCTGGGCATGCACCCCAACCTCAGCGGCCTGGTGTACGGCGGCGGCGCCCTGCTGTTCTTCCAGCACTGCCTGGCCACGCCGCGCGTGCACCAGAAGCTGTTCGCGCTGATGATGTCGGCGCTGTGCCTGAGCATCGTGCTGGCCGCGTCCGCGCGCGCCAGCCTGCTCGCCCTGGGGCTGACCGGGGCCATCGCGGTGCTTCTCATCGGCTGGCGAGGCTCGCGCCGGGCCCGCATGGCGCTGGTGCTGGCGGCCATCGCGCTGCTGGCCGTCGCCATCATCAAGGCGGGGGCCATCGCCGACTACCTCACCGTCATCCTGGACCTGGACTCGCCCACCCGCGGCACGGAGTCGGGCGCCACCGGCCGGGAGGTCATCTGGCGCGAGGGCATCCACCTCGTGCTCTCCGATCCGCTGCTGTTCTTCGTCGGCCGGGGCGTGCGCGCCGCCGGGCCCGAGGTGATCGGTTTCCCGGTGGAAAGCTCCTACATCAACCTCGCGCTCGAACACGGCGTGGTCTTCGGCCTGCTGATCGCCCTGTGCTTCGTGGTCACCGCCTGGCGCGCCCTGGGCCGCAGCTTCGACACCGGTGCGATGAACCCGGCCCTCTTCCTCAGCGGCCTGATGCTGGTGTTCGTGCTGTTCCAGTCGATCTTCAACCGCTACCTGGTGGCGGTCGGCAACCCCTTCTCGCTGCTGGTCCTGCTGCTGCTGCTGCGCCTGAACCTGAGCCTGAACCTGAGCCCGTCCCGACCCCGGTCGGCGTCCTTCCCCCGGCCGGCCCCGCGGGAGCGGCCCCACTCCAGCGCCGCCGTGGGCCCCCACGCGGCCCCGCAACCATGACCTACGTCTTCTGGCATTCCTATCTGATGTTCCACCAGGCCCCGTACATCCGCGCCTTGGCGGAAGTGCCCGGCAACACGGTGCACTGGTGCGTGACCGAGGACGTGCCCGCTTACTACCGCGGGCGCGGCTACCCGCTGCCCGACACCGGCCAGGTGCGCGCGCACATCGCCCCCACGCCCGGGCAGATCGCCGACCTCGCCCGGCTGCCCGGCTCGGTGCAGGTGTTCTTCGGCCTGCGCGGTTTCGCGCTGCCGCTGGCCGCGTTCAAGGCCAGCCTGGGCGCGCCGGTGCACCGCTTCCTGATGACGGAGAACCGCTACGAGCCCGGCGCGCGCCTGCTGCCGCGCTGGCTGCTCTACACCTGGGACGCGCTGCGCTACCGCCGCCACCTGCGCGGCGTGTTCTGCATCGGCCATTCCGGCCGCTACGGCGGCACGCGCTTCTTCTCGGCCTGCGGCTACCCGCGCGACCGCATCGTGCCCTTCCTGCACGTGGTGGATGGCGCGCCCGTCCCACCCGCGCCCCGGCCGCCGAGCGACCACAAGGAGATCCTGTACGTGGGCCAGTTGATTCCGCGCAAGCGGGTCGACCTGCTGCTGCAGGCCTTCAGCCGCCTCGACGAGCCCAACGCCCGCCTGCGCCTCATCGGCAAGGGCCCACTGGAGCAGGACCTGCAGGCGCTCGCCCGCCAGCTCGGCATCGCCGATCGGGTGACGTTCGTGCCGGGCATGCCGAATGCCGGCATCGCCGAGGCCATGGCCACCGCCGACGCGCTGGTGCTGCCCAGCCGCTTCGACGGCTGGGGCGCCGTGGTCAACGAGGCCCTGATGGTGGGCACGCCGGTGATCTGCAGCAACCGCTGCGGGGCCAGCGACGTGATCGACCCCGGGCGCAACGGCTACGTGTTCGAGGCCGGCCGCGCGGACGCCCTGCTGGAGCGCCTGCGCAGCGTCTGCCGGGACTTTCGCTGGGACCGCGCCGCCTTGGCGAACACCGAATCCGTCCGGCTGGGCGGGCCGGTGGCGGCGGCCCGCTTCCAGCACCACGCCCTGCGCCTGCTGGCCCGGCGCACGGCCCGCCAGACCGCCGTCCCATTGGAGCGCGCGGTCCATCAAGGGGAGCAGCAGCCATGAGCGCCGCCGGGCCGCTCCCAAGGCGCTCAGCCCCCGCAGTGCGAAGCACGGAGGGTCGTCGTATGAACACCGCCGGGCCGCTCCCAAGGCGCTCAGCCCCGCAGTGCGAAGCACGGAGGGTCGTTCAATGAACCCGACGGTCTCGGACACCATTCGCCTGGCGCGGGTGCTCTGCATCCTGCTGCTGGTGTATGCGCACGCCCAGCCGTACCAGCCGGGGCTGCCCGAGTCCCTGTTCTCGCCCAGGGGCCTGATCCACTACGCCCGGCAGTTGCTGGGCCACACCAGCGTGCCCCTGCTGAGCCTGATCTCGGGCTACCTGCTGGCCCGACTGCTGAGCAGCGGTTCCTACCGGAAAGCGCTTGGCCACCGGTTCTTCTCCCTCGTCGTGCCCCTGGTGCTGTGGAACCTGATCTACCTCACCAAGGAAGTGGCCGAGTCGGGCCTCACGGCCCTGCCCGCTGCCGTCGCGTGGCCGAACGCGGTGCTGGCCCTCACGGCCCAGCCGGCCATGGCGCCGCTCTACTTCCTGCGCGATGCCTTCGTCTGCGCCCTGATCTCGCCCGCCCTCATGTACCTGGCGCGCCGGTGGCCACGCACCGCCGCGGCGGCCCTGCTGCTCAACGCCTTGCTGGGCCTGGACGGCGTGCTGTTCCTCAACGGCGCCATCCCGCTCTTCTACTTCGCGGGCTGCGTCTGGTGGGTTCGACAGGCACCGATCCCGACCCGCGCCATGCCGCGCGGCCCC
This sequence comes from Hydrogenophaga sp., assembly GCF_035481345.1. Taxonomy (GTDB): domain Bacteria; phylum Pseudomonadota; class Gammaproteobacteria; order Burkholderiales; family Burkholderiaceae_C; genus Hydrogenophaga. Next base: position 35,748 of record NZ_DATIGV010000218.1, on the reverse strand, counting down.
GTGCTGGCCGCCGGGCTGGCCATGGCCCTGCTGGCGGCCGCGCCCTTCGTCCTGCCACCGGCCTGGGGCGCGTCCGATCCGCACAGCGTGTCCTACGCCGCGCTGGACATCGCGCTTCGCGCGGCGGGCTGCGTGGTCTTCTGGGCCGCCGCTTCGACGCTGCTGGGCAGCCGCACCGGCGATGTCCTCCTGCGGTTCGAGCCCATCGCCTTCTTCATTTTCTGCACCCACGGCATGGCCACCGGCCTCTGGTGGATGGCCATCGAGCGCACCGGCCACGCCGACGCCCCGCCGGTCTTTCTCGGCCACTTCGCCCTCTCGCCCCTGTTGGCGCTGCTGGTGTGCGTCCCCGCGGTCTGGGCCCTGCGCCGGCTCGCCCCCCGGGCCTTGTCGGTCCTCATGGGCGGGCGCTCCCCGAGCCGCCAGCAGATGGCCCGCATGACCCGCCCCCTGAGACCCGCGCCGCTGGCGCGCCCCCGCGGCTTGACCCCATGAACGTCGGCATCCTCACCTTCCACTTCAGCGACAACTACGGCGCCGCGCTGCAGGCCTATGCCCTGCGCCGCTGGCTCATCGAGCACGGCCACCGCGCGCACTTCATCGACTACCGGCCCGCGCACATCGAACACGGCGGGCGGCTCAGCCTGCCCACCTCGCCCGAGCGGCTCAAGGCCAACCTGAAGGTCACGTACCTGGCCCTGTCCTCGTTCGTCAACCGGCACTTCGGCAACCGCCAGCAGCGCGAGAAGTTCGTGCGCTTTCGCGAGCGCTTCCTGGACATCGCCAGCGGCGCCGCGCCGGCGGACAACGGCGCGTCCCTCGCCGCCGCGCAGGACTTCGACCTGATCGTGGCGGGCAGCGACCAGATCTGGAGCCCGTCGCAGCATTTCGGTTTCGACCCGAACTACTTCCTGGCCTTCGCCGAGTCCTTCCCCGCCCGCAAGATCTCGTACGCCGCCAGCTTCGGCCGCGACCGCGTGTCCTCCTCCGAGGCCGAGCAACTGCCGCGCCTGCTGCACCACTTCGACGCGATCTCGGTGCGCGAAGCCTCCGGCGTCACGCTGGTGGAGCAGGCCACCGGGCAACGGCCGGCCAACGTGCCCGACCCGACCCTGCTGCACGACGACTACGCCGAACTCACCGGGCGCTCGTCCATCGTGCCGGACGAGCCGTACGTGTTCTGCTACGGCCTGCGCTCGCCCGACAACATCCGCCAGACCGCCGAGCGGGTGTCGCGGCAACTGGCTTGCCGCATCCTGTCCCCGCACAACCCGCACCGGCGCTGGGCGGAAATCGGCACCACCGTGTACCCCGATCCCGGCGAGTGGGTCGCCCTGGTCAAGAACGCGCGCTTCGTGGTGACCAACTCCTTCCACGGCACCGTGTTCGCACTGCTGTTCCGCAAGCCCTTCATCGTCGCCGGGCTCACCGGCGACAAGGCCGCCGCCAACGCCCGCGCCATCAACCTGCTGCGCGCCGTGCGCCTGGAGCACCGCTTCGCGCCCGCCTTCTCGGAGGGCAACACCCAGGCCTTGATGCACAGCGCGATCGACTGGGACAGCGTGGACCAGCGCCTGGGCCACTTGCGCCAGGCCGGCAGCGATTTCCTGAGCACGCAACTGAGGGCCGTGGTCCCGAGGAGCGCTGCCGGGCCGCTCCCCAGGCGCTCCGCTGCGCCGCGCGAAGCACGGAGGGTCGTCGCATGAGCGATTCCCTGAGCGATTTCGGTGCCCTGCGCTACCGCAACGGCTTCAGCCCGTCGCAGAAGCTGCGCCGCCTGGCGTGGGAGACGGTCTGGCTGCTGGCCTTCCGGCCCACGCCCCGCTGGGCGCTGCACGGCTGGCGGCGCTTCCTGCTGCGCGCCTTCGGGGCCCGCATCGGCGCCGGCTGCCGCATCGCGCCCTCGTGCCGCGTCTGGGCGCCCTGGAACCTCGTCATGGGCGAGCTGTCGGCGCTCGGCGATGGCGTGGACTGCTACAGCATGGGCCGCATCACCATCGGCTCCAAGGTCGCCGTCAGCCAGCGCAGCTTCCTGTGCGCGGGCTCGCACGACATCCGCTCCCTCTCGCGCCCCCTGACCACCGGGCCCATCGTGATCGAGGACCACGCCTGGGTCGCGGCCGAGAGCTTCGTGCACCCGAACGTGCACATCGGCGAAGGCGCCGTCATCGGCGCGCGCTCGGTGGTGACGCAGGACATGCCGGCCTGGTCCGTCTGCGTGGGGCATCCGTGCCACAAGATCAAGGACCGCGTGCTGGCCGAACGGCGAGGAGAAGGCCCATGATCGGCAAGCTCGCCAAGGTCGCGGGCATCTTCAGCGAGGCCCTGCGCGACGCCGCGCTGTTCCTGCGCTTCAACTCGTACTCGCCCTTCGCGGACAAGTCCAAGCGCGCGTTCTACAAGATCATCATCGAGGCCCACACGATCGAGAAGGGCCTGTCCCTGCAGCAGCCGCGGCTGCTGTTCGGCAAGGACAAGGTCCGCTTCGTGATGAACGCGCTCTCGCGCTACGACATCGGCCACTCGCCGGTGCCGGCCCACATGTCGCTGGGCGCGCTGGAGGCCTACCTGAACTTCCACGCCCAGGCCGGCGCGTCCGACCCCCTGCTCGACGAGATCAGCGCTTACCTGAAGCAATGGGAGGCGCGCCTGCCCAAGCCCTGGAAGGGCGGCACGCGCGACTACTCCTTCAACGGCCAGGCCGCCGGCGACCTGCAGCACCTGATCGCCAGCCGCTCGAGCGTGCGCACGCTGAGCAACGCGCCCATCGAACCCGACCGCATCCTGGAGGTGATCGCGCTGGCGCAGCAGGCACCCTCGCAATGCAACCGCCAGGCCACGCGGGTGCACACCTACCAGGACCCGGCGCGCATCCGCGAACTGCTCGCGCTGCAGGGCGGCTCGCGCGGCTTTGCCGACAGCGTGGGCAACCTGTTCGTGGTGAGTTCCGAGATCTGCGCCTGGGGCGGCCCCGGCCAGCGCAACCAGGCCTACGTGGATGGCGCGCTGTTTGCCATGTGCCTGCTGCTGGCCTGCCGATCGATGGGCTGGGGCGCCTGCCCGCTGAACCTCGCCATCGACCACAGGACCGAGTCCGCGATCCGCCGCGCGGGCGGCATTCCCGACGGCGAACGCCTGATTCTGATGATCGCCTTCGGCGAGCCCAGCGCGCCGGACACCAAGGTGGCCTTCTCGCCCCGGCGCCCGCCGGCCGAGATCGCCACCCTTCATGCCTGAGGACGATTCGCCATGAGCATCACCGCCATCATCCTGACCTACAACGAAGCCCTCCACATCGCGCGCGCGATCCGCTCCATCCAGCCGTTCGTGGACCAGATCTGCGTGGTGGACTCCGGCTCCACGGACGGCACCACCGACATCGCGCAGCGCCTGGGCGCCGAGGTCAGCACCCATCCTTTCGTCAACCAGGCCCGGCAATTCCAGTGGGCCCTGGACACGCTGGACATCCGCGGCGAGTGGGTGCTGCGCCTGGACGCCGACGAAATCATCGAGCCGGACCTGGCGCAGGAGATCACGGAGAAGCTGCCTGCGCTGCCGGCCGACGTGGTGGGCGTGAACCTCAAGCGCAAGCACATCTTCATGGACCGCTGGGTGCGCCACGGCGGGCGCTACCCGCTGGTGATGCTGCGCCTGTGGCGCCACGGGCACGGCCGCATGGAGAACCGCTGGATGGACGAGCACATGGTGGTCTGGGGCGGGCGCACCGTCACCTTCGACGGCGGCTTCGCCGACCACAACCTCAACGACCTGGCCTACTTCATCGACAAGCACAACCGGTACGCCACGCGCGAGGCGATCGAAGTGCTCAACCAGCGGCTGGGCCTGTTCGCGCGCGACGAAGCGCTCAACGCGCACAGCGCCTCGTTCCAGGCCTCGTCCAAGCGCTGGGTCAAGGAGCGGATCTACAACCGCATCCCGTTCACCGTCAGTGCGGCCCTGTACTTCGTGTGGCGCTACGTCTTCCAGCTGGGCTTCCTGGACGGCCGCAGCGGCCTCGTCTACCACTTCCTGCAGGGCTACTGGTACCGCTTCCTGGTGGGCGCGCAGGTGATGGAGCTGGAGCAGGCCGTGGCCCACCTGCGCGACAAGGCGGCCATCTGCGCCGAGCTGAGCCGGCTGACGGGACACAAGCTGGTGGCGCAGAGCGAGGCCCCCACCCCCCCGGACGTGGACGACCAGCGCCTGGCCCCCCGGCATTGACCCCAGAACCAAGGACCCGCATGCGCACCGACACCCTTTCTCCCCTGACGCCCTGGTTGCTGGCGGCCGCCTGCCTGAGCTGGGCGGGCGCGGCGCGCGCCAACGACGCCCTGATCTGCCTGGACGCCTCGACACCCGAAGGCGCCACGCAGGTGGGCGCCGTGCAGCCGCTGTTTCGCGACTGCCCCCGGCTCGACGACGTGGACTTCACCACCGGGCGGGCCGACGGGCGCAAGTACTACCCCGGGCTGTACTTCACGAAGCTCAAGGACCGCGGCCTCTACGAGCAGGCCACGGACGGCATCGTCATGCAGCGCGGTGGCGCGCTCGCCACCGTGAAGATGAACTCCTACCCCGGCCAATTCCCGCTCCTGAGCGGCAACCGGCCGTTCTACATCGAGGCGCAGGTGGCGCTCTCGTCCAACGACCGCGACAACTTCCCCGCGGTGTGGCTCATGCCGATCGAGCACAACCTGCGGATGGAAGACGTGTACGAAGGCGATCCCAAGAGCTTCGAGCGCTGGTTCGAGCTGGACATCGACGAAGGCGGCTTCGGGCCCGGCGGGCACCACACCGCCATCTCGTGGACCGGCATCCACCCCAACTACCAGAAGATCCAGAACCCGACCCCGACCTCGAAGGTGCCGCTGGACCGCACGCAGCCCAACGTGTTCGGCGTGTCGTACTCGCCCGAGGACCTGACCGTGCGCTGGTGGCTGAACGGCCAGCAGGTGCTGCAGGCGTCCCACCCCTACGTGCCCGAGATCGCGCGTCGGCAGAACTTCTACCTCATCGTCTCGGCGCAGAGCCACAAGAACATCAGCCAGTACCAGATGAAGCTGATGGGCGTGCGCGCCTTCGTCGGCGAGGCCAGGGCAGGGAGCACGCGATGAAGCTGCTCATCTACGGCATCAACTTCGCCCCCGAGCTCACGGGTATCGGCAAGTACACGGGCGAGATGGCGCGCTGGCTGGCCGAGGCGGGGCACGAGGTGCGCGTCATCACCGCGCCGCCCTACTACCCGGACTGGAAGGTGGGCGAGGGTTACAGCGCGCGCCGCTACCGCCGTGAGCACTGGCATGGCGTGCAGGTGATCCGCACGCCGCTGTGGGTGCCGCACCGGCCGGGCGGCGCCAAGCGCCTGCTGCACCTGGCCAGCTTCGCACTGGCCAGCCTGCCGGCGCTGGCCGCCCAGTGGCGCTGGAAGCCCGACGTGGTGTGGGTGGTGGAGCCGCCGCTGATGTGCGCGCCCGCCGCGGCGGCCTTCGCCGCGCTGCGCGGCGCCGGCCGTTGGCTGCACATCCAGGACTACGAGGTGGACGCGGCCTTCGACCTGGGCCTGATCCGGGGCCGCGGGCTGCGCCGCTGGGTGCAGCGGGCCGAGGGCTGGCTGATGCGCCGCTTCGACCGCGTGTCCACCATCTCCGGGCGCATGGTGGAGCGGGCCCTGGACAAGGGCGTGGCGCCCGGGCGGGTGCTGCACTTTCCCAACTGGGTCGACATCGGCGGCATCACGCCGCTGGCCGCGCCCAGCGACTACCGGGCCGAACTGGGCCTGGCGCCCGACGCCGTGGTGGCCCTGTACTCCGGCAACATGGGCAACAAGCAGGGGCTGGAGGTGCTCGCCGACGCAGCCCGCCTGCTGCGGGACGAGCCGCGCATCCGCTTCGTCTTCGGTGGCCAGGGCTCGGGCCGGGCCGATCTGCAGGCGCGCTGCGCGGGCCTGGACAACGTGCGCTTCCTCGATCTGCAGCCGCTGAAGCGCCTGAACCACTGGCTGGGCCTGGCCGACGTGCACCTGCTGCCCCAGCGGGCCGACGCGGCGGACCTGGTGATGCCGTCCAAGCTCACCGGCATGCTGGCCAGCGGCCGCGCCGTGCTGGCCACCGCCATGCCCGGCACCGAACTGTGCCGCGTGGTGGAACAGGACGCCGCCTGCGGGCGGGTCGTCCCACCCGAGAACCCGGCCGCCCTGGCCGACGCCCTGCGCGCGCTGGCGGCCGACCCCGCCCGCCGCGCCGAACTGGGCGCGAACGCGCGCCGGTACGCCGAGGCCGAGCTGAGCCGGGACGCGATCCTGCGCCGGTTCGAAGCGCAGATGCTGGCCCTGGCGCAAGCGCCATCGATGAACGCTGGTTTTGGCCCGTCCGCGGGCCAGAAAGGAGAAGCCTCATGAACACGACCCCTCTTCTGAAGGCCCTGCCATGGGCGCCTTGCGCCCTGGGCCTGCTGACCCTGGCCGCGGCGCTGCCGCTGCAGGCCCAGACACCCGCCGTGGTGAACACGGTGGCCGCGCCCAGCGCTGCGTCCGCCGCCCCGCTGAGCCCACCCCCCGCGGCGGACGCGAACTACCGCCTTTCGCCCAACGATCTGCTGGAGTTCGACGTGTTCGGCGTACCCGACATGAAGCGCGACGTGCGCGTGAACGCCTCGGGCGAGATTGCGCTGCCGCTCATTGGCCAGGTGCGGGTGGCGGGGCTCACGGCGCAGGCCGCGGCCGATCTGATCGCCACGCGCTACGAGGAGAAGTACCTGATGGACCCGCAGGTCTCGCTCTTCATCAAGGAGTTCACCACGCAACGCATCGCCATCGAGGGCGCGGTGACTCGGCCCGGCGTCTATCCCATGACGGGCGAGCTCACGCTCTTGCGCGCCCTGGCCCTGTCGGGCGGCTTTGCGCCCTACGCCGACGTCAACAAGATCGTCGTCTACCGCAACGTCGCGGGCGGCACGCGCGAACAGTTCACCTACGACCTCGACAAGGTGCGCGCGGGCCAGGAGGCGGACCCGACCATCCGCGCCGACGACGTCATCGTCGTCCAGCGCAACGCGCGACGCACCGCGCTGCGGGATTCGCTCTTCAGCGACATCCTCAGCACGCTCAACCCGTTCAACTGATGGGAGTGCCCAGCCATGGCTACCAATGACCAACACCCGCTGCCCGCCGGCCCCGGGCCCGCCAGCGGCCTCGGCGCACTCGCCTTGCGCCGCGAGGCCGCCCTGTCCGAGCTGATGGCGACCCAGGTCGAGGCCGGGGCGCGGGCGGAAGAACGCATCGACCTCAAGACGATCTGGCGCGCCCTGGTGCGGCGCAAGCGGATCATCGCGACCGTCACCGCCCTGTGCACGCTGGCGGCCGGCGTGTACACGCTGCAGATCACGCCGCAGTACAAGAGCTCGGCGCTGCTGCAGATCGACCGCGCGGCGCAGAAGGTGGTGGGCTTCAACGCCGAGGTCGAGGTGGACGAAGGCCCGCTGGCCGACCAGCTCCAGTTGCGCACGCAGATCGAACTGATGAAGAGCCGCAGCCTGGCCGAGCGGGTGATCGACGAACTGGGCCTGTACAAGCCCGACGCGCCGGCCCGAGCCGCCGCGCCGGCCGCGCAGGCCGACGTTGACGCGCCCGCCTGGGCCGGCGGCGTCGGACCGGTCGAGCGCACGATGGCCTTCCTGGGCGACGCATGGAGCCGGCTGCACGCCCTGCTCGCCTCCCCGGCGCCCGACGAGGACGGCACGCTCAGCCGCGCGGCCACGGTCGCGCGCTTCCAGGAGTCGCTCAGCGTGGAGCCCATCCGCAACTCGCGCCTGGTGCAGATCCAGGTGCTCAACCCCGACCCGCAAATGGCCGCCACCATCGCCAACGCGATGTCCCGGGCCTTCATCGCCACCAACATCGAGCGCAAGCTGCACTCGTCGATCTACGCGCGCCAGTACCTGGAGGAACAGATCCGCCAGACCAAGGCCAAGCTGGAAGAGAGCGAGCGGGTCATCAACGCCTACGCCAAGAAGAACGAGATCCTGAACCTGGGCGACAAGGGCAGCGCCGCCATCCAGACCTTCGTGGACTTCTCCACCGCGCTGGCCAAGGCCGAGCAGGACCGCATCCGGGCCGAGACGCTCTACAACCAGGTGAAGCTCAACCCCGAGAGCGCGCCGCAGGCGGTGACCAACGAGGCCATTCGCGCCTACAAGGAGCAGCGCGCCCGCCTGGAGGCCGACTACGCGAAGAACCGCTCCACCTTCAAGCCGGAGTACCCCGCCATGGTGGCGGCGCGCGCCCAGATCGCCGAGCTGGACGCGCGCATCAAGACCGAGGTGAACAACATCCTCTCCAGCATCGAGGGCCAGTACGTCGCCGCCAAGCGGACCGAGGACCGGTTGCGCAGCAAGGTGGCCGGCAGCCGCAGCGAGGTGCTCAGCGTGCAGGACCGCAGCGTCGACATGAACCTGCTGAGCCGCGAGCTCGACACCAACCGGCAGGTGTACGACAGCCTGCTGCAGCGCCTGAAGGAAGTGAACGTGATGGCGGGCATCACCGCCAACAACGTGAGCATCGTCGACGAGGCCTCGCCGCCGCTGTTCCCGGCCAACCCCAACATCAAGCTCAACCTCGGCCTGGGCGTGGTGCTGGGCCTGTTCCTGGGCATGCTGGCCGCCCTGCTGCGCGAGCAGATGGACGATTCGGTGAAGAACGCCAACGACATCGAGGCCCGCTACCAGTTGCCCCTGCTGGGCCTGATTCCCTTCACCCGGCCCGAGCGGGGCCGCAAGGAGGCCGTGGCCCTGCTGGCCCACCACGAGCCGCGCAGCACCTTCGCCGAGTCCTACCGCTCCATGCGCACGGCGCTGCAGTTCAGCACGGCCGACGGTGCGCCGCAGCGTTTCATGGTGACGAGCTGCGGCAAGAGCGAGGGCAAGAGCACCACGGCGCTCGCGCTGGCGATCAACTTCGCCCAGTTGGGCCAGCAGGTGCTGTTGATCGACGCCGACATGCGCAAGGGCGGCCTGCACAAGATGCTGGGCGTGACCAACGACCGGGGTCTGTCCAACCTGCTGAGTGGGGACCGCGACCTCGACGCCTCGGTGCGGCACACCTCGGTCGACAAGCTGGCCCTGATCACCGCCGGCCCGGTGCCGCCCAACCCGGTGGAACTGCTGGCGGGCCCCCGCCTGGGCCAGTTGCTGGACAAGGCGCAGGCCCTGGGTTACGAGCAGATCGTGATCGACGGCCCGCCGCTGCTGGGCATCGCCGACGCGATCGTGCTGGGCAACCAGATCCAGAACATCGTGCTGGCCATCAAGGCCGGCGGCACGCGCCGGGAGAGCATCAAGGACGCCCTGCGCCGCCTGCGCAACGCGGGCCTGGCGCCCATGGGCGTGGTGTTCACGCACGCGCTCAACGAACACACCAGCGACTACGCCTACGCGGCCTACTACGGCCACGGCTACGCGGCCGGCGAACGACCGGCGCCGCCGCCCGCCGCCCGGCCCGAACCGGCGCCAGGCCCCGTGCCGCTGCCGGCCGGCGGCGGGCGCATCGATCCCACGCTGGACCCCTACTCGGCAACCTGAGAGCGGCATCACCACACGATGAGCCTGAGCCCACCCGAATGGAGACGCCTGCTGCTCACGCTGCTGGAGTTCGAGCGGTCCCCGGGGCGTTACCCCGTGGCGCTGCGTGAGCCGCGCCCGCTGTTCGAGCACATTCACCGCGTGATGCTGCTGGCCAGCGACCGCCCGGTGGAGGACCTGCCCGCCGCCGCCACGCATGCGCCCGGGCTGCGCCGCGCGGCGCGCTTCTTCGTGCGCACGGTGATGCTGCGCCCGGGTGCCGACCCCTTCACCCTGTTGGGCCTGCACCCGGAATTCGAGCCGGCGCAGTTGCGCGAGCACTACCGGCTGATGATCCGCCTGACGCACCCCGACTTCGCCGCCGCCGGCGAAAGCTGGCCCGCCGACGCGGCCATGCGCGTCAACCTGGCCAAGGACCTGCTGGCTTCGCCCGAGAAGCGGGCCGAATGCGCCGCCGCGCTGAGGGCACCGGCGCACCTGCGCTGGGCCGCCCGGGTCGGCGCGCCCGCGCGCCCGCGGCCCTTGCTGGCCGCGCCCCTGGTTCCCCGGCCTTCGCTGCCGCGCACGCCGCCGCCCACGGGGGGGTGGTCCGCCCGCGCGCGGCTGGTGTTGCTGGGCATGGGCGCCGCCTTGCTGGCGGGCGCCTACCTGCTCATGGACCCGAGGGACGACGAGGGCGCGCGCGCCGCGCATCCGGCGGCCTCGGCGCCGGACAGCGCCGGGCGCGAGGCCCGACCGCCATGATCGACCTGCACTGCCACATCCTGCCGGGCATCGACGACGGGGCGAAGACGCTGGAGGATTCGCTGGCGATGGCGCGCATCGCCGTGGCCGACGGCATCCACACCCTGGCCTGCACGCCGCACATCTACCCGGGCATGTACATGAACGACGGCCCGGGCATCGCACGCGCGCGGGATGCCCTGCAGGTGGAACTCGACCGCCAGGGCATCCCGTTGAAGTTGGTGGTGGGGGCGGACGTGCACCTGGTGCCGGGCCTGATCGAGGGCCTTCGCAGCGGGCGGGTGCCGACGCTGAACGGCTCGCGCTACTTTCTGCTGGAGCCCTCGCACACCACGCCGCCGCCCCGGCTGGAGGACCAGGTGTTCGAGCTGATCGTGGCGGGCTACACGCCCATCGTGACGCACCCGGAGCGGCTGTCCTGGGTGGAGGGGCACTACCCGGTGTTCCTGCGGCTGATCGAGCAGGGCGCGTGGATGCAGGTGACGGCGGGGGCGCTGACGGGTGTCTTCGGCAAGCGTGCCCGTTACTGGGGCGAGCGCTTCATCGGCGAAGGCCACACGCACCTGTTGGCCACCGACGCGCACACCACCGGGCGGCGCCTGCCGCGGCTGACGGAAGGGCTGGCGGTGGCGCGGCGCCTGGTGGGCGAGGTGGAGGCTCGCCGGCTGGTGGTCGAGCGGCCGAACGCGGTGCTGAACAATGTGGCGCCGCAGGATGGCGAGCCGCCCGAGGCGGCGGCGGCCCGGCCTTCCCTGTTGGGCCGGTGGTGGTCAGGGCGGCTGGCGATGTCGCGTTGACGGCGCATGCTCACACCGCTCACCGCGGCCACAACACCCACAAGCGCAGCGGTTGCTTGAGCGTGGCCGCCTGCCGGTAGGCCTCGTCGTTCCAGCCGCCCCAGCCCGTGAAGAGATCGGCGCGCACCGCACCCAGGATGGCGCCGCCCGTGTCCTGCGCCAGCACCAGGCGGTTGGTGGCCAGCGCGGGCCCCTGCGTGGCCAGCCACACCGGCGTGCCGTAGGGAATGCTCTGCGGATCGACCGCGATGGAGCGCCCGGGCGTGAGCGGCACGCCCTGCGCGCCGCGCGGGCCGAAGGCTGCGGCCAGCGGCGTCAGCGACTCCTCCTTGAAAAACACCGTGCGCGGATTGCTCCACAACATCTCGTTCAGGCGCTCAGGGTTCTGCCGCGCCCAGGCCTTGATGGAATCCCACGAGGCCTCGCGGATCGCGCCCTGGTCCATCAGCCAGCGGCCCACGCTCTGGTAGGTGTGCCCGTTGTGTGCGGCGAAGGCCAGGCGCACCTGGCGCACCCGGCCGTCGGGCTCGGTGATGTTCACGCGCCCCGAGCCCTGGATCTGCAGGATCAGCGCGTCGATCGGATCGGCCAGCCAGGCGATGGCGCGCCCGCGCAGCGCGGCCTGCGCCTCGGGCAGGGTGTCGATCTGCTGGCGCGAGTACCAGCGCTGGCCCGCCGCCAAGCCGGCCGGCACCGCGTGCAGCGGCACGCGGTTGGTCGCCGTGGGCTCGCGCGTGGCGTCCATGATGGGCTCGTAGTAGCCGGTGAGCAGGCCCTCGGGCTCACGCCCGTCGGCCTCGAGCACGCGGTAAGGCTGCAGGCGCTCCTGCATCCAGGCCTGCTGGCGCGTCGCGTCGGCGAAGGCCAGCGGGCGCGCCTCGGCGCACACGGCCTCGAAGCCCGGCGCCGGCCGGTCGCAGCCCTGGATCAGCGCGTTCCAGGCCTCGTGCAGGCCGTCCTGGCCCCAGCCGGGCAGGGCGTTCCAGGCCACGGGCACCCAGCGGCTCTTGCTGTGCTGCTTGGCCGCCGGGCCCATCGCCGCTTCGGGCGCGGGAACTTCCGGTGCCGGCTCCAGCACCACCCGTGGGCCCACCGCGCAGGCCGCCAGGCTGCCTACAATGCCCGCCGCCACGGCCCACCGCGCCAGCCTGTTCCATCCGCCAGTTCCGTCGATTCCGTCCGCCATGACTCTCTTGCTGCTCGAAGCGCTGGGCGCGCTGCTCCTGTTGGTGTTCATCGTGTGGTGGACCATGTTCTCCGGCCGCCGCAAGGGCGAACTGCCCGAGCAAGCCGAGCGCGACAAGCACAAGGCCCCGGAACAGGACCCGCCGGCGCGCTGATCGTTCCCGCCCCCGGCTCAGGCATCGCGCAGCCGGTTCGCCAGTTCGACGGCGGACTTCACGCCCATCTTGTCGAACACGCGCGAGCGGTGCACTTCCACCGTGCGCACGCTGATCTGCAACTGGTCGGCCACCAGCTTGTTGGGCAGGCCGGCCACCACCAGGTTCATCACGTCGCGTTCGCGCTCGGTCAGGCTGTCCAGGCGCTGCTGCAGTTCACGCTGCACGGCGCGCTCGGCCAGTTGCGCGGCCGACTGGCGCAGCGCCTGCTCGACGCGATCGACCAGGGCGTTGTCCGAGAACGGCTTCTCGCAGAAGTCGAAGGCGCCGCGCTTGACCGCGGCCACGGCGGTGGCCACGTCGGCGTGGCCCGACAGGAAGATGATGGGCATGGCCGCCTGCCAGGGCAGCAGGCGCAGCTTCTCGAACAGGGCCAGGCCGCTCATGCCGGTCATGCGCACGTCCAGCAGCACGCAGCAGGGCACGTCGGGCTCCTGCCGCGCAATGGCGGCGCCGGCCAGGAAGTCCTCGGCGCTGTCGAAGCCGTCGCTGATCAGGCGGCGCGTGCGCAGCAGCCAGGCCAGGGCCTCGCGCACGCCGACGTCGTCGTCCACGAGGTAGATCTTCGCGTCGGGAAATTCGGTCATGCGCGGATCATAGGAGCGCGGCCTGGGCCTCCAGCGGGCGCCCCGCCTGCGCCTCGGCCACGGGCAGGGTGAACGAGAAGCGCGTGCCACGCGGCTGCGCGGGCTCGAAGTCCAGCGCGCCGCCGTGCTGCTCCACCACCGTGCGGCACAGGCTCAGGCCCAGGCCCATGCCCTCGGCCTTGGTGGTGAAGAAGGGCGTGAACAGGCGCTCGGCCACCTCGGGCGGCAGGCCCTGGCCGTGGTCGGTCACGTCCACGCGCACCCAGCGCGCGCAGCGCCCTTCGCTCGGTTCGCCGGCCTCGCCCATCACCGGCGCCATGGCGATGTGCAGCACGCGCAGGCCGCTGGCGGTGCCCGGGTCGCCCAGCGGCATGGCCTGCATGCCGTTGCGCGCGAGGTTGAGCAGCACCTGCTCGACCATGGTGCGGTCGCACCACACGCGCGGCGTGCCAGGCGCGATGTCGACCTGCAAGCGGATGCCGCGCTTCTTGGCCTGCAGCGTGAGCAGCGTGGAAATGCCCTCGATGAGCAGGCGCGGCTCCACCGCCTCGCGCACCTGGTCGCGCCGGCGCACGAAGTCGGCCACGCCACGGATCACGCGGCCCGCGCGCTCGGCCTGTTCGCCGATGCGGCGGATGGCACGCTCGATGTCGCCGCCCACGCTGTCGTCGCCCCGGTCTTCACCGCGTTGCAGCAGGTTGAGCGTGCCGCTGGCGTAGCTGGCGATGGCCGCCAGCGGCTGGTTGAGTTCGTGGCTGATGAGCGAGGCCATCTCGCCCACGGTGGCCAGGCGCGCGGTGGCCTGCAGCTTGTCCTGCGAGGCGCGGTTGAGCTCCTCGATGCGGCGCTGCTCGGTGAGGTCGATGATGGCGCTCATGTAGCCCGTCTGCACGCCCTGCGCGTCGATCAGCGGGGCCTCGATGATGAGCACCGGAAAGCGCGTGCCGTCGCTGCGCTGGAACACGGATTCGTAGCCCTCGCGCGGCAGGATCTGCCCGGCCAGTCGCACGGCCTGGCGCTGCTGGTACTCGTCCACCAGTTCGGGCGGCCACCAGGGCGCGGGCATGCCGCTGCCCACGAGCTGCTCGGCCGTCAGGCCCACCATCTGGCAGAAGGCGGGGTTGACGTAGGTGATGCGCCCGGTCATGTCGCGCGCGCGCAGGCCGGTGACGAGCGAGTCCTCCATGGCCTTGCGAAAGGCCAGCGCGTCGGCCGCGCGCTGCTCGGCGTGCTGGCGCCGGCGCATGTCGCGCGCCAGCAGGACGAGCACGGCCAGCAGCGCCAGCGACAGCGCGCCCACCACGCCGGTGAGCACGTTGGGGAACAGGCCCAGCGCGCGCCGCGGGCTCTCCAGTTGCAGCAGCAGGGTGTGGCCGGGCAGGTCCAGCAGGGCGTGCGCGCTGAGGGTGCGCCGCTGCACGGGCACCACGCTGTGCACGGCCAGGCGCGCGCCATCGCTCTCCACGAAGCTCAGGCCGCGCCCGCGCAGCGAGGCCGCGTCGGTGAGCTCGGCCAGCATGGCGGGCAGCGAGTAGGTGGCGATGAGGAAGCCGCGCGACTCGCCGGCCTCGCTCAGGGGCAGGCACAACTCCATCACCTCCAGGCCGCGGCCGTCGCGCTTGGGCCAGAAGTAGCTGGCGGAGTACGCCGGGCCCGACAGGCGCAGCGCGGCGTCGCAGGCTTGGCGCACCTCGGGCAGGGCCTGGCCGCGCGGCAGCAGGTCGAACACGTCGGGCCGGTAGGCCGAGAGGCGCTGCGCGAGCACGCGCATGTCGGTATCGCGCCATTCGAGCCGCACGAGCTCGCGCCGCTGCGCGAGCAGCTCGGCCGCGGGCGCGTCCCAGCTCGCGGGCGTGGGCGAGAAGGCGTTGAGGGATTGCAGCGTCTGCACGTTGCGCAGCAGGGCGCTGCGGATCTCGCCGACCACGGTGGTGGCGTCCTGGTCGAGCGCGGCCTGGTCGCGCCCCACCTCGTACTCGGCGGCCAGGAAGACCAGCACCGCCAGCAGCGCGCCCACCAGCAGCAGCAACGCGCCCCACAGGGGCCAGCGGGGGGCTTTCGGCGCGCGGCTCACGGGAACGGCGGCGCGTTCAGCAGAGAACGCGGTGCTCCAGGCAAGGGAGTTGCTCGCGCACCTGGCGAATGCGCGCCATGTCGATGTCGGCCAACGCCACGCCCGGGCCTTCGGCGTGCAGGGCCATCACCTGGCCCCAGGGGTCGATGACCATGCTGTGGCCCCAGGTGCGGCGGCCGTTCTCGTGCACGCCGCCTTGCGCGCTGGCGATGACGAAGGCCTGGTTCTCGATGGCGCGGGCGCGCAGCAGCACCTCCCAGTGCGCCGAGCCGGTGGTGTAGGTGAAGGCGGCGGGCACCAGCAGCACGTCGGCCGCGAGCATGCGGTAGAGCTCGGCGAAGCGCAGGTCGTAGCACACGCTCTGGCCGATGCGCCAGTTCTGGCCGTCTCGGTCGCGCAGTTCGAAGTGGGTGGGCGTGTCGCCCGCCTGCAGCACGGCGGCTTCGTCGTAGCGCTCGCGGCCGTTGTCGTAGCGGAACAGGTGGATCTTGTCGTAGCGGCTGAGGCGGTGGCCCTTGGCGTCGAACGTGAGCGAGGCGTTGGCGGCGTGCGACGGGTCGGCGGTGGCCATGGGCAGGGTGCCGCCCACGATGCACATCTTCAGGTCGCGCGCGGCGTCGGCCAGGAAGTCCTGCACGCGGCCCAGGCCCTCGGTCTCGGCGATGACGAGCTTGTCTTCGTCCTTGGCGCCCATGAAGCAGAAGTACTCGGGCAGCACCGCGAGTTCGGCCCCGGCGGCGGCGGCCTGGCGCAGCAGGCGCAGGGCTTCGCTGAGGTTGGCGTCCAGGCTGATGCCCGAGACCATCTGGATGGCGGCGACTTTCATGCGGTCATTCCTCCGGCGGAAAGGGAGCGTGCGGAAAGGGGTGTGCGATCGACCCGGAGCGACACCCCGGGGGGCAGGCCGTCGAGCTTACTGCAGGGTGGTGCCCGGCGTGGGCGGTGGGGTCGGGCGCGCCACCTTCTCCACCTGCGGGTCGGCCCAGCCGCCGCTGACGCGGAATTCCTGCGTGGCCGCGCTCTGCAGCGGCTGGCGCAGCAGGAACTGCGCGAGGAAGGTGCCCAGGCCCACCGCCGGGTTGATGGCGGTGGCGATGAGCGAGGCCGTGCCGGCATTGAGTTCGGGCACCACCACCACCTTGAGGTCCTGGGTCTCGCGCGCGAGGTCGGCCGTGCCCTCCATCAGCACCGCGGCGTTCACGCCCTTCATCTGCAGGTTGTTGCTGTGGATCACGCCTTGGTCGATGCGCGCGTCGCCGCGCACGAAGTCGAAGGCGAAGCCCTCGGAGAACACGTCGCGGAAATCGAGCGCGAGGCGGCGCGGCAGGGCCTGCAGGCTGAGCACGCCGAGCAGGCGGCCCGCGCCGGGGTCGGCCTTGAGGAACTGGCCGCGGGCCACGTCCAGTTTCAGGTTGCCGGCCAGCGTCGGGTAGTGAATGCCGAAGGGCGTACCGATCCAGCCGATCTGGCCCTCGAGCCGTCCCTTGCCGCCACGCACCAGGCCTTCCTTGCCAAAGCGGTTCAGCAGCGCGCCGCTGTCGTCCACGTCCAGGCGGAACTGCAAGGCGGTGCGTCGCTGGCCGCCTTCGCCGCCACCGAGGGGTGCCCAGTTGCCCGAGGCACTGAGCCGGGCCTCGGGCAGGGTGGCGCGCAGGGTGTTGAGCCGCCATTCGCCCACGCGCGTGGGCCCGCCGCGGTTGACGGCGTCGATTTCCACGCGGCCGAGCGAGCGGCCGTCCCACTGCAGGTCCTCCACCGCCACGTCGAGCGCGGGCACGCTGCTGGGCTGCTGCAGCAGGGCCTCGGCCTCGCGCGGCGCCGCGGGCGAGAGCGTCAGGCGCGCCAGCCGCGCGTAGAGGCTGCCGGCACCGCCCGTGCCCGCCGGGCGGAATTCGACGTAGCCATTGAGCTCGTCGGCGTCGACGTTGGCGCGCCAGACGGCGCCTTCGCGCGAGGCGCCCACCACCACCCGGTGGAAGCGCCGCCCGCCGGTGAGCACCGCATCGGCGCGCAAGGAGACGGTCTGTAACAGGCCTTGGCCGACGGCAGCGGTCACGGTGTCCGCGCCCGCGGGGCCCAGCAGCGCCTGCCAGGCGTCGAGGTCGAGTTCGCCCACGCGCACCTGGGCGTGCAGGCCCTGGGCGGGCAGGGTGGCGCGCTCACCCGCCGGCAGGCCCACGGCGACGCTGCCTCGCAACAGGCGCGCGCTGTCGCCGCGAAGGTCGCGCTCGACAACCGCCTCCACCAGCGGTTGGGCCGCCGGGCCGAGTTGCACACTGAGCCGGTCGCTGGTGGCCCTGTCGTTGTGCTGCGCGAGCGTGCTGGTTTCGACGCGCAGCGGCCAGGCGGCCTCGGCCGGCTTGGCCAGCGGCACCGGCAGGTTGAGGGCCATGCCCTGCAGCGTGCTGTCGATGCGCAGCTCGGGTGCGCCACCTCGAAACACCAGGCTGGCGTTGTAGCGCGCGCTGCCGCTGGCCTGCGCCAGCAGTGCCGTCAGCGGCCCGGTTGCGGCCTCGCGCAGGCCCGCCGCGCTCGCCGTGCCGCCGCCGCGGAACTGGGCCACGGAGCGGCCCTGGGCGTCCGGGCGCAAGCTGCCGTCGAAGACCGCCTCGCCACCCAGCATCTGGCTGCGCGCACCGGTGAAGGCAAAGCCCTCCTGCGTGAAGCTGAGGCTGCCGCGCGTGCGCGCCAGGAGGGGCGCGCCCGGCGCGAGCCGCAGGTCGGTGCCGTCGAGCTTGACGCTGCCGCTCACCTGGGCGTCCTGCGGGTGTTTCAGCGGCAGCTCGATCTGCAGCGTGGTCTCGCCCGGTCCGCTGGCGCTGGCCGAGGCCAGCGCGCCCTGGGTAAAGGCATTGACCGGCGAGCGCTGAACGAAACCGAGCAGCTCGGCCGCGGGACCCTTGCCGTGGGCGCGCACCCGCACGCGCGTGTCGTGCGACAGGCCCTCGATGTCGACGCTGCCCTGATCGAGCGCCACTCCGGGCGCGCCGTCCAGCCCGCCCCGCACCTCGCTGATGTGGACGGCCCCCCGGTCGAGCACGAAGCGCGCGCTGGCCCGTCGAATGCCCGGCCAGCGCGCCTCGCCCGGCTCCTGCAGGAAGGCGGGCAGGTAGTCGAAGTCCACGCCCTCCAGCGCGGCCTCGATGCGGAAGGTGCCGGGGCCGTGGTGCGGCTCGTCGAAGGGGATGTCGTCCACCGCCCCCTGGATGCGAAAGTTCGTCTGGCGCGAGCCCCCCGCGAGCGCGGCCTCGCGCACATAGCGTCGCGCGCTGTCGGGCACGACCAGCGGCAGGTAGCGGTGCACCGCCGTGCCATCGGCGCGCGTGAGCTGGGCGGTGAGGTCCAGCACACCCGGCAGGCGGGGCTGGGCGGGCTGGGCGGCGGGGTCGCCCGTGCGCCAGGTCGCGCGAACCGTGCCCTCGGCGTGTTCGTTCGCCAGCGAGGCCTGGTCGAGTTCGACGTTGACGCTCTCGCCCTTGACCTGCCAGCGCACACGCGCGTCGAGGCGGTCGAGGGCGAGGCGCGGGTCCTCGAACACGTCGGGCAGCAGCACGGCGCCCTGGCGCACGGCCACGGTGGCCTGGCCGCCGTTCTGGTCGAGTTCGAAATCGACGTTGGCGCCTTCCACCCCCGGTCGCCCCGGCAAGGGAAAGCGGCCACTGCGGGAGCGTTGGCCGCTGGGTTCACCGGCCAGGGCCAGTGCGCTCACGCGGCCCTTGGCTCGCGCCACCACGTGGTCGGCCATCGGCCCGCTGCCACGTGCCTGCCAGACCAGGTCGATGGTCTCCAGCCGCCCGCGCGGCTGCAGGCGCGCGAGCCAGTCGCGCGCATTCGCGGGCAGGGGCAGCCGCTCGGCGATGGCCGCCACGGTCTGCAGGTCCACGGCCTGCGCCTGCACCGCGGTGCGCGCGCCCTGGCGCTCGCGCGCCAGCGTGTGCTCCACGCGCACGCTGGCGCCCGCCCAATCCAGGCCCTCGCGCGTGGTGAAGGAGAGGTCGTTCGAGCCGAGGCTCATGCCGCGGTCGGACCACTGCGCCTCCAGCCGGCCCCGCGCCTGCGCCAGGGCCAGGTCGGGCAGATCGGGCGCGAGCTGCAGGTCGACGTCCTGCAGGGCCATGTCCAGCGTGAGGCCTTGCACCTGGCCTTGCTGCACGCGCGCCCAGGCGCGCAGCGCACCCTCGCCACTGCGCAGGCTCGCGCCCCAGTCGCTCAGGTCCACGTGGGCCTGCAGGCGCGAGACGTCGGCGCGCGCAAACTCGGCGTAGAGCTCGCCACTCCAGTCTTCCCAGGGTGCTTGCGCGGCCAGCGAGTCCAGCGGCAGTTGCAGCAGCGGTTCGCGCAGGCGCGCGCGCAGGCTGAAGCGCTCGCCCCACTCGGGTTCGGGCGTGGCGTCCAGGCGCAGCTCGTGCGTGCGCGCGCCGTTGCGCGCAACGAAGTCCAGTTCGCGCAGCAGCACGGGTGGCTGCTGGCGGCGCTCGTCGATCCAGCGCACGGTGCCGCCGCGCACCACGAGCTCGGGCTGGTCGAAGAACCAGTCGGCCGCGGCGTGGTTGCCGCCGCCGTCGCCCGAGACGTCGATGCCCGCGATCTCGATGCGGCCGTCCGCCCGCCGCCGCACATCCAGGCTGGGGTTTTCGATCAGCAATTGCTCGAAGCCGCCGTGCCAGAGCGATTGCACCGAGACCGCGCCGCGCACCAGTGGCAGTTGCAGGGCGCTGCGGCCGTTCGCATCGTGCAGGCGCACGTCGATGAGTTCGAAGGAGGGCACCAGCGGCGGCAGCACGCCGGCCAGTTTCGGGCCCTCGATGGCGCGGATGGCGCCGATGCTCACGGGTATCCCGACCGCTTGTGTGGCCCAGCGTTGCAGGTCGGGGCGCCAGGTTTCGATCCTTGGCACAATCCACGCCTGCAAAACGAGCCAGGACAGGATGAACACGCCCCACAGGCCCGCCAGCAGCCACAACAGCACGCGCAGCGCGCGTGCCCACAGCCGCAGCCCTCGGCCGGCCGGTGCATCGCCATTGGCGCTCGGGGCGCTGGCGTCAAGGGGTCGATTCATGTCCACCGCAAATTATGAGGGTGGGACACCGGACAGGTTCCGGTGGTGCTGAGCACGGCTTGTCAACGATTGTGAACACCACCACCGCCGCCCCGATCCCGGCCACCCGCCAGGCCGACCACTCCCGCTTCGTGCAGCGCGTGCGCCGCCGCTACGCCGCCGAGCTGGCCTGCCTGCCGCCCGGTGCGCCGGACAAGGCCGCCATGCGCGCCTGCCTGGACGCGCTCATGGCCCGGGGCCTGCCGCTGCCCGCGGCGCTGCGCGTGCTGCGCCAGCTCGTGCTCGAGCGTCTGGCGGTGATCGACTGCGAGGCCGGCGCCTCGCTCAAGGCCGTCACGGGCGCGGTCACCGAACTGGCCGAGCTCGCGCTCGACCAGGCCTGTGCCCTGGCCTTCGCCGAGCTCGATGCCCTGCACGGCGCGCCGCTGTGCGCCCACGGCGCCCGCGCGCAGCTCTGGGTCATCGGCATGGGCAAGCTGGGCGCGCGCGAACTCAACGTGTCCAGCGACATCGATCTGATCTACGTCTACGACCAGGACGGCGAGACCGCGGGCAACGCCGAGGGCCGACACCGCATCAGCCACCACGAGTACTTCGCCAAGGCGGTCAAGCACCTCTACAACACGGTGGGTGAAACCACCGAGCACGGCAATGTGTTCCGGGTGGACCTGGCGCTGCGGCCCAACGGCAATTCCGGCCCCAGCGTGGTCTCGCTGGGCGCGCTGGAGGAGTACTTCCTCGTGCAGGGCCGCGAGTGGGAGCGTTTCGCCTGGCTCAAGAGCCGCGTGATCGCGCCGGCCAGCGCGCTGGCCGACAAGGACGGCATGGCCGCGCTGCGCGGCACGGTGCTGCCCTTCGTGTTCCGCCGCTACCTCGACTACGGCGTGTTCGAGTCGCTGCGCGTGCTGCACCGCCAGATCCGCGAGCACGCGGCGCGCCGCGCCGCCGGCAACCCGGGCCGCGCCAACGACGTCAAGCTCTCGCGCGGCGGCATCCGCGAGATCGAATTCACCGTGCAACTGCTGCAGGTGGTGCGCGGCGGCCAGTTCCCCGAGCTGCGCACGCGCCCCACGCTGGACGCGCTGCAGCGCGTGGCCAAGGCTGGCCTGATGCCCCCCGAGAAGGCCCAGGCGCTGGCCGAGGCCTACGTCTTCCTGCGCCAGG
Source organism: Hydrogenophaga sp. (assembly GCF_035481345.1). Classification (GTDB taxonomy): domain Bacteria; phylum Pseudomonadota; class Gammaproteobacteria; order Burkholderiales; family Burkholderiaceae_C; genus Hydrogenophaga. The sequence continues at coordinate 14,350 of NZ_DATIGV010000218.1, read as the reverse complement.
TGGAGCACCGCATCCAGTACCTGGACGACCAGCAGACCCACGTGCTGCCCGAGCGCGACGACGACCTCGCCTGGATGGCCGCCACCCTGGGCTTTTCCAACACCTGCGCGTTCCTGCACGCGCTGGACGCGCACCGCGAGCTGGTGGCCGAGGAATTCGACACCCTGCTCGGCGGCAGCCCGGGCGCCTGCAAGGGCAAGGGCTGCAACGGCGCCGCGCCGCGCGCCGCCGACGACGACCTGGGCGCGGTGCTGCCGCAACTGCCCGCCACGCTGGCCGAGCGCGTGCAGCGCTGGTGCGAGCACCCGCGCGTGCTGGCCCTGCGCGAGGACACGCGCGCGCGCCTGGTGCGACTGGTGCAGCGCACCGGCTCCTGGATCGACGAAGGCCGCGTGAGCGAGACCGCCGCGCTGCGCATGATCGACTGGATCGAGCCGCTGCTGCGCCGCGAGAGCTACCTGGCGCTGCTGCAGGAGCGCCCCTCGGTGCACGAGCGCCTGCTGCGCCTGCTGGGTGCGGCCAGGTGGCCGGCGCGCTACCTCATCCAGCACCCGGGCGTCATCGACGAACTGGCCAGCCAGCAGTTGATGGCCGAGCGCTTCGACGCCGAAGCCTTCGAGGCGGAGTGCGAGACCCGGCGCGCCTCGCTTCGCATCACGGGCGAGGACGACGAGGAGGCCCTGCTCAACCTGCTGCGCCGCGCCCACCACGCCGAGACCTTCCGCACGCTGGCGCGCGACGTGGAAGGCGTGCTCACGGTGGAGCAGGTGGCCGACGACCTGTCGGCCCTGGCCGACTCGGTGCTGCGCCTGACCGCGCGCTGGTGCTGGGAACGGCTGAAGAACCGCCACCAGGACACGCCGGCCTTCGCCATCATCGGCTACGGCAAGCTGGGCGGCAAGGAGCTCGGCTACGGCAGCGATCTGGACATCGTCTTCGTCTACGAGGACGAGCACGAGAACGCGGGCGAGATCTACGCCGGCTTCGTGCGCAAGATGATCAACTGGCTGCAGGTGAAGACCGGCGAGGGCGACCTGTTCGAGATCGACACCGCGCTGCGGCCCAACGGCAACTCGGGCCTGCTCGTGACCAGCTTCGAGGCCTTCGAGAAGTACCAGACCCAACGCGGCAGCAACACCGCCTGGACCTGGGAGCACCAGGCCATGACGCGCGCGCGCTTCGTGCTCGGCAGCGCCGGCCTGGCCGGGCGCTTCGACGCCGTGCGCGAGGCCGTCATCACCGCGCCGCGCGACGCCGCCGCGCTGGCCGGCGAGATCGTCGCCATGCGCGAGAAGGTGCGCTCCGCGCAGACGCTGCGCAGCGGGCGCTTCGACGTGAAGCACAGCCCGGGCGGCATGGTGGACGTGGAGTTCGTGGTGCAGTACCTGGTGCTGCTGCACTCGCGCCAGCACCCCGAGCTGCGCGCCAACACCGGCAACATCAACCTGCTGCGCCGCGCCGAGGCCGCCGGCCTGCTGCCCCCCGGCATGGGCGAGGCCGCCGCGCTGGCCTACCGCCGGCTGCGCCAGGTGCAGCACCGCGCACGTCTGGATGAGGCCTCCACGCAGGTCGATCCGGCCGAGTTGCAGGCCGAGTCCGACGCCGTGCGCGCGCTGTGGACGCAGGTGCTGGGCAACCCCCGCGCCTGAGCGCCGCGCCCATGAGAGGCTCGCGCAGCTGGCTCGCGCTGTGTGCCCTGCACGGCGTGGCGAGCATGGTGCTGTGGTGGTCGCAGGAGACGGCGGTGCAGGCGCTCGTGTGGCGTTCCGCCGAATGGCATCAGGAACCGTGGACGCTGTGGACCAGCGCCTGGGTGCACCTGAACACGCCGCACCTGGTGGGCAACCAGCTCGCGCTGGGCGCGCTCACCGCCGCCGGCTGGTGGTTGCGGCCCACGCGCGCGGCCACGCTGGCCTGGGCGCTGAGCTGGCCGCTCATGCAGATGAGCCTGGTGCTGTGGCCGCTGATCGGCTACGCGGTGGGCCTGTCAGGGGTGCTGCACGCGGGGGTGGCGGTGCTCGCGGTGCAACTGCTGCTCGGCGGCCCGCGCGCGCTGCGCCCCTGGGGCACGTTCCTCATGGCCGGCCTGCTGCTCAAGCTGTGGCTGGAGCAGGGCTGGGCGCGCCCGGTGGTGTGGGACCCGGGCAACCAGATGTCGGTGGTGCAGGCCGCTCACCTGGCCGGCGCGGCCTGGGGCGCGTGCTTCGGAGCGCTGGGCGCGGGGTGGACCCGCTGGCGCGCGCGGCGGCGCGCCGGGGCCTGAGAAGGTGTGAACGGGCGGTCAGGCCGCCGCCGGCGCGGCGCCGAGCGACTTGCGGAAGCGGTTGAGTTCCTGCACGGTCTTGAAGCGGCCGTCCATGAGCAGGCTCAGGTTGTGCAGGATGCGGTCGACCACCTTGCTTTCCCACACGGCGTCGAAGTTGATCTGCTGGTCGAGCCAGTGCTCCAGCCACTCGGGGTTGGGCAGGCGGCTCTGGATGGTGTCGTTGGGGAACAGCGCCTTGTTCACGTGCAGGTTGGTGGGGTGCAGGGCCTGGGCGGTGCGCCGCGCGCTGGCCATGAGCACGCCCACCTTGGCGAACGCGGCGCGGGCCTCGTTGCCGAACTTGCCGATGGCGCGCTTCATGTAGCGCAGGTAGGCACCGCCGTGGCGTGCTTCGTCCTGGCTGAGCGTGGTGTAGATGTGCTTGATCACCGGCTCGCTGTGCCACTCGGACGCGCGGCGGTACCAGTGGTTGAGGCGGATCTCGCCGCAGAAATGCAGCATCAGGGTTTCAAGCGCGGGCGCGGGGTCGAACTCGAAGCGGATATCGTGCAGTTCCTGCTCGCTGGGCACGAGGTCGGGGCGGAAGCGGCGCAGGTATTCCATCAGCACCAGTGAATGCTTCTGCTCTTCGAAGAACCAGATGGACATGAAGGCCGAGAAGTCGGAGTCGTCCCGGTTGTCGCGCAGGAACATCTCGGTGGCCGGCAGCGCCGCCCACTCGGTGATGGCGTTCATCTTGATCGTCTGAGCCTGTTCATCGCTGAGCTGGCTGGCGTCGAACTGCGCCCACGGAATGTCCTTGTCCATGTCCCAGCGGACGGACTCCAGTTGTTTGAACAGTTCGGGATACAGCATGGTCTTCTCTCAACGACAGGCAAAACGCGCAATATTGTAGGCGGGGGGTATAACGGGCACCCGGATTGCCCTATGACCCGCACCGAAACCGATACACATTTCCCGCGGAACTTCCCGCGCCGGCACGCGCTCCAACCCCCCGTGTCGGCGAGGGAGCGACCCGAACACCGTTTTCTGCTGCGAAGCCTTCCGGGCCCCTGGGCTCCGGATGCAATCCCGAGGCGCTTCTCCTCCTCCTCCCTCCCTCCCTTGTTCGCGTCGGGGCGCTTCGCAGTTTCTTGTCCAACCGGCCGCCGGGCCCGCCCGGCGGCCCCGGCCTTGGGGCGCACATGACCCCGGGCGTCACCCCCACCCACCGCTCCCAGGCGCGCGTGGCCATCGTCGGCTCCGGCGTCGCCGGCTTGGCGGCCGCGCACACGCTGCAGGGCCTGGCCGAGGTGACGCTGTTCGAAGCCGCCGAGGGTTTCGGTGGCCACACCCGCACCCTCGACATGGCCCTGCCCGATGCCGGCGGCGCGCCGATCAGCGTCGGCGTGGATGCGGGCTTCCTGGTGCTCGACGAACGCACCAGCCCCAATCTGCTGGCCCTGTTCACGCAACTGGGCGTGCCGCTGGCGGCGTCGGACGGGTCGTTCTCGGTGCAGGTGCCCGGTACCGGGCTGGCGTGGAGCAGCACGGACCTGGCCGGCCTGTTCTCTCAACGGCGCCACGTTGCCAGCCCGCGCTTCTGGCGCATGCTGGCCGACGCCCGGCGCTTCAAGCGCGCGTGCGCCGCCCTGGCCCGGCCCAGTGCGGACACCGGGCCCGACACGCCCCTGCGGCAACCACTGGAGGGTTACCTGCGCGAGCACCACTTCTCCAGCGGCTTTCGCGACGACTGCCTGCTGCCCCTCTTGAGCGGCCTCTGGGGATGCCCGGTCGAGGAGGTGCTGCGCGCGCCCCTGCTGACCGCGGCCCGCTTCCTGCGCCAGCACGATGTGCTGCGCCTGGGCGGACGGTCCCGGTGGTTCACCGTGGTGGGCGGCGCGCGCGCGTTCGTGCAGGCCATCGTGGCGGGCATCGGCGACGCGCGCCCGTCCACGCCGGTGCGCCATGTCGCGCGCGACGGGCAGGGCGTGCGCCTCGTCACCGATGCGCAGGTCGAGCGCTTCGACGCCGTGGTGCTGGCCTGCCATGCCGATCAGTCGCTGGCCCTGCTCGGCGAGGAGGCCACCGAGGAAGAGCGCGCCACGCTGGGCGCCATCCGCTTCCCGAGCCGGCGCGCCGTGCTGCACACCGACGCCTCCGTGCTGCCGGCCGCGCGCGGGGCATGGGCGGCGTGGAACTGCGAGCCCGGCGGCCTGCATTGCCTGCTCAACCGCACGCAGCCGCTGCCCGTGGCGCAACCGGTGCTGGCCTCGTTCGGCGGCTCGCGCAGCATCGCGCCCGAACGGGTGCTCGGCGCCTTCGACGTGGCGCACCCGGTGTTCGACCTCGAGGCCGTCCGCGCGCAGTGGCGCCTGCCCGCGCTGCAGGGCCGGCACCACACCTGGTACGCCGGCGCCTGGTGCGGCGACGGTTTTCACGAAGACGGGTGGAAGGCCGGGCTGCACGCGGCGCGCGCGCTGATCGACCGTTTCGAATTGGTGCCGCGCATCAGCGAGCGGCGCGCCCTGCGCCAGGCGCTACCGGGCGTGCTGGCCTGAAAGGCCCGACCGGGCTCACTGGTGTACCTTCGCCCGCGTCTGCGGTGCGAGCGCCTTCGGGCGGCCGGGCGGCGCTCAGACGCTGGGCAGGGAGTCGATGAAGCTCTGGCGCTGCACCAGCTTGTCGTTCAGCCGGGCGAGGTTGGGGAAGTCGCCGCGCCAGTCGATGGCCGGGAAGCGGAAATCCAGGTAGCCCAGCGCGCAGCCGACGGCCACGTCGGACAGGCTGAAGTGGATGCCCGAGCAGAAGGGCTTGTCGCCCAGGCCCTGGCTCATGGACTTGAGCGCCGCGTGGATCTTGACCATCTGGCGGTCGATCCAGGCCTGGCTGCGCTGCTCGGCCGTGCGGTGCGGCCAGGTGGACTCCAGGCGCGCGAGCACGGCGGCATCGAGCACGCCGTCGGCCAGGGCCTCCCAGGTCTTGACCTCGGCGCGCTCGCGGCCCGAGGGCGGAATGAGCTTGCCCACCGGCGACAGGCCGTCGAGGTACTCGACGATCACGCGCGAGTCGAACACCGCCTCGCCGCCTTCCATCACCAGACAGGGCACCTTGTGCAGCGGGTTGGACGCGCCGATGGTGGTGTCGTCCGACCACACGTCTTCCAGCACGAACTGGTAGTCCAGCTTCTTCTCGGCCATGACGATGCGCACTTTGCGCACGTAGGGGCTGGTGACGGCTCCGATGAGTTTCATGGTCTGTGGGGCTTGGGAACGGTTGGCGATTCTAGCGAGCGACCAGGGCCTTTCGCCTGACGCGCCCGGCACTCCCTGTGGCCCGGAACGGACGCACTCCTACAATTCCGGGATGCGCCAGACTCCTGCTCCCGCCGCGCCCACGAGCGCCGACCTCTCCCCCATCACCGCCCTGTCGCCGCTGGACGGCCGCTACGCCGGGCGCCTGGCGCCGCTGCGCCCCTTCATGAGCGAGCTGGGCTACATGCACCGGCGCGTGCAGGTTGAAATCGCCTGGTTCATCACCCTGTCCGACGCGGGCTTCGATGAATTCAAGCCGCTGTCGCCCGGTGCGCGCACTTACTTGCTGGGCCTGGTGAAAAACTTCAGCGAGGCCGATGGCGACGCCATCAAGGCCATCGAGAAGACCACCAACCACGACGTCAAGGCCGTCGAGTACTGGATCAAGTCGAAGTTCGAGGCCCGGCCCGAGCTGGAGCGCGCCGCCGAGTTCGTGCACTTCGCCTGCACCAGCGAGGACATCAACAACACCAGCCACGCGCTGCAGCTCAAGGGCGCGCGCGAGCAGGTGCTGCTGCCCGCCCTGGACGCGGTGATCGACAAGCTGCGCGAAATGGCGCACGGCTTCGCGGCCGTGCCCATGCTCAGCCGCACCCACGGCCAGACAGCCAGCCCCACCACCGTGGGCAAGGAGCTCGCCAACGTGGTGGTGCGCCTGACCGCCGCGCGCGAGCGCGTCGCCAACGTGAAGCTGCTGGGCAAGATGAATGGCGCGGTGGGCAACTACAACGCCCACCTGGCGGCCTGGCCCGACTTCGACTGGGAAGCCTTCAGCCGCAAGGTGGTGGAGACGCCCGAACCCCTGGGCCTGGGCCTCACGTTCCAGCCCTACAGCATCCAGATCGAACCGCACGACTACATGGCCGAGCTGTTCGACGCGGTGGCGCGCACCAACACCATCCTGGTCGACATCGCGCGCGACATCTGGGGCTACGTGAGCCTGGGCTACTTCAAGCAAAAGCTCAAGGCGGGCGAGATCGGCTCGTCGACCATGCCGCACAAGGTCAACCCGATCGACTTCGAGAACGCCGAGGGCAACCTGGGCCTGGCCAACGCCCTGCTGCGCCACCTGAGCGAGAAGCTGCCCGTGAGCCGCTGGCAGCGCGACCTGACCGACTCCACCGTGCTGCGCAACATGGGAGTGGCCCTGGGCTACGCGGTGCTGGCCTATCACGCGCTCGGCGTGGGCTTGGGCAAGCTCGAACTGAACGAGGAGGCGCTGGCCGCCGACCTCGACACCTCGTGGGAGGTGCTGGCCGAGCCCATCCAGACGGTGATGCGGCGCTTCGGCGTGTCGGGCGCCTACGAGAAGCTCAAGGAAGTGACGCGCGGCAAGACCGTCACGGCCGAGGCCATGCACGCGTTGATCCGAAGCCTGGAGATTCCGCAGGCCGAGAAGGATCGGCTGCTGGCGATGACGCCGGCCAGTTACACCGGCAAGGCGGCGGAACTGGCCAAACGCGCCTGAGCTGGCCCCCTCGCTCCGCCGCTTCGCGGGTCCGCCCCTTGCAGGGCGCGGCGGATCGCCTCTACGCGGCGGCCCGCTCGCGGTAGCGGTTGAAACGCCAGGCATCGCCCTCGATGGTGATGCGCCGCCAGGTGGCGCGCTTCTCGCCCGGCGACATCTCGGTCCAGCGCTGCACCTCCTCGAACAGGCGGCCGCATCCCTTGCACACGTCGTCGCCCTGGCTGGTGGAGCAGATGGCGATGCAGGGCGTGTCGGGCGTGGTGGCGTACCAGGCCAGCCAGGCCTCGCGGGCCTTGGATGGCATGCTGTTCTCGTCGGCCTCGGCCTCGTGGAAGAACACCATCTGCGCGTACACCTCGGCCAGCGCGCGCGTGGGCGCGGGCAGGGAAACGCCGTCGGGCGAAGGGGAACGTTCGCGCCACCAGTTGATGGCCGCTTCGATGTCGGTGATGTGGATGCCGGCCATGGGAGCGCGATGATAAAACGCCCCCACGGCGTGGGCCGCCGTGGGTGAGGGATACTGCGTACGCAGTTTCACGGTGGGACCGACTGGTGGGCCAGTGGCCGCGCCGCATACAATCCACGGTTTCGCGGAAGGGGAGTAGCTCCCGGGCGCGGCGGCGGCTCCTTCTGGTGCCTTGTCGCGCCGGTCAACGCGTCGTCAATACGGTGCTCGCTCGGCGGCGACACCCGGCGCGTTGGGCCCACGGACACGTGGCGCCGGGCGAGACCTTCAGACTTCTTCCCCTCTGGAGCCCCTTTTCATCATGGAATTCATGTCCGCTGCCTGGTGGTCCGCCCTGCTGGCCATCATCCTCATCGACCTCGTGCTCGCCGGCGACAACGCGATCGTGATCGCCCTGGCCGCCCGCAACCTGCCCAAGCAGCACCAGCGCAAGGCCATCGTCTGGGGCACGGTCGGTGCCATCGTCGTGCGCTCGGCCATGACGCTGGTGGTGGTGTGGCTGCTGCGCATCCCGGGCCTCATGGCCATCGGCGGCGTCGCGCTCATGTGGATCGCCTACAAGCTGATCGCCGAGGAAGAAGGCGATGGCGACGAACACGGCCCGGCCGCCACCACCTTCTGGGGCGCCATGAAGACCATCATCATCGCGGACGCGGTGATGGGCATCGACAACGTGCTGGGCGTGGCCGGCGCGGCGCAAGGCGCCTTCGACCTCGTGGTCCTGGGCCTGCTGATCAGCATCCCGATCGTGGTGTTCGGCAGCACGCTGATTCTCAAGCTGGTCGAGAAGTACCCGGCCATCATGTACATCGGCGCGGGCGTGCTGGCCTTCACCGCGGGCAAGATGGTGGTGAACGAGAAGCTGCTGGCGCCCTGGTTCAAAGGCGGCGAGCCCTCGCACCTGGCGGCCTACTGGGGCTTCGTGGTGCTCACCATCGTGGTGGTGCTGGCTCTGGGTTACATGCACAACCGCCGCGTCGCGCAACGCGCGGCGGCGTCCGAGAAGGCTTGAGGCAGGCATGCGGCTGATCCTGCGTTGGGTGCTGGCGGCCTGCGCGCTGCTGCTGGTGGCCTGGCTGTATGGCGGCGTGGAAGTGCGCAGCTTCCCGTCGGCGCTCATCGCTGCGGCGGTGATCGGCCTGTTCTACATGCTGCTGCGCCCGGTGCTGGTGCTGCTGACGCTGCCGGTGACGCTGGTGACCTTCGGGCTGTTCCTGTTCGTGATCAACGCCCTGCTGTTCTGGGCGGCGGCCAGCGTGCTCGACGGCTTCTACGTGGCCGGCTTCTGGGCGGCCCTGCTGGGCTCGATCATCTATTCGGTGATCATGCTGGTGGTGGACGCCGCCTTGCGCAGCCTTCGCCTGGGCTGAGCCTGAGCCTGAGCCTGGCTCGCCTGGCGCCCCCGGCCAGCGTCACGGCAATCCAAACCTGGCCCGGCGCTCAGCGCTTGTCTTCTTCGCGCATCGCCTCGCGCAGGCGGTCTTCCACGTCGCGGCGGCGGCTGTCCACGATGGCCAGCTCGATCGGATCGGCGTTGCGCTGAGCGGGCGGAAGGGCCTGTGCGGCCTTCAGGCGCTCGAGCGCACCGTCCCAGTCGAAATGCGCGGCCCGCGCCTCGGCCTCGGCGCGCACCGCGCGAAGCGTGCGACCTCGGTTCTGGTGCGCGCGCGACAGGATCTGCCAAGCCTGTGCGTCGCGCGGGTGGTCCACCACCCAGACCTGCAGGCGCGAAGCGGCACGCTCGGCTTCCCCGCTGGAGATGGCGGCCTGGGCGCCCAGCAGCAGCGGCCCGCGCGAACCCGAGGCCATCGCCGCGTCGCGCAGTTCGGCCAGCAGGGGCGGATTGGCGGGCGCACCGGGCGACATCAGCAACTCCAGCATCAAGGCGTCGGCCATGCCGCGCGCGTCGCTGCCGGTCACGGCGGTGCGCAGGCGCTGGGCCAACTCGGCCGCGCGCTCGTGCTGGCCCAGGCGTTGCGCGGCCAAGGCACCCGCGTAAAGGTCGCCGGGCTTCGCCGCGGGCCCGGCCGCGATCTGCACCCAGCCGGACCAGCGCGTGCTGTTGCGCTCGGCCAGCACGCGCGCGCGCGCCGAGGCCAGCGCGTGCATCGCGGCCGAAGGCAGGCCGGCGGGGCGCACGGGGGCGTCCGCGCGCGGGCCCACCCCCGCAGTGGCTGAGGGCAGGCGCGACTGCATGTCCGCGATGCGCTCGCCCGTGAGCGGGTGGCTTCGCAGGTAGGGGAAGGCTCCGTCGTCGTTCAATCGCGAGGCCTGCGCCAGCTTGTCGAACATGCTCACAAAGCCCTGTCCGTCGAAGCCCGCGCCCGTAAGCACACCGAAACCGACGCGGTCGGCCTCGCGCTCCATGTCGCGCGAGAACTTGAGCGACTGCTGCGCGGCCACGGCCGAGCCGCCTGCGATGGCGGCACCCGCCGCTTGCGGGTTGGACCCGGCCGCCAGCGCGCCGAGGATCATGGCCCCGATCATCCAGGGCGCCATGCGCTGCTCGTTCGACATCATCCGCGCGATGTGGCGCTGAGAGACGTGGCTCAGCTCGTGCGCCAGCACCGAGGCCAATTCCTCGGGGCGCTCCGTCACCGCGAGCAGGCCGAGGTTGACGCCCAGGTAGCCGCCGGGCAAGGCGAAGGCGTTGACGCTGCGCTCGCGCGAAATCATGAGTTCCCAGGCCAGGCGCTCGGCCAGCTCGGACGGCACCTCCCCGCGCTGCTTGGCGGCGGCCAGCAGAGGCTGCCACAGGAGCTGCAGGTAGTCGACGAGCATGGCGTCGTCGAGGTAGTCCGGGTCGCGGTAGATGCTGCGGGCAATGCGGTCGCCGAGGCGGCGCTCCGCGGACACGGTAAGGCCTTCGCCGTCGCCGAGGCTGGGGAGCGCGAGGTTGCCGCCCGGGTTGCCTTGGGCGTTCGCGCCCGGGCGCTGCGCGGCGGCGCGGGCGGCAGCATCGTTCTGCGCATGAACGAGGCTTGCGGGCCAGGCCAGTGCGAGCGCCAGCAGCGAGAGCGCCAATCGCGGGGGCCGCCGGGGGCCCGCAGGGGTCGAAAACATGGCCGTATGATGCCCCCAACCCCTTACCGGTTCACCGCGCGAACGCGCAAAGCCGCCATGAAGCGGCGTTACCAGGCGTCAAGAACGTGTCCAAGTCCCCTTCTTCTCCGGCGGCGTCCGGCAATCCTCTCACTCATTTCGATGCCCAGGGCCTGGCCCACATGGTGGACGTGGGCTCAAAAGCAAGCACTCACCGTATCGCGATCGCCGAAGGACGGATCACGATGCAGCCGGCGACCTTGGCGTTGATCGAATCGGGCACGGCAAAGAAGGGCGACGTACTGGGGGTGGCCCGGCTGGCCGGCATCATGGCCGCCAAGAAGACCAGCGATCTCATTCCGCTGTGCCACCCGATCGCGCTGACGCGGGTGGCGGTGGAGTTGACGGTGGAAGCCGCCGATTGCAGCGTGTTGTGCACGGCGACGGCGGAGTGCACGGCGCAGACGGGGGTGGAGATGGAGGCCCTGACGGCGGCGGCGGTGGCCTTGCTCACGATTTATGACATGTGCAAGGCGGTGGATAGGGGGATGGTGGTTGAGGGGGTGAGGTTGAGGGAGAAGAGGGGAGGCAAGAGTGGGCATTTCTTCGCCGCCCCGCTCAGTCCTCTCTCCACGTGACTGCTGTGTAGGCCGGATTCAAGCTGGCGAGGTATTGCCAACGGCGTGCCAACGCTTTTCGAACGTCTGGCAGCGACAACAACCAGGCGAGATCCGCCGTTTGCTGGGCTGCCTGCACTTGGCCACTGCGGACTTGCACTTCCGCGAGTTGCTGCAAGGCCGACGCCGATGGATGCAGCAGCACCGCCTCCTGAAAGCCACGCAAAGCCCTTGGATCCAGGGCACCTTCGGCTCTAAGCCCCGTGAGCAACGCTTCAAACTGGTCCAAGACCAGCGTACTCGGGATTTCTTTGGGGTGATAGGTACCGATATTGCTATGCTTGAAGCGCCAAATGTTAAAGGCGTGCTCGACGCGAAGGTAGTCATACCAGAGCACCGCCAGATACAAGCACATGGAGAAGAGAGCACCCATGACCACCGGGAGAGGAATCGTTACTCCCGGCAAGCGAGCTCCCGCTTGTGCGGCTCCTGTTAACAGAGCAATTGGCAACAGAAAGTACGCATAAGCCAGTGGCAACTCCACCATGCCGTGCAGAAAGATTACCAGCACACCTGCCATGTAAATCCAGCGAGCAGTGCTTTGCGGCGCGGACATCAATCGCCACACTGTGAAGGCCACCGCAACTACAGCGAGGATGGATAGGGGCAACCCGAACCACAACGCGAGATCGAGAAAGGCGTTATGAGCCCAGGTGAAAAGCCCAGGCAACGCGATTCCGATCTCCCACAAATAGGCCTGTGCCGACACCGATTGGGCAAATCCATAACCCAACCAAAGCCGATTCAATACGGCGTTGAGGTAACCCACATACACCTGCTGCCGTGCGCCGGCGAGTTCGCGTTGCAGCGCCCCCGATGGCCCCGTGCCCATCGAGACGTTCGGGCCCCAGTCCCAGCTCAGCAAGACAGCGCACAGTGGAATCAACACCATCTGTGTCAGCAACACCCATTTCCAGGAGCCACACTGCCGTGATCGCAAGACCATGACCAGGGTAGCAACCACCACCGAGAAGAGGGAAAGCAGGCCAATTCGCGAACCGGTCATGGCGACGAACACGGACAGATAGGATGCCCCAAGCAGCCCCACTGACGTGCCCAGCTTGCCCCTGTAGGCCCACCAAAGCAGAGAAACCATGGCCAGAACCAGCACAGACGCTGCGTGATTGGGCTGAATTAGGTTGCCGAACGGCCTCCTTCCGATAGGCACCGGCTGAATCCACACCTCCCACTGGGACAGCTGCAGCCATTGGACAAGCATGAATCCTGTGGTGACCAGCGCCGCAATGAGAATCGCCCCAAAAAAGAAGTCACCCACCGCGTGCGGTTCTGCCGCTTCCCAGCGTTGAGCCAAGGCCACGGAGAGCGCAGCAGCCAGAAAATAGGCCGCGCCCAACAACGCATGGCCTACAAAGAATATCTGCCCAAACACCCATTGGCCGAAGGTGAGTCCGGCCAACATCAACAACACGAAAACAAGGGGCGTGACGGTCGCAGGCAGATCAACTTGCCGACGAGTTTTCCAAACCATTACAACCAGTACCACCCCAATTGCCCCGGCGATCCAGGCGTCCTTGTGGAATGCCAGCCAAGGCGGACTCGCATTGGGCAATAGCCAAGCCAAAGCCAACGCCAACGACGCTAGAGGCGTCCAAATCGGAAGGTTCTTTACAGCTTGCATTTGCGGGGTCTCAAAAAAAAAGGCCCCTCCGGGGCCCTTTTTCGCGATCACTGAGTGTTGATAGCTATCAGCGGCAGGAGGCCGGACGGTGCTTGGACAGAATAGTGCCGCTGCACACCCACGTGACTTGTCCGTTGCCACCCATCGTGCCGGTCAGCGTGATGGTACGGGTGTTGATGGCCGGGTCGCCCTGAGCCGTTGCGGTGACCACACCAACGGAGGCGGTAGTTTGCGCATACGTCACCGAATTCACGTACGTGGACGTTTGGCTGTCGAACAGGTCACCAGCGCTGGCCGAAGGGGGCATGCTGCCGGTGGTTTGAGCTGCTTCGCTGACAGCAGTGCGCGCAGCGGAAGCCGCGAGCATCACCTCCGACACGCGGGCACGTGTCGTGTAATCCTGATACGCTGGCAGCGCCACCGCCGCCAGAATGCCGATGATGGCTACCACGATCATCAGTTCGATCAGGGTGAAACCTTTTTGAATCGTACGCTTCATTGAGAACTCCTCCGGAAAGGGGGGTTGGGGTTGAGACGCATCCCCTTCTGCAGATGGCGTGCCAGCCGGCTGTGACAGATGAGCGCGCCGACTGGGTGGATGACCGGCCAGTGGACGACCAATCGCGGCCTTTTGACCTATCCGAAACGGAACAAATTTTGTCGCCCGCGTCGAGGCCGACAGAATTTGTCAGACCTCGAACACCTGCCCCGCGCTGAGCCAACGGATGTCGTGCGGCGCATCGAGCCCCATTCGCCGGATCTCGTCCGCGATCAGGTCAGTCTCCGCGGGCTTGGTGTGGGTGATGTGGATCGGGTAGCGGTTGCCCGGCGCGATGTGGCGCAGTTCCTCGGCCAGCAGCATCGGCGCCAGGTGCTGGCTGCGGTGCGCCAAGTCGGCCTCGCGATCGCTAAAGGCCGTTTCAATGACGAGTTGCGCCACATCCAGCTGGTTGATGCGGCTCCAAAAGGCCGGGTTGCGACCGGTGTCTCCGCTGAACACCCAGTGCGCGCCACCGCCCTCGCGAGCCACCGCGAAGCCCACCGCCGGGACGGTGTGCACGGCCGGCAGGGCCTCAAAACACTTGCCGTTGACTTTGACGACATCGCCGACATCGAACGGCACGAAGCGCATCAGGGGCTCCGCCTCAGACGGGATGCGTGAAAAATCCGGCCAAATCACGTCATTGAAGATGTGCGTCCGCAAGGCGGCAATGGTGCCGGGAAGTGCGTGCACCGCCAGCGCGGGTCGACCATCCGCCAGCCGTCGAGAGGCCACCGCATCAAGCATGAGCGGCAGCGAAGCCACATGATCGAGGTGTGCGTGCGTGAGCAGCACGTGGTTGATGCGCTGCATCTCGTCGACGCTCAGATCCCCCACGCCGGTACCGGCGTCGATGAGCGTGTCGTCGTCGATCAGGAATGCGGTGGTCCGGCAGCCTTGGGCAATGGCGCCGGAACATCCAAGTACGCGAACCCTCATCGGCAGCGGCGGGAAAACA
>NZ_DATIGV010000217.1:0-17819 GCF_035481345.1 Hydrogenophaga sp. | reverse complement strand
TGAGCAGTCTCTTGGAACCCGGTCTTTGGCATCACAGCGGTTGCTGCCGGTCGACATCTCGCCGCGGTTGGCCGCGGCCGCCGAGAGCGGCCTTTGCGCGATTTCTGAAGCAGCCATTCAACATTAAGGCCAAGCGACGTTCTTGTGAAGGTGCCGCTTCAGCTAAGGGACGGCCTTACCGGGGCCTGCGCTTGAACCAACCGAAACGCCAACTGAGGAGAAGAGACGTCGGTAGGGCGATGGCGACCGAGAGGATGCCAACTATGACAAGCGCCTGCCATAGCGGCTGTCTCCTTTGTCGGTGGTCGTAGTACTGCTTCAGCGTGTTGGTGCGAGGGTCACGTGCATCGTAGGCGATCAGCGTCGGCCCACTCAGTACGTAGCTCGCTGCGCCTTGCTCGTCCGTTTCGGTGGTGGTCGAGAAGTACTGTTTCCCATCAACCATGAACTGATAGCGGACCCGGAACGAACGCAGTCCCCTTCGACTCTCGGACTTCAGTGTCTCGCTGACAACTCCCGTGGCGTACCTGGGCGCGACGCTGATCTTAGATTCTCTTGCGTAGGTGTCCAGTTCGTCACTGCCAAAGAACCATGCGGAAATGATCGCTATGACGAGAAAGAGCAACAAGGGTTTCATGGCGAGCTGTGAGTCCTGAAGTGTGAGCTTTGCCGCTGAGCGCCACCACGATAGCGGGAGGCAGCGCAACTCCTAACGCCCTTAGCCGATTGGGCACTCTAGTGACAGTGATACGGCTTAGAGCCAGCATGGCAGCCGTTCTTATCAGTGCCGCCTGAGTGTGCATGAGCAAATGAGACTGCTGCCAATGCCAGCAAGAGCAAAGCAATTCCTTTCCTCATAACCGATCTCCTTTTCGGGTTGAGACAAATTCGAATCTTCTCGTGCCAAGGGCTAAGCGAGCACCGCGAATCGAGAAGCCACGCGCCCACACAGTGCGCCATGTAAATCTAAGGAGATCGACGCCCTGGCGATATCCTCAATATGTGGGAGCGATGACCACTCGCGTGAGAAAGTTGGAGTTCTGAAGATGAAGGAATGCGGCAGCCAAGTTGGCACGTCGCATGCGACGACCCGATCCACGCAGTCGCGGTAGCGACGAACGACAGCAGCGAGGCATAGAGCGCATATTCGTTGCGACCGCCCCGCAAGTGGAACTCAGTTTGTAGCCGACCCGCCCCTTCACCCCCCGTCGATCACCAAGCGCTTCCTCCGCCCCGAAGCCCCCGTCTTGATCCCCACCCCCGACTTGGCGCATCCGAAGCGCTTGGCGACCAGCCCGATCAATTCCTCGTTCGCCTTCCCATCCACCGGCGGCGACTTGAGTCGGGCGGTGAAGGTCCCATCCCCGTTCTCCACCAACTCGCTCACCCGCGCGTTGGGTTTCACCAGCACCTCGATGATCCGGGTCGCCACGGTGGAAGCCACGCCGCTCAGATCGGCCGGTTGCGCGCCAGCGGCGGGTTGGCTTCGAAGTACTTCACGATGCCGCGCAGCAGCGCATCGGCCAGGTCGTCCTGGTACTTGGGGTCGCGCAGGCGGCGTTCTTCGTCGGGGTTGCTGATGAAGGCGGTTTCCACCAGCACGCTGGGGATATCAGGCGCGCGCAGCACCGCGAAGTTGGCGTGCTCCACGCGGGGCTTGTGCAGCTTGCCCAGGCGGCCCACCTCGCCCAGCAGGTTGGTGGCGATCTTGCGGCTGTCGTTGATCTGCGCGGTGGTGCTCATGTCGAGCAGGGCGCGCTGGACAGTGGCGTTCTGCGCGCGCACGTTCAGGCCGCCCACCAGGTCGGCGTTGTTTTCCTTGTCGGCGATCCAGCGCGCCGCGGCGGAGCTGGCGCCGCGCATGCTGAGCGCGTAGACGCTGGCACCTTGCGGCCGGGGGCTGTAGAAGGCGTCGGCGTGGATGCTGATGAAAAGATCGGCGCGCACGCGCTGGGCCTTGGCCACGCGCGTCTGCAGGGGCACGAAGAAGTCGGCGTCGCGCGTCATGAAGGCGCGCATGGGGTTGCCCTTGACGGTGGTGTCATTGATGCGGTCGCGCAGCTTGCGCGCGATCTGCAGCACCACCTGTTTCTCCTGCGTGCCCTTGGGGCCGATGGCGCCGGGGTCTTCGCCGCCGTGCCCGGGGTCGAGCGCGACGACGATGAGGCGTTCGGTGGGCTTGGGCTTGCCGACCGCGCCACCGCCCCCAGGGCGCTGTTTGCTGGGACCGGGCGGCAGCGGGGCCTTGGCCACGGCCGTGGGTTCGCTCGGCGGTGTGGGGGCCGCGTCGGCGGGGGCGTCGGGTGGCGTGGTGCCGCCGCGCTGGCTGCGTTCGATCAGGTCGCCCAGCGGGTCGTGCGGCTGGGTGCGGGCCAGGCCTTCGGTCTCCAGGCCCAGCAGACGCGCGGCGCGCTCGCTGGCGGCGGCGTCGCCCTGGGTGCGCTGCGCCACCATCTGCAACAAGGGGTCGGGCGGCGCGGCGGGGTAGAGGTCGAACACCAGGCGGTGCTGGTAGGCGGCCACGGGTTGCAGGTTGAAGATCTGCGGCTTGATGTCGTGCTTGAGGTCGATGACCAGGCGCACGACGTTGGGCGCGTTCTGCGCCACGCGCAGGCCGGCGATGTTGGGATCGTCGGACTTGAGCTGGCCCACGAGTTCGCGCAGGCCGGGCAACAGGTCCACGCCCTCGATGTCCACCGCCAGGCGCGGCGGGTCCTTCACCATGAAGGAGTTGGTCTTGAGCAGCGCGTCGCTTTCGATGGTGACGCGGGTGTAGTCCTCGGCCGGCCACATGCGCACGGCCACCACGTTGGCGCCACGCGCGATGTGCGCCTTGCCCAGCAGCAGCACCAGGGTGCCGGCCTGCAGCAGGGCGCGGCGGGGGAGGGTGGAGCGGTCGGTCGGCCCCGTCATGTGACCGCTTCCAGCAGAAGGTGGCCGGCGGGGGTTCGGGCAACGGCGCGCACCAGGCGCGCGTCGTCGTGCTCGGGGTCGTTGATCATCGGGTCGGGGTCGATGTGCAGGTCCAGGTCGATGGGGGGCAAAAATCCCGCGGCGCGCTCGGGCCACTCGACCAGCTTGAGGCCCGCGCTGGCGAACAGTTCCCGAAAACCCGCCTCTTCCCATTCGCGCGGGTCGCTGAAGCGGTAGAAGTCGAAGTGCCAGATGGACAGGGATTCACCCGCGGGCATCAGGGGGCAGTCGACGCTGGTGTGCGGCTCCACCACCGCGTAGGTGGGGCTCTTGATGCGGCCGCTGACGCCGAGCGCGCGCAGCAGGTGGCGCACGAAGGTGGTCTTGCCGGCGCCGAGGTCGCCGTGCAGGGCGATGGTGGCGTGGGCCACGGCGGGGCACAGGGCCAGGCGCTGGGCAAAGGCCTGCGTATCGGCTTCGTGGGCCCAGCGGCCCTGCCAGGTGGCGGGGGCCGTTGCTACCATCGGCGCCCCATGAAGGCTGTGTTGGATGCTGCTCAACTCGTCTCGCAGTTGCGTGCTTGGGGACGACAGCTCGGATTCTCCCAAATCGGGGTGGCCGGGGTGGATCTGCGGGCCGCAGAACCGGGATTGATGGCCTGGTTGTCGGCTGGATGCCACGGTGAGATGGCCTACATGGCCGCGCACGGCCTCAAACGCGCCCGCCCCGCGGAGCTGGTGCCAGGCACGCTGAGCGTGATCACCGCGCGCATGGACTACCTGCCGCGCGACACGCCGCCCGATTGGGTGGACCAGGAATGGGCCCGCCTGCAGCGCCCGGGCGAGGCCATCGTCTCGGTCTATGCCCGCGGGCGGGACTACCACAAGGTGCTGCGCGCGCGCCTGCAGCAACTGTCCGAGCGCATCGCCGAGGCCATCGGCCCCTTCGGCCACCGCGTGTTCACCGACTCGGCCCCGGTGCTGGAGGTGGAGCTGGCCTCGCGCAGCGGCATCGGCTGGCGCGGCAAGCACACGCTGACGCTGCACCGCGAGGCGGGCTCCATGTTCTTCCTCGGCGAGATCTACGTGGACCTGGCGTTGCCGCCGTCGGCGCCCGTCACCGACCACTGCGGCAGTTGCAGCGCCTGCATCGACGTGTGCCCCACGCAGGCCATCACCGGCCCGCAGCGCGTGGACGCACGGCGCTGCATCAGCTACCTCACCATCGAGCACGCGGGGCCCATTCCGACCGAGCTGCGCCCGGCCATGGCCAACCGCATCTACGGCTGCGACGACTGCCAGCTGGTGTGCCCCTGGAACAAGTTCGCGCAGCGCGCCACGCTGCCCGATTTCGATGCGCGCGAGGGCCTGAGCGGCGCCACGCTGGTCGAACTCTTCGCCTGGAGCGAAGAGGAGTTCCTGCGCCGCACCGAGGGCAGCGCGATCCGCCGCATCGGGCACGAGCGCTGGCTGCGAAACCTGGCGGTGGGCCTGGGCAATGCGTTGCGGGCGACGGGGGATGAGGCGGTGCGGCAGGCCCTGCAGGCGCGGGCTGACGACCCGAGCGAACTGGTGCGCGAGCACGTGGCCTGGGCGCTGGCCCAGGCGCCGAAGCACGCCCACGAGCCGCGCTGACCGTCGGCCCCGTGTGGCCTGTGAGCCCGCGCGGACGGGGCCTCAACTGGAGGCGTAGCGCAGCCGCAGCTCCCGCTTGAGCAGCTTCCCACTGGGGTTCTTGGGCAGTGCGTCGGTGAACACCACGCGCTTCGGGCTCTTGAAGCCCGCCATGTTCGCGTTGCAGTGGGCGATGACCTCGTCCTCGGTGAGCGACTGGCCGGCCTTCACGACGACCACCGCCGTCACCGCCTCCACCCACTTCGGGTCGGCCAGGCCGATCACCGCCACCTCGCTCACCGCGCCCAGGCGGTAGATCATTTCCTCCACCTCGCGGCTGGCCACGTTCTCGCCGCCGGTCTTGATCATGTCCTTCTTGCGGTCGACGATGGTGATGTAGCCCTCATCGTCCAGCGTGGCCAGGTCGCCGCTGTGGAACCAGTCGCCCGAGAAGGCCGACGCGGTTTTCTCGGGGTCGTTGAAGTAGCCCAGCATGAGGTGCGGCGAGCGGTGCACCACCTCGCCCACCTCGCCGGGCATCACGTCCTCCATCAGGTCGTTGACGACGCGCGTCTCCACGTTGAGCACGGCCTTGCCGCAGGAGCCGGGTTTGCGCAACTGATCGTCGGGGCCGAGCATGGTGGCCAGCGGCGCGATCTCGGTCTGGCCGTACAGGTTCCACAGCCGCACCGCCGGCAGGCGCGAGGCGAGCTCCTTCAGCACCTCCACCGGCATGATGGACGCGCCGTAGTAGCCCTTGGCCAGGGCCTTCAGCCGCGCGGCGTCGAAGGCCGGCGAGCGCAGCAGCGCGATCCACACCGTGGGCGGCGCGAAGAAGCTGGTGATGCGGTGCTGTTCCAGCAGGTTGAGCAGGTGGTCGGGCACGGGCTTGCCAGTGATGACATTGCTGCTGCCGATGTAGATGGCCGGACCGAAGAACACGTCAAGCTGCGCGCAGTGGTACAGCGGCAGGGCGTGCAGGGCCACGTCGGCTTCGGCAATCTCGGCGTTGATCACGCAGCTCACGTACTGCCACAGCACCGCGTCGTGCGTGAGCATGGCGCCTTTGGGCATGGACTCGGTGCCACTGGTGTAGACGATCTGCGCCAGGTCGGTGCTCTGCAGCGCCACCTCGGGCAGGGGCTCGGCGCAGGCGGCCAGGTGGTCGAAGCGGTGCATGGACGGGTCGGGCTCCGTGGGGTCTTCGCTGGGCAGCCAGATGAAGCGTTCCACTGCGGTGTCCTGCGCGGCGGCGGAGCGGGCCAGTTCGGCCAGGCCGCTGTCGGTGGCCAGGGTCTTGGCGCCCGCGTGGCGCAGGATGTAGGCCACCTCGTCGGCCTTGAGCATGAAGTTGATGGGCACCAGCACCGCGCCCCGGCGCGCGATGGCGAAGCGCAGCGCCGCGAAGCCGTGCGAGTTGCGCGCCAGCACGGCCACGCGGTCGCCTTCCTCCACGCCCAGGTGGGCCAGGCCGGCGGCCAGGCGCGAGACGAGGGCGTTGAAGTCGGCATAGGTCCAGCGCGTGCTGCCGCAGGCGATGGCCAGCTTGTCGGGCAGGCGCAGGGCGGTGCGGTGCAGGGCGTCGGCGATGGTCTGGCGGCGCACCACGGGTGCGATGGTGTCGGGCATTGTTGTGTCTCCTGGAGGAATCCTGTGCGGGAACGTGCTGCCGATTGGAGCGTCACCGCGCATCTTGCCCATCGGCGTTTTCACCATGTTGTCGCCGGGGTGACCGCGGTTTTCTCAGCTTGAGACGGTTGGGGGGCGACAGCGGCGCTGGCTATCATGCGCCGCATGCGTGGCATCACCTCCGACGTGGACCAGGGTTTTCGGCGCCAGACGCGGCGCGGCCGCGCCCAGGTGGTGGCCTGGTGGCACACCCTGCAGATGGGTGCGCAGATCACCGTGCTGATGCTCTCGCCCGGCAGTTACACCGGCGGGCGCTCGCGCACTGTGCTGTCGCACCAGGTGTCGGCGGTGTTGCCCTTGCTGCCCTGGTTCCTGGTGCTGTCGGCCCTCATCAGCCTGGTCCTCATCCGCATCGTCACGGCCACGGCCAGCAGCTACGGCCTCACGCAGTACGCGCTGGAGCTGCTGGTGCGCACCCTGGTGCTGGAGTTGATCCCGCTCTTCGCGGCCCTGTTCGTGGCCCTGCGCCACGCCATGCCCGGCGCCGAGCAGTTGCGCTACCAGCTCGACCTGCGCCAGCGCTCGGGCCGCCACATCCCCGGCATCGCCGGCCTGGCCGGCACGCTGCTGCCGCGCGCCCTGGCCAGCGTGCACGCCGTGGTGCTGCTGGCCGCCCTGTCGGGCGTGGTGGCCCTGGTGATCACCTACCTCGTGGTGCACGGGCTGTCGCCCTGGGCGGTGCCGTCCTACACCTACGACGTGGGCCGCGTGTTCAACTCCGTGGTCTCGCTGATCTTCCTGCTCAAGACGGCCTTCTTCAGCCTGGCCGTGGCCGTGGTGCCGCTGGCCGCCGCGGCCGAGCCCGACGAGCAGGGCCGCTACGGCATGCGCAGCGAAATGCTCGAATTCGCGCGGCTGTTCTCCGTGCTGCTGATGATCGAGATCGCCTCCCTGGTGGGAAATTACTACTGACATGAGCGAACACGACCGCGCCCCCAACCACACCCCGGAAGGCGACGAACCCCTGGTGCCCGAGCCGCCGCCCGTGCGCGGCCTGGAGTTCAAGGCCGCGCTGCTGATGGCGCTGACCCTGGTGCTGGTGCTGGGGTCGGTGGTATTCGTGATGTTTGCGCGCGGCGTGTTCGAGCCCACCCAGCGCGTGGTGCTGATCGCCGACGACGCCGAGGGCGTGACCGTGGGCATGGACATGACCTTCGCGGGCTTCCCCATCGGCCGCGTGGCGCGTGTGGAGCTGGGCGCCGACGGCAACGCGCGCATCCTGATCGACGTGCGCGAGCGCGACGGGAAATGGCTGCGCACCTCCAGCATCTTCACCATGGAGCGCAGCCTGGTGGGCGGCACGCGCATCCGCGCCTTCAGCGGCGTGCTGGACGACCCGCCCCTGGAAGACGGCGCCGAGCGCACCGTGCTGCGCGGCGACGTGGCGGCCGAGATCCCGCAGCTCACGGCGGCGGCGCGCTCGCTGCTGGACAACCTCAACGCCATCACCCGCGAGGACGCGGCCCTGCAAACCACCCTGGCCAACCTGCGCGCCACCACTGAGAAACTCAACGGCCCGCAAGGCGCCCTGGGCCTGCTGGTGGGCAACGAGGCCGACGCGAAGCAGCTCAGCCAGGCCATCGAGCGCAGCAACGCGCTCATCGCCCGCGCCGACGGTCTGGCCGCGCGGCTGGACAGCCTGGTGGCCAACGCCGACCGCCAGGTCTTCGGCCAGGGCGCCAAGCCGGGCGAGGGCAGTGTGGTGGGCGACGTGCGCGCCACCGTGGTGCAGATGAACGGCCTGCTGGAACAGGCGCGGGGCAGCCTGAAAAAGCTGGACGCCGTGCTGGTGGAAGCCCAGGGCGTGGCCAGCAACGCGCGCGAGGCCACCACCGACCTCGGCCCGCTGCGCGCCGACGTGGAAAGCAGCCTGCGCAAGATCGACGGCCTGATCGATGAGATCAACCGCAAGTGGCCGTTCGCGCGCGACACGGAGATCAAGCTGCCATGAGACGACTTTCGATGAGCCGCCCCGTGAGTCGCGTTCTCGCCCTGGTGTTTCTCTCGTTCGCGCTGGCCGCGTGTTCCAGCGGCCCGCCCACGCCGGCCTGGCAGATGAGCGCGCGCAGCTCGCTGGATGCGTCGGCCATCGCCTGGCTGGAAGGCCGCGACGCGGTGGAAAGCGCTGAGTTCACCCGCGCCCGCGCGGCCGTGGCGCGCACCGGCCAGCTCGACCTGGTCGCCCGTGCCGAACTGCACCGCTGCGCGCTGCGCGTGGCCACGCTGGTGTTCGAGCCTTGCTCGGGCTTCGACGCCCTGGCGGCCGACGCCACGCCCGAGGACGCGGCCTACGCGCGCTACCTGGCCAACCGCCTGCAAGCGGGCGACGCCGAGCGCCTGCCGGCGGCCCACCGCGCCGCGCTCGCGGCGGCCGATCCGGCCTCGGCCCTGCAGGGCGTGGAAGACCCCATCACCCGGCTCGTGGCCGCCGGTGCGGCCCTGCGGCGCGCACAAGCCAGTCCGGCCTTGGTGCAACTGGCGGTGGACACCGCCTCAAGCCAGGGCTGGCCGCGGCCCTTGCTGGCCTGGCTGCTGGTGCAGCAGCGCAGCGCGCAAGCGGCGGGCGACACGGCCACCGCTGAGCGCCTGCAACGGCGCATCGACGCCGTGGCGCCGCGCGCCGCCGGGCGCTGAGGCGGGCAGCGTGGGCGACAGAGCGCAAGGGCCGATCCGGTGATGCCTGAACTCCGGCTTCGGCGAACCATCCTGAGCGTCGACGACCACGAGCTGGTGCGCGTGGGACTGCGCCAGGTCATCGGCCAGCATTTCGGCGAGCGCTTTCACGTGGCCGAGGCGCACAGCCTGGAGCAGGCCCTGCGCTTCCTAGAGGAGCGCACGGACGAGGTGTTCCTGATGCTGCTCGACCTGAACCTGGGCGACACGCGCGGCCTCGCCGGGCTGCGGCTGCTGAGCCAACGCCACCCGCGCCTGCCGATCGCCGTGGTCTCGGGCTCGAACGATGCGCGCGTGCGCGACGAGGCTCGCGCGCACGGCGCGGTGGGGTACTTCTGCAAGACCGGTGACACCGGCGACCTGAAGGGCCTGCTCGACACCATCGAACGCGCCGCGACGGGCGCCGACGCCGCGACGGACGAGGCGCCCGCGACACACGGCGACGCGCTGGCCCGCAGCCGGCGTCTGCGGCCGGGCATCCGCCTCAGCGACCGCCAGGTGCAGGTGCTCGAGCTCATCCTGGGCGGCCTCGACAACCAGGCCATCGCCGCCGAAACCGGCCTGGCGCTCGGGTCGGTGAAGAACTGCGTGTCCACGGTCTTCCTCGCCTTCAACGTGCGGTCCAGGGCCGAGTTGATCGGGCTGTTTGTATGAGCCGGCCTTGAGCGAGGAGACGTCGACCCGCGTGGCCGTGCAGCGCATCCGGCTCGAACTGCTGCTGCAGAAGACCGGGCCGGTGCGCATCCTCTCGCCCATTCCTTTCGCCACGCCGCTGGCGCTGGTCTTCTATCTGAAATGGACCTCCGTGCTGGCGCTGGTCTGGCTCGGTCTGTTCTGCGCCGTCGTGGCCGCCACCTACCTGCGGCGGCGCCGGTTGCAGGCCCATGGCCCGCTGCCGGACCACGAACTGCCCGACATCCTCCGCGGCCGTGTGCGCGACATCCTGCTGCTGGGCAGCATGTGGGGCCTGGCGCCCTGGATGCTGAGCGCCCACCGCAGCACCGACGACACCGTGCTGATCTCCATCTTCATCATGGGCGCGGTCTCGCTGGGCTCCGCGATCGTCTCCACCCACCGCCAGACCATTGCCGCCTTCAGCCTGCCGGCCGGCGCGGGCATGGTCAGCGCCTGCCTCTGGCACGGTGGCCTGGTCGGCTGGGTGCTGGCCGCCTGCATGGCGCTCTTTCTGGTGATGACGCTCAAGTGGACCTTCCAGCAAGCCGATCTGCTCGAGCAATCGCTGACGGTGCGCTTCGAGAAGGAGGACCTGGCCCGCCGCCTGGAACAACAGGTGGAACTGGTGGAGAACGCCAACCGGGAGAAGAGCCGCTTCCTCGCCTCCGCCAGCCACGACCTGCGCCAACCGCTGCACGCCATCTCGCTGTTCACCTCGGTGCTGGAGCGTTCGCGGCTGGACCCGGACAGCGCGCAGACCGTCACCCGCCTGAGCCATTCGGTGCGCCTGCTCAACCAGTCGCTCGACACCATGCTCGACATCTCGCTGCTGGACGCGGGCGCGGTGCAGCCCCGCGTCGAGGCCGTTCGCGTGCACGGGCTGTTCCTCTCGCTGAGCCACACCTTCGCCGGCAGCGCGCAGGCGCGCGATCTGCAGATCCGCTTTCGTGCACCGGGCGATCTGGCCGTGATGAGCGATGCCTTGCTGCTCACGCGCCTGCTCGGCAACCTCATCGACAACGCCATCAAGTACACGCGCAGTGGCGGCGTGCTGATCGCGACGCGCGCGGGCGCGCCCGTGGCGCGCTGCGGCTGGGTCTGCTTCGAGGTCATCGACACCGGCATCGGCATCGCCCGCGAGCACCAGGCGCGCGTGTTCGACGAGTTCTACCAGTTGGACAACCCGCAGCGCGACCGCGCCGCCGGCCTGGGCATCGGCCTGTCCATCGTCAAGCGGCTGTCGGGTTTGCTGGAGCACCCCATCGAGCTGTCGTCCACGCCCTCGCGGGGCACGCGTTTTCGGGTGTGGGTGCCACGGGCCGTTGACGGAGCACCCGCGCTGGCAGGACCGGCGGTGGTCGACCCCGTGGCGAGCGAAGGGCGCCTGCCGCGCCACGTGCTGATCGTCGATGACGAGCGGGTGGGACGCGAGGCGCTGAGCCTGCTGCTCTCGTCGTGCGGTTGCACCGTGCATGGCGCCAGCGACCTGCCGCAGGCGCGGCAACTGCTGGCCGCGAACCCCATCGAGGCCGTCGTCTCCGACGACCGCCTGCCGGGCGACAGCAATGGTCTGGCGTTCCTGATGGCGCTGCGCAGCAGCGCGCCGCACCTGCGCACCTTGCTGGTGACCGGTGAGACCGCGCCCCAGCGCATCAGCGAGATCAAGGCCAGCGGCGTGCCCTTCCTGCACAAGCCGGTGCAGACGCAGCAACTGCTGGACGCGCTGGCGCGCTGATCCGCCGTTACTGGCGCATGTGACCCGGGTCACTTACGCCGGGCAGGGCGCACATCGACACTCGGGGCCGTCTGTTCAACCCAAGTCCCACGCGGACCCACCCCCATGCTCAAACCGGTTCTCGGCCTCGCCTTGTCCTTGCTCACCACCGTGTCCATCGCCGCGACGGATCCGTCGTGCGACGCACACGACAAGCTGCGTGCCCAACGCGACAACGCCTTGCAGAAGAAGGACTTCAAGCAGTATTGCGAGGCCTTGTCCGGCCTGATCCGCCTGATGCCGCAGAAGCCGCCAGCCCCCGCGCACGTGCAATGCGAGGCCAACGCCAACCGCATGAAGGCCGAGGCCTGGCTCAAGGTGCGTCCGGCGGTGATCGACACCATGACGACCACCTTCGATCAGAACTGCCGCTGACGCGCAGTCACCGGGCCGCGGCCGCCGCGGCCTTCACTTCCGACAGCTTGCAGCCCTTCTTCAGGAACAGGTCCACCAGGTGCTCGCTGCGCGCCTGCACGTGCTCCAGCGCCTGTTCCGCATTCACCAGGCGCGTCTGCGCCTGCATCATCTTGTTGGTGTTGTCCTGCATGCCGGCCCTTCGCGCCTCGGCGGCGGCCTGCATGGCGTAGCCCTGCACCTGGCCGCCACCGGGTATCAGCCCCAGCAAACTGCCGCCGATGGCGGACCCCACGCCCCCCCGGCCTTCGCTGGCGAGCTTCATCATCTCGTTCTGCGTGTCCGTCATGGCCTGCTGCGCCTGCGCGGCCTCTGCCTGGTGCGCTTGGCCGGCCTTCTCCAGCGCCTGGGTTTCCGCGTGGATCTGCGCGCAGCTCAACTCGCCGTCACCCAGTTGGCGCACGCTGCGCATCGGTTCGGTCGTGAGCAGCGGGGCAATCTGCGCGCTGGCAAGCACGGGTGTCAGCGCGAGGCAGCCATACAGAGGCAAGCGCTTGAATGGGGCGGGCAGCATGAGGGTCCTGTCTCGAAGGGCGGGTGGGGAAGCGCTCGAAGGTGCGGGCGCCATGGTCCTGCCAGTGTGGAAGGCGAAATGTCGCGCGGGAAGTGACTGGGGTCACATGCAACCGGTCCGGCCGCCGATGGCAAATGTGCCCAACGCCACCAAGCGCTCACGCCGCCAGTGGCTTACCGCCGCGCCCTGGGCGTCTGGGTCAAATAGCTACCGACTGACAAGGGCAACGCCTGCGGGCGCAATGGCTGTCGCGCTGTCATCTCGGACCCGGGTCAGCCACGCTCCCCAGAACAGGCTTGAAAAGAACCGTAGCGGCTCGTCGAATCCGGCATCGCTCAGCAGCGAGATGACCCGCTCTTCTGATTGAGGCGGCTCGGCTCCTTGCAGGATCCTGGCCATCTTTAGCTGAACCTCTTCGGGCTGCGCACCGCTCATGCGCCAACGTGCCGCCCAGGCGGCCATGAGCAGCGGCTGGGAAGCATAGTGCCGGTAGTTGCCCGCAACGATCAGGGGCGCTCCCGGCTGCAGCCAGGAAGCAGTCTGGCTCAGGATTTCCTGTTTGGCCGCGTCTCCAGGCAGGTGGTGCAACACGCCGATCATGATGGCAGCGTCGAACAATGTGGCGCTACGCAGATCGCCGAGTGTCCCCAGGACCGTCTCCACGCGATCGGCCACTCCGGCGTCCATCAGGTGGGCTTGAGCGACCTCCAGCATCGGCCCCGATGGATCGACCGCACAGAATGTCCATTGTGGTTCCAGCCGTGCGGCTGCGACGATTTCGCCCGCGGTTCCACCGGCCCCTACGACCAAAACCTTGGCCGATCTTCCTGCGCCAAGAGCAGCCGACAACATGCAGGCGGATAGTTCATGACAGGCGTCGTACCCGGCCAGAGCAATTCGACTCTGACGGGAATATTCGTCGGCACGAGAGGCGTCAAACTTGGCGGCGGAACTCTGCATCAGGACACTCATGTTGGTTGCGTTCTGCGGGCTATCCCCTGTCGGACATAGGATAGGAGCTTTGTGATCAGGAAGCGTAAGAAATGCATGATCGAGAGTCCGGAAATGGCGCGAAAGCATGATCGTCTGGCAGCTTTTCTCAGAGCATTCCCACTCTCCGCGAAGCAGTGCGATTCCGCTGAAACCGCCAATCTCCTCATCATCGATGCGCGGGGTGTTGGAGAACCGACGCATCTGCTTTACCGCGCTCGGTTCACTGCCGCGCTCCCAGAAGGAGCCGCCCTGTGGGCTGCCGCCCAAGTGGATTTCGGCGGCAGTGGCAATCCCTTGGTGGGCGCATTGCCTGATGAGCTGTCCTTCTCGCTGATCGAAGAACCGCAATTGCGTGGCTTGTCGGAACTGGTGGTAGCCGAGGCGAAGGTGTCGCGCTGTGGTGGTGGAACCGTGGGGGCGAGGCTTTGTGAGATCGTCGTCGTCTTGGCAGTCCGTAGAGCGATAGCAAACGGAACAGTGGATGCCGGGATGTTGGCTGGCCTTGCACATCCGAGGCTGCATAAGAGCCTCGTAGCCATGCATGACGATCCGGCGCGGAATTGGACGGTCGCTGAACTGGCCCTCATTGCGGACATGTCGCGCGGTCAGTTCATCTCGACATTCACCAGCGCCGTAGGCAAATCGCCCATCGCCTATCTCAGTGGCTGGCGTCTGTGTCTGGGAAGGGCGGAGTTGCGCGTCGGCCGGAGCGTCAAATCGGTCTCTGCCATGGTCGGCTTCAGCAGTGCGGCGGCATTCTCCCGCGCCTATTCCCGCGCGTTTGGGGTCCCGCCATCCCACACCAGAAGAATGCCGTGACGTCGACCAACGTGTTAGGGCTGAAGTAGTGGGAAAGTCGCTGAGAAGGCGCGCGTTTGGTCCTGACTACTTTCCCGTTCTTCGCTTGCTGGCTACGTCTGCTGTTGAGGCAAGCCCAGGGTTTCCACAATCAGGCGTGCGGCGCCTGCAGGGTCAATGACGGAGGTGTCTATGACCACTTGCCCTCTCGGCATCGCTCGCTCGGACGCCTCGAATTGCGCACGCAATTCACGCAGCAGGTGCAGGGACTGCAGTTTTCCAAACTCCCCCCGACTCGGCGCCGTCAGGCGATCTTCCTGCACATCGGCGGGCACAGTCAGCTGAACAAAATGAGTACTGCCGCCGGCGCAAGCCACGCTCTCGACGACGCGCCGCTGCAACGGCATCCACAATCAGGTGATTGTGAAAGACCGCATAACCGGTCAAGCGCCCGAGTGCCCTGGCAATCGTCAGCTTTCCGGAGGCTACGGGGCCATAGATGAAAACCAGCTTCATGCGGGGCATTGTGGCTGCAGATGGAGGCCGCCAGAAAGGCCAGAAAGTCCACTCCCGTAAGGCGCCATCCCATTGCGGCTTGCGTTGCTTCGGCCGGCGCGAGGCTGGCCGAGCCCCTCGCCCCGCGCATCCCTCAGTTCACCTTGCCGATGCGCTGCACCACCGCCTTCATCGCCGCCGCATCGGCCTTCACGAAGGCGTCGAACTCGGTCGCGTCCTGGTACTGGAACTGCGTGCCAGCCGTGGTCATTACCTGTACGGTGCGTTCGTCGCGCGCAGCGGCGCGGGCGGCCTCGCGCAGTTTGTCGATCACGGGCTGCGGCGTGCCCGCCGGCGCGAACAGGCCGGCCCATTGCGAGTAGCTGATGTTCACGCCCAGTTCCTTGAAGCTGGGCACGTCGGGCAGCAGGGCCAGGCGGCCTTCGCCCCAGTGCGCCAGCGCGCGCATGCGCCCGCTCTTGATGTGACCGACGACGCTGGCCGGGCCGCTGGCCAGGGCCTCCACCTGGCCGCCGAGCAGGCCCACGATGGCCGGCCCCGCGCCGGTGTAGGGCACGTGCAGCATGAAGGTGTTGGTGGCCGCCTTGAGCTGCTCCATGGGCACCTGCATCGTGCCGTAGTTGCCCGAGGAGCCGAAGGTGATGCGCCCGGGGTTGGCCTTGGCGTAGGCGATGAACTCGGCGTAGGTTTTCCAGGGGCTGTCGGCTCGCACCACCAGCACGGTGGGGTCGGCCGTCATGCGCGCGATAGGGGCGAGCTGGTTCACCTCGAACTGCGCGGGGCGGTTGAGGATGCGGTCGGCTTCGGGCAGCACCACCAACGATGAGAGCGCCATGAGCACGGTGTAGCCGTCGGCCGGCGCCTTGGCCACGGCCGCCATGCCGATGGCGCCGCCCGCGCCGCCGCGGTTGACGACCACCACCGACTGGTTCAGGTGCCGGCCCATGGCCTCGGCCACGGGGCGGCCCACGGTGTCGGCCACGCCACCGGGCGGGAAGGGCACGACCATGGTGATGGGCTTGCTGGGGTACGGGTCCTGCGCGAAGGCGGGGGCCAGGCCGGTGAGGCCCAGGGCCGCCGAGGCGCCGAGCAGGCGGTGGAAGTCGCGTCGTTGCATGGCGTGTGTCTCCTGTCTGTTGTGGTGTGCGCGAAAAAAAGCGGAGAGAAAGGTTCAGGCGAAGCGGTTCTCGATCTGGCCGATGCCATCGATCTCGATGCGCACCACGTCGCCGGCCTTGAGGAACTGCGGCGGACTCAAACCCATGCCGACGCCGGCGGGCGTGCCGGTGGCGATCACGTCGCCGGGGTAGAGCGTGATGCCGCGCGAGATGGTCTCGATCAGCGTGGGGATGTCGAAGATCAGGTCTTCGGTGCGGCCATCCTGCCGAGGCTCGCCGTTGACCCAGCAGCGCACGCGCGTGTGCTGGCCGTCGAGTTCGTCGGCCGTCACGATCCAGGGCCCCATGGGGCAGAAGGTGTCGAAGCTCTTGCCCATGTCCCACTGCTGGTGGCGCATCTGTACGTCGCGCGCGGTCACGTCGTTGACGATGGTGTAGCCCCACACGTGCTTCATCGCGTCGGCCTTGGCGATGTTCTTGCCGCCGGTGCCGATGACCACGGCCAGTTCGGCCTCGTAGTCGATCTGCGGGGAGATGGCCTCGCCGGGCAGCCGCACCGCATCGGTAGGGCCGACCACGCACTCGGGCACCTTGGTGAAGACGATGGGCCACTGCGCCGGGTTGGCGTTGTTGTTCTTGAAGACCGAACCCTGCAGTTCCTTGGCGTGCTCGTGGTAGTTGCGGCCCACGCACCAGATGTTGCGGCGGGGCAGGGGAATGGGCACCTGCAGTTGCACGGCGGACAAGGCGATGGGCGCGCGCTTGGTACCGGGCAGGGCGCGGCCGGCGGCCGCGGCCTCCACCAGAGGCAGCGCGCCGCGCTGCGCGTCGGCGGGCGACAGGTCGAAGGGGGTGACGGACTGGCCGTCGGCCGAGACGAGGCCGACGCGGCGTTGGCCCTCATGGGCGAAGGTGGCGATGCGCACGAAATCTCCTGGTGGTTCATGTCAGGTACCAAAAAATACCAATTGGTACCAGAGCGGCAATAGTAGGCCGTCATGGAGCGGATCCACTGCGGGAATACCCTGGGGCACGCTCGCTGAGCGCAATTGGTCTGATTTGGTACAGTGCCGCGCATGAGCCTCTCGACCCACCTGCGCCAGACCCTTCTCGACCAGTTCCAGTCCGGCCACTGGCGCGCGGGCGACCGCCTGCCCACGGAGCGCGAGCTGTCCGATCAGCACGGCGTGAGCCGCACCACGGTGCGCAAGGCCTTGCTGGAGCTCAAGCAACAGGGCCTGATCGAGCAGACCGTGGGCAGCGGCACCTACGTGAGCGAGCGCGCGGGCGACCAACTGGGCCGGCGCGTGGCGCAGGACTCCTCGCGGTACACCAGCCCGGCCGAGCTGATGGAGGCGCGCCTGGCGATGGAGCCGGCCATCATCGACATGGCCGTGCGCAACGCCAACACGGCCGACCTGCAGCGCATGGACCACTGCTGCGACGAGGCCGAGCGCGCGAGCACGCTGGAGGCCTTCGAGCACTGGGACGCCGAGTTGCACCAGGCCATCGCCGACGCGGCGCACAACAGCTTCGTGGCCAATGTGTTCGAGCTGATGAAGACCGTGCGCGCGCAGGGCGACTGGGGCCAGCTCAAGAAGAAGAGCGTGACGCCCGAGCGCCGCCTGGCCTACCAGGCCGAGCACCGCGAGATCGTGAAGGCCCTGCGCGATCGCGACGCGGCGCGCGCGAAGGAAATGACGCTGGCGCACCTGCTGCGCGTGCGGCAGAACCTGCTCGGCCACTGAGCCGCGGCGAACCGCGCCGCACCGGTCGGTGGGGCAGGGCGCTTCAGTTGTGATGAACGCATGAAGCTTGTCTGAATCCCGCCTTTAACCGGCCCACCTACTGCCTTCGCGGTATGGGCCGTTTTCGTTCCCCCTGATGTGATCGCGCGCGCCGTGCATGGGCACGGTGCAGTGATCGACATCAGGGAGTGGACGAGTGAAGAAGCAGAAGAAGCACCACCGCGTGGTGTTCAAGCCCACGCGTGGGTTGGCAGGCGCTGTGCATTGGGCCGTGGCGTTGGTTCTGAGCAGCCCGCTCACCAGCCCGCAGGCATGGGCGCAGATCGTGGCCGACCCCAGCGCCCCCGGCAACCAGCGCCCCACGGTGCTGACCGCGCCCAA
>NZ_DATIGV010000216.1:0-42538 GCF_035481345.1 Hydrogenophaga sp. | reverse complement strand
GGCGCGAGCCGTGACACCACGTTTGACGCGAGGCATAGTGCTTCTCCTTGTTCGTCTTGATTACAGGCCAGCGAACGGCAGCATCTGCGCCATGTGACCCATGTTGGTCTCATGAACGTTGACGGCCCCACGCAGGTGGCGCTTGTTCTTGGTGGTCTTCTTGGTCAGGATGTGACGCTTGAAGGCTTGACCGCGCTTGACGGTGCCACCGGGACGAACGCGAAAACGCTTCTTCGCGCTGCTCTTGGTCTTCATTTTGGGCATTGGAATGCTCCTTTTTGATTTGTGCTCGTGAGGCGCCGTGACAGCCGGTCACGGTCTTGATGGGCCCCGAGCCACTTTTGAGAAGGCCTTCTCAGACCTTCTTTTCGGCACCGGCCTTGCGGCCCGTGCCTCGAACCGGCGGGGGACCAACCCCGCCCGCTCAATCCCTCGAATCCGTCTGCCGCCGGCGGCTCAAGCCGCCGATGGGCTGGCCGCCGGCGTTGCCGCCTCGGCCGTGGGTTTCGCTGCCGCCACCTTCTTGCGGCTGGGCGCGATCATCATGATCATCTGGCGCCCTTCCAGCTTCGGAAACTGTTCCACGATGATCTGGTCGCCCAGCTCGTCGCGGATGCGGTTCAACAGCGCGAGGCCCAACTCCTGGTGCGTGATCTCGCGGCCGCGGAAGCGCAGCGTGATCTTGCACTTGTCGCCGTCGTCCAAGAAACGGCGGATGTTGCGCATCTTGATGTTGTAGTCGCCGTCGTCGGTACCCGGGCGGAACTTGACTTCCTTGATCTCGATGACCGTCTGCTTGGCTTTCGCTTCGGCCGCCTTCTTCTGTTCCTGGTACTTGAACTTGCCGTAATCCATCAGGCGGCACACCGGCGGAACCGCGGTGGCGGCGATCTCCACGAGATCGACGTCGAGCTCGCCAGCCATTCGAAGGGCTTCCTGCAAGCTGACGATGCCCAGGGGCTCGTTGTTCGGGCCGTTGAGGCGGACCTCGGGGGCCATGATTTCCCGGTTCAGGCGGTGCGCGCGTTCTTCACGCTGGCGGCGGTCGCGAAAGTTGGTAGCGATGGTGCGTGTCCTTAACGTGGGTCAATGAGTCAAAAACGGCCTTTCGGCCGCCGGGCTGCACACGCCATGGGCGCTGGGCAGTGCGGCAGCTTCACCGGGCAGTGCCCGAGGGCGTTCAAGCCTTGGATGAAACCGATGTCGCGACCAGTTGGGAGAAGTCCTCCAGCGACATGACACCCAGGTCCTTGTTGCCCCGGGCCCGCACCGCCACCGCACCAGCGGCCTTTTCCTTGTCGCCCACAACGGCAATGAAAGGCAGCTTTTGCAACGCGTGCTCCCGTATTTTATACGTTATTTTCTCGTTGCGCAGGTCCGTCTCGACCCTAAGCCCTTGATTCTTCAGTGATTTCGCGATTTCCCGACAGTAATCGGCCTGTGCGTCGGTGATGTTGAGCACCGCCACCTGCTGGGGCGCCAGCCAGGCGGGCAGCGCACCGGCGTGCTGCTCGATCAGGATGCCGATGAAACGCTCCAGGCTGCCCACGATGGCGCGGTGCAGCATGACCGGGCGCTGGCGCGAGCCGTCCTCGGCCACGTACTCGGCGTCCAGGCGCTCGGGCATGGAGAAATCCACCTGCATGGTGCCGCACTGCCACTGGCGGCCGATGGCGTCCTTGAGCGTGTACTCGATCTTGGGGCCATAGAAGGCGCCGTCGCCCGGGGCGATCTCGAACTCGCAGCCCGAGCGGCGCAGGCTTTCCATGAGCGCGTGTTCGGCCTTGTCCCAGCTCTCGTCGGAGCCGATGCGCGCGGCCGGACGCGTGGCCACCTTGTAGATGATGTGCTCGAAGCCGAAGTCCTTGTAGACCTTCTGCAGCAGGCTGGTGTAGGCCACGCACTCGTCCAGGATCATGCCCTCGGTGCAGAAGATGTGGCCATCGTCCTGCGTGAACGCGCGCACGCGCATGATGCCGTGCAGGCCGCCCGTGGGCTCGTTGCGGTGGCACTGGCCGAACTCACCGTAGCGCAGCGGCAGGTCGCGGTAGCTCTTGATGCCCTGTTTGAAGATGAGGATGTGGCCCGGGCAGTTCATCGGCTTGAGCGCGTAGTCGCGCTTTTCCGACTCCGTCGTGAACATGTTGTCGCGGTACTTGTCCCAGTGGCCCGTCTTCTCCCACAGGGCCTTGTCCAGGATCTGCGGACCCTTGACCTCCAGGTAGCCGTTGTCGCGGTAGACGCGGCGCATGTACTGCTCCACCTCCTGCCACAGCGTCCAGCCCTTGGGGTGCCAGAACACCGTGCCGGGGCTGTGCTCGTCCAGGTGGAAGAGGTCCAGCTCACGGCCGAGCTTGCGGTGGTCGCGCTTCTCGGCCTCTTCCAGCATCGTCAGGTACTGCTGCAACTCCTCCTTGCTGGCCCAGGCCGTGCCGTAGACGCGCTGCAGCATCTCGTTGCGGTGATCGCCGCGCCAATAGGCGCCGGCCACCTTCATGAGCTTGAAGTGCTTGAGCTTGCCCGTGCTGGGCACGTGCGGACCGCGGCAGAGGTCCTCGAAGCCGCCCTCGCGGTACAGGCTCACGTCCTCGTTGGACGGGATGCTGGCGATGATCTCGGCCTTGTAGTGCTCGCCCATGGCCTTGAAGTGGGCCACGGCCTCGTCGCGCGGCAGCACGCGGCGCTCGACCCTCTCGTCCTTGTTGGCGAGTTCGGTCATGCGCTTCTCGATGGCGGCCAGGTCCTCGGGCGTGAAGGGGCGCTTGTACGAGAAGTCGTAGTAGAAGCCGTTCTCGATCACCGGGCCGATGGTGACCTGGGCCTCGGGGTAGAGCTCTTTCACGGCGTAGGCCAGCAGGTGGGCCGTGGAGTGACGGATCATCTCCAGGCCCTCGGCGTCCTTGGCGGTGACGATGGCGAGCGAGGCATCGCGGTCGATCGTGAAGCTGGTGTCGACCAGCTTGCCGTCCACCTTGCCGCCCAGCGCGGCCTTGGCCAGGCCGGCGCCGATGGAGGCGGCGACATCGGCCACCGTCACCGGCGCGGGGAAGCTGCGTTGCGAACCGTCGGGGAGCGTGATCTGGGGCATGTTGCGTATCCGGAAAACAAAAAAGCGCGGCTGGGGCCGCGCTTTCGTGGGGAGAGGAAAAGGATTCGGGCAGGCGCGAACTGCTGGCCTCAATGGGCCGCGGAGAAGGACTCCTGAGTTCGCGGTGTCATAACCGACATGCCTTTCTCGCTCTTGCTGATGGACAGAAGCGGGCATTGTCCCATAAAGCCGCCCGTCTCGGGCAGGAGCCATCGCCGCAAGGAACGGCGTTTGCCGGGTGAGCGCCACGTCCCCCGCGGAGCCCGACATGAGATCCATCCACGCCCTCTCCCTCGCGGCCCCTCTGCTGGCCATGGCCCCGGCGCACGCGCAACTGCCCCCCGGCGATGGCCCGGTCACGACGGCGGTGACCGTGCTCGAGCCCAGCCCCATCCAGTTTCAGGACGAACTGCTCGGTTGGCTTCGCGTGCCACCGGGCTTTCGGATCACCGTGTTCGCCAAGGACCTCCAGAACGTGCGGTGGTTGCTGCCGACGCCCCAGGGCGACGTGTACGTGAGCCGGCGCGAGCAAGGGGATGTGCTGCTGCTGCGCGACACCAACCGCGACGGCAGCGCCGACGAACGCCAGGTGGTGGCGCAGAACCTCAAGCTTGCCCATGGCCTGGCCCTGCAGGGCAACGATCTGTACATCGCGACCGACAAGAAGGTGCTCACCGCGGCCGTGCAGCCCGACGGAACCCTGGCGACGCCGCGCGTGATCATCGATGACCTGCCCGACGCGGGCCAGCACCCCAACCGCACCATCGGCTTCGGTCCCGACGGCATGCTCTACATCTCCGTGGGCTCCACCTGCAACGACTGCCGCGACGCCAACCCTGAGAACGCCACCCTGCTGCGCGCCCAGCCGGACGGCAGCGCGCGCAGCGTGTTCGCGCGTGGCCTGCGCAACACCATCGGATTCGGCTGGCACCCCGCCAGCGGCGAGCTGTATGGCTTCGACCACGGCGCCGACTACCACGGCGACGACACACCACAGGAAGAACTCAACCACCTGCAGCCCAACCTGCACTACGGCTGGCCGTTCTGCCAGCCGGACCGCCGGCCCTCGCCACAGGTCTTCAACGACCCCCCCGGCACGACGAAAGACGCGTTCTGCCCCACGACCGCGGGCGCCACGCTGACCTACACCGCCCACGCCGCCCCGATCGGGTTCGCCTTCTACACGGGCGGCCAGTTTCCGCCCGCATACCGCAACGATGCCTTCGTCGCCTTTCGTGGCTCCTGGAATCGCGCGCAGCCCAGCGGCTACCGCATCGCCCGCGTGCGTTTCGACGCATCGGGCCGGCCCACCTCGATCGAAGACTTCGCCACGGGCTGGCTGATCGATGCGGCGCCACAGCACCTGACACAGCCCGGACCGAACCCGCCGCCGTCGGAGCAGAGCAAGGCCCGCCGTCCCGCGCAGTTCGGTCGCCTGGCGGGGCTGGCGGTGGCCGCCGACGGCTCGCTGCTGGTGGCGGAGGACCAGAACGGCGTCATCTACCGCATCACCTACTCCGGCCCATGAGCCCGAAAGGAGCCTCCCATGCCACGCGCCCTGCCCTCGACCTGCGCACTGGCGGCACTGCTCGTGCTGGCCGCCTGTAAAACCCCGCATCAGATCTCGCCCACGCCCACGACGGCCGCCGACGCCGTGAAACGTAGTCCCGCCGTTGCGCGGCTGTTCACGCCCGCGGGTGAGGCGCGGGGGCAGGCCACGCTGACCGAAACACCCGGCGGCGTCGACATCGCCATCACCGTGCAGGGGCTCTCCCCCGGCCCGCACGGCGTGCACATCCACACCAACGGCCACTGCGCCCCGGGCCCGGACCCGGCCACGGGCCAGACCGTGGCTTTCGGGGCGGCGGGCGGCCATTTCGACCCCGGCCAATCCCGCAACCACGGGCAGCCGGGCCAGCCCGTCAACCACGTCCACGCGGGCGATCTGCCCAACATCACCGTCGGCGCGGATGGCTCCGGCCAATTGCGCCATCTCCATCCTCAGGTAACGCTCTCGCCCGGGCCCCATTCCGCCTTTGGCCGCAGCCTGGTCGTGCACGAACGCGCGGATGACTTCGTCAGCGACCCGGCCGGCAACTCCGGCGGGCGCTTGCTGTGCGGGCTCATCGAGTCGGAACAGCCCGGGCCGGTGATCGGGCGCGCCGTCATCGAGAGCGCCAACGCCTACCCCGAGGGCATTGCCATCGACACGCGCACGGGCGATGCCTACGTCGGATCGACCAGTGAAGGGCACATCTGGCGCATCGCGCCGGGCTCAGACAAGGCCACGATGTTCCAGTCCGGCGGCGCCCTGGGCCGGCAAGGCGCCTTCGGCATGGCGACCGATCCCGCCGGGCGCCTGTGGGTGGCCGGGGGGCCGCAGGGCAATGTGTCGGTGATCAGCCTGGCCAACGGCGCGACCCTGGCCAACCTCAAGAGCCCGCCCGGCACCCACGGCTTCCTCAACGACCTGGCGCTTGCGCCGGACGGCCATGTCTACGTGACCGACTCGTTTCGCCCCGTGCTATGGCGCGCGCGCCAGGAGCTGGACGCCGCCCCCACGCTGGAGCCTTGGCTCGACCTGAGGGACACGCCCATCCGCTACCAGCCCAACCAGATCAACCTCAATGGCATCGTCGCCTCGCCCGATCGGCGCTGGTTGCTGGCCATCCAGCTCGTCACGGGCCAGCTCTGGCGCATCGACATCGCCGGCCGGTCGGTGTCCGAGGTGCACGTCGTCGGCGGCGATCTGCGCCACGGTGATGGCCTGGTGCTGCGCGGCACGAATGACCTGTACGTCGTGCGCAACGCCGACGACCAAATCGCGCGCCTGCAACTCAACGACGCCTGGAGCCATGCGCGCGTGGTGGATCGCCTGAGCGACACCCGGCTGAAGTACCCCACCACCGCCGCCGCCAGCGCCAATGGGCTCATGGTGGTCAACGCGCAGCTCGACAAGCTGAAACAGCCACCGCCGCTGCTGCCGTTCGACGTCGTGACCCTTCAATGGCCGTGAGCCAGCTATCGCCATCGGGCAGCAGCCCATCTCAAGGCAAGCCATTCAGGATCCGGATGAGCTGGCCCACGTCCACCGGCTTCACCAGGTGGTGGTCGAAGCGCGCCGCGGCGGTCCGTTCCCTATCGGACTTCTGGGCCCAACCGGTCAGGGCCACGAGCGTCACCGGCGACCAGGCCGGGTTGCCGCGAATGCGTTCGGCCAGGGCGAAGCCGTCCATGCCGGGCATGCCGATGTCCAGCAGCGCCACCGTGGGTGCGCGCTCCTCCATGATCTGCAGCGCCCTGGCGCCGCTGTAGGCCACCGTCGCGTCGACGCCCAGGGTCTGCAACAAGACCACCAGGGTGTCGGCGGCGTCCTCGTTGTCGTCCACCACCAGGACATGCTGGTGCCCGGCGGCGCTCGTCAGCGATTCGCCGGGCGGCGACGCCTGTGGCAGCGAGACCTGCCCGCCGGCGCAGGGAAGGTGAACGACCATGCGGGTGCCATCGCCCGCAAGGCCCGCGCTGTCGGCCTTCACCGTGCCCCCATGCAACTCGACCAGGCTCTTCACCAGGGTCAGGCCGATGCCCAGGCCGCCCTGGGCCGCGCGGGACGCGTCACTGACCTGAACGAAGATGTCGAACACGGCGTCCCGCATGTGCACGGGGATCCCTGGGCCGTTGTCCGACACCGTCACACAGGCCTGGGCGCCGTCGTGCGTCAACGACAGCGCCAACTGCCCGCCGCGCGGGGTGTACTTCGCCGCGTTGCTGAGCAGATTGGAGAACACCTGCGTCAGCCGGATCGAATCGCCGTGCACCACCACCGGCTGATCCGGAACGGCCACCGCAAGTTGATGGGCATGGGCCTCGATCAATGGCAGGCTCAACTCGACCGCATGCCTGAGCACGTCCTGCAGCGCCACCGGGGCGAACTGCAACTCGATCTTGCCGCGGGTGATGCGCGACACCTCCATGAGGTCATCGATCAGCCGCACCATGTGGCTGACCTGGCGGGCCATGAGGGAGTGGATCCAGTCTTCCTCGACGTCGCGGTTTCTCTTGGCCAGCAGTTCCAGGCCGGTGCGCAAAGGCGCCAGGGGGTTGCGCAGTTCGTGGGCCAGGGTGGCCAGGAACTCCGTCTTGCGCTGGTCCGCTTCCTGCAGACCGGTGAGCGTGCCGCGCAGCTGGTACTGGCGCTGCCGGGCCGCCAGGGCACTGCGCGTCGCGCTGACGAGCGACGACACGCGCATGGGCCGCTCCAGCACCGTCACGTTGGCCAGTTCCTGCAGCGCATCGGTGATCGCCAGGGAATCCATCCCGGCACGCGCCAGCACCAGCACCGGCATGTCCGACCAGGGCTCCTGCGTCTGCAACTGCTGCTTCACGTTGGCAAAGCCCGCGTCGCTCAGCACCTCCTCGGCGATCAGCAGGGCCCCGGCGCCCTCGTGCATGAGGCGGGCGATCTGCGCCGCGTCCCCGCAGGCCTTGGCCGCCACACCGGCTTGCGACAGCACCCGCACGGCCATCGCGCCGTCGCGCGCCGTGACCATGCGCAGCAGCACGCGCAGGTCGGTGGGCGGCGCCTCGACGGCATTCACCGCATGAGCGAACCTGGCGGCGAAGCGAGGTCCGGCGAAGGGGCGGGCGTGCCGGTGAGGATGCCGCGAAACCGCTTGAGCGGCTCGCCGACCACCAGGCCCTGGGACGTCATCTGGAACCCGCGGATGCTGCGCTCGTGCCGGCCGCCGCGCTTCTTCATCACCGAGATCGCCTGGCGCACCTCGCCCTCGGTTTCGTAGTAGCGCAGCAGCACCACGGCGTCCGCCAGGTAGCTGGCATCGACGGGCGTCTGCATCTGCGTGCCGATGAGGCCGTGCTCGGCGCCCACCAGAATGGTGGCCACACCCGCCTGGCCCAGGTAGGTCAGCAGTTCGTGCAGCTGCGCGATGAGATACTTTTCGTCGGGCATCGCGTTGAGGTAACCGTTGAGGCTGTCGATGACGACCACGGTGGCCCCATGCTCCGTCACCGAGTCCCGTATCCCGGCCACGAACTCGCCCGGCGACAGCTCGGCCGGGTCCACCTGGCGCAGCCGGATCTTTCCGGTGGCGATGAAGGGCGCCAGGCCCATGCCCAAGCCCGCGCAGCGGGTGCGCAGGGTCGTGATGCTTTCGTCGAAGACGAACAAGGCGGCGGTTTCGCCGCGTTGGGCCGCGGACAAAGCGAACTGCACCGCCACCGTGGACTTGCCGGTGCCGGGCGCGCCCAGCAGCAGCGTGCTGGTGCCGCATTCGATGCCACCGCCCAGCAAGTCGTCGAGTGCACGAACACCGCTGGGCAATTGCACGAGCGCCCGCTCGCCCAGGTGCTCCGACGCAACCAGCCGGGGGTAGACCTCCAGCCCGCCGCGCCGGATCTTGTAGTCGTGAAATCCCCCGCGAAACGCCTGGCCGCGGTACTTCAGCACGATCAGGCGCCGCCGCGCGGTGCCGTAGTGCGGGTTGAGCTGTTCCAGCCGCAGCACGGCGTGCGCAATGCTCTGCACCTGCAGGTCGTGCTCGATCGCCGTCATGTCATCGAGCAACAGCACCGTGCAGTTCTTGCCGGCGAAGAACTGCTTCAGGGCGAGGATCTGCCGGCGGTACCGCAGCGAACTGCCCGCCAGCAAACGCAATTCCGACAGGGAGTCGAAAACGACGCGGCGCGGGTTGACCTTTTCCACTTCCTCCAGCAGGCGAATGGTGGTTTCGCCGAGTTCCACCTCCGAGGGGTGAAACACGGTGTACTGCTCCTCGGGCTGGAGCGCCTGTTGCGAGGGCAGCATCTCGCGCGTGGACACGCCGGACAGATCCCAGCCGTGAGAGGCGGCCACCCCCGCGACTTCCTCCAGCGTTTCGGAGAGCGTCACGTACAACACCGCCTCACCCGCACGGGCGCCCGCCATCAGGAACTGCAGGGCCAGGGTGGTCTTGCCCGCGCCCGGCGTCCCCTCCACCAGGTACAAGCGGTTCGGAAGAAACCCCCCGCCCAACACGTCGTCCATACCCATCACCCCGGTCCTGAGCGGGGCCGGCCCGGCGTTGTTCGTATCAGATGGACATGCGGTCATGCGGAGCCTCCCCTTTCTCTCTTCGGCAATAAGCGATCCCGGCGCCTACACAACGCCCGCTGGTTCCACCCAGCGAAACCGCGAAGTCTGAACCCCTGCCGGGTCGATGGGAACCTCTGCCAGATTGATGGTGTTCGCAGATGTTTCTCGGCATGATGCGCCCTGCCCATGACGCCCCGCCTGGCCCCACTCCTGCTGACCGCGCTCGTCGCGGCCTGCGCCACGCCGCCGGGAGCGATCAATTCGCTCGGCATGGCCTTCGTGCAGGTGCCGGCGGGCGAATTCCTGATGGGCAGCGCGGAATCAGCGGAGTCGCTGGCGGCCGCCTACCCCGGCCTGGAGCCCTCGCGCTTCGAGGCCCTGTCGGACGAGGCGCCCGTGCACCGCGTGCGCCTCACGCGGCCCTTTGAGATGGGCCGCCACGAGGTCACCGTCGGACAGTTCCGCGCGTTCCTGCAGCGCTCGGGCCACGTGCCCGAATCGGTCGCCGACGGCACCGGCGGCTATGGCTACAACGCCACCTACGACCCCGCCACCAGCCCCCGCCGCGACGCCTTCGAGGGCCGTTTGCCGCGCTACTCCTGGCAGGACCCCGGCTTCGCCCAGGGCGACGACCACCCCGTGGTCAACGTCACCTGGAACGACGCGGTGGCCCTGGCGCGCTGGCTGTCGCAGCAGGAGGGCCGCGTCTACCGCCTGCCCACCGAGGCCGAGTGGGAATACGCCTGCCGTGCGGGCGGCACCGGCCGCTACCAGCACGGCAACGACCCGGCGGGGCTGCTGCGCGTGGGCAACACCTTCGACGAAGACGCCGCGGCGAACTGGCCCGCCTGGCGCGAGCGCGCGGTGCCCGGCCGCGACGGCCATGCGTTCACCGCCCCCGTCGGCTCCTACGCAGCCAATGCCTTTGGCTTGCACGACATGCACGGCAATGCGTGGGAATGGGTGTCGGACTCGTACGGCGAGCACCACTACGCCCACTCCCCCACCGACGATCCCACGGGCCCCGCCGATGGCGCGGTGAAGGTGCGCCGGGGCGGCTCCTGGCACACCTGGCCCCTCTACGCGCGCTGCGCCTTCCGCAACTACAACACCGCGCAGACGCGCTACCCGCTGGTGGGCATCCGCCTGGTGCGCGAAATCCCGGCGGCTCGCTGAGAAAACGCCGCCCGAGCGCGGCCCGGGCAGCCCTGTGTCTCCTCGCTGGCCCATCAAGCCCTGGCTCGTGGCTTCATGCGAAAGCTGACCCCCATGCGGTTGATGGCGTTCATGGTCGCGATGGTCAGCGTCAGATCCACCAGGTCCTTTTCCCCAAAAGCACCGAGCGCAGCCGCGTAGGCTTCGTCGGACGCATGGGTCTCGCTCACCCGGGTGACCTCTTCGGTCCACGCCAATGCGGCCCGCTCCTGATCGGAGAACAGGTACTCGGCTTCGTGCCAGACGGGCACCAGAACCAGCTTCTCCACCGACATGCCCTCGGCAATCAGATCGCGTGTGTGGATATCGATGCAGTGGGCACACCCGTTGATCTGGGATACACGCAGAAAGACGAGGTGCGTCAACAAGGGCGGCAGGGCCGTGCCCTTCGAGACGAAATGATGCAGGCCGCCCATGGCCTTCGCCCCTTCCGGAGATGCCTGGAACCAAACAGCGCGAGTCATGAAAACGTTTCCTTCCGCTTGAGGTTGAGAGAGGCGGATGCGTCCGCCTTCTTCAACAAGACGTTGGGCCTAGGTCTCTTGTGACAGACCACGGACGGGTTTTGTCCGTGCCCCCGCCAGTCACACGATCTCGGCGGCAACGTCAGCCACAAAAGAAAAAGCCGCCCCGAAGGGCGGCCCTGTCTCCTCTGGTATCCGGTGGATTCGGCTCAGTGGAACTGCTCTTCTTCGGTCGAACCCGTCAGCGCCTTCACGCTCGACGAACCGCCCTGGATCACCGTGGTCACGTCGTCGAAGTAACCCGCGCCCACCTCCTGCTGGTGCGACACGAAGGTGTAGCCCTGCTCGCGCGCCTTGAATTCCGGCTCCTGCACCATCTCCGTGTAGTGCTTCATGCCTTCGCCGCGGGCGTAGGCGTGGGCGAACTGGAAGGTGTTGAACCAGTTGATGTGGATGCCGGCCAGGGTGATGAACTGGTACTTGTAGCCCAGCGCGGAGAGCTCGTCCTGGAAGCGGGCGATGGTCTTGTCGTCCAGGTTCTTCTTCCAGTTGAACGAGGGCGAGCAGTTGTAGCTCAGCAGCTTGCCCGGGCTCTTGGCGTGCACGGCCTGCGCGAATTCGCGGGCGAAGCCCAGGTCGGGCGTGCCGGTCTCGCACCACACCAGGTCGGCGTAGGGCGCGTAGGCCACGCCGCGGCTGATGGCCTGCTCCAGGCCGTTCTTCACGCGGTAGAAACCTTCCTGCGTGCGCTCGCCGGTGAGGAAGGGCTTGTCGTTGGCGTCGTGGTCGCTGGTGATGAGGTTGGCGGCCTCGGCATCGGTGCGGGCCAGCACGATGGTGGACACGCCCATCACGTCGGCGGCGAAGCGCGCGGCGATGAGCTTCTCGATGGCTTCCTGGGTGGGCACCAGCACCTTGCCGCCCATGTGGCCGCACTTCTTCACGGCGGCGAGCTGGTCTTCGAAGTGCACGCCCGCCGCGCCGGCCGCGATCATGTTCTTCATCAGCTCGAAGGCGTTGAGCACGCCGCCGAAGCCGGCTTCCGCGTCGGCCACGATGGGCAGGAAGTAGTCGATGAATTCCTTGCTGCCCGGCTCGATGCCGCGGCCCCACTGGATTTCATCGGCGCGCTTGAAGGTGTTGTTGATGCGGCGAACCATGGTGGGCACCGAGTCGTACGCGTAGAGCGACTGGTCGGGGTACATGGTTTCGCTGGTGTTGCCGTCGGCCGCCACCTGCCAGCCCGAGAGGTACACCGCCTCCAGCCCGGCCTTGGCCTGCTGCATGGCCTGGCCGGCGCTGATGGCGCCGAAGGCGTTGACGTAGCCCTTCTTGGCGCCGCCATTGATCTTTTCCCAGAGCTTTTCCGCGCCGCGCTTGGCCAGGGTGTGCTCGATGTGCATGCTGCCGCGCAGGCGCACCACGTCGGCGGCGCTGTAGCCGCGCTTCACGCCTTTCCAGCGCGGGTTCGTGGCCCAGTCTTTTTCCAGGGCTTCGATCTGTTGCGCGCGGCTGAGCTGTTCGGTGAGGGACTGAGGCATGGGGACA
Source organism: Hydrogenophaga sp. (assembly GCF_035481345.1). Classification (GTDB taxonomy): domain Bacteria; phylum Pseudomonadota; class Gammaproteobacteria; order Burkholderiales; family Burkholderiaceae_C; genus Hydrogenophaga. The sequence continues at coordinate 30,132 of NZ_DATIGV010000216.1, read as the reverse complement.
CTCCTTGAAGGTTGAGGTGGAACCGGGCGGCGGGTCGCGGCAAATGCGGTGCCGTTGGAGAAGACTCTAAGTCTTATAGAAGACTAAAAACACCTCTTATGTCTTATACAAGAGAAAAAATTTCTCCTTTTAAATCAACGATATTCATATAGAATTTTTCAATGAGAAATCAAATTTCCCATATCAAGAAAATTTGCCGCGACGCAGCATCGCGCAGTTTCTTGATGTGAAAAGCGAATTCCTCATCCCGAAAACCCCCGGGGGCACCTGCGGCATGATGCGGCCCGTGACTTCACTCCAACGCACCACGGCCTATGGCAGCCTGGGCCTGAGCATGGCGCTCGTGGGCAGCTACGTGGCGCTGTCCAAACCCCTGGTGCTGGTGTTCCCGGTGTTCCTGCTGGCCTGGCTGCGCTTTGCCATCGGCGCGCTGGCCATGTGGCGCTGGCTGCGCAAGCCGGCCGACGAACCGCCGCTGAGCCCGCGCACGCGCGCCCTGCTCTTCCTGGAGTCCTTCCTGGGCAACTTCCTGTTCTCGATCTGCATGCTGTTCGGCGTGAGCCTGACCACGGCGGTGGCGGCTGGCGTGGTGATGTCGTCGATCCCGGCCGTGGTGGCGGTGATGAGCTGGGTGTTCCTGCGCGAGCGCATCGGCGCGCGCAGCGCGGCCGGCATCGCTTGCGCGGCCCTGGGCATCGGCCTGTTCTCATTGGACAAAGGCGCGGACCCTGGGGCCGGCGGCTCGCAGGCGCTGCTGGGCAACCTGCTGGTGTTCGCGGCGGTGGTGTGCGAAGCGTCCTACGTGGTGATCGGCAAGCGCCTCACCGAAGGCCTGGGCCCCAAGCGCATCTCGGCCATCATCAACCTGTGGGGGCTGGCGCTGATCACGCCCTTCGGCATCTGGGCGGCACTGCAGTTCAACTTCGGCGCCGTGGCGCTGTCCATCTGGGGGCTGCTGGTGTTCTATGCGCTGGCGGCCAGCGTGTGGACGGTGTGGCTGTGGATGAGCGGGCTCAAACGGGTGCCGGCCTCGCAGGCCGGCGTGTTCACGGTGATGCTGCCGATCAGCGCGGCGCTCATCGGCGTGGTGTTCATGGGCGAACGCCTCAGCGGCCTGCAGTTGCTGGCCTTCGGCATCGCGCTGCTGGGCCTGGTGCTGGCCACGCTGCCCGAACGCGCGAAGCCCTGAGGCTCAGCGGCACCACCGCCCGGCGGGCTGGCGGCCTCAGAGGCACCACAGCCCGGTGGGCTGGGTGATCCCCATCCACAGGGCCCAGCCCGAGGCGAGCAGCAGCGCCAGCCCCGCCAGCCGGATGCCCCAGGCGCCCGAGCGCGCCTCGCGCAGGCGCAGCAGCAGCCAGGGCCCCGCGAACAGCGAGACGGACGAGCCGAGGGCGAACAGCGCCATCACCGCCGCGCCCTGCGCCGCGCTGGCCGTGAGCGAGGCCACCAGCAGCGCCGAATACAACAGGCCGCACGGCATGAGCGCCCAGCCATAGCCCAGCACCCAGGGCGCGCGCGGCCCCAGTCGGGCCATCACGGGCTTGGCGCGGCGCCACACGCCCTGCCCCACGCCATCGATCCACGCGGGCTGTCGCGCCCGCCACAGCAACCAGGCGCCCAGCAGCAGCGCGGCCACATGGAACATGGTCCACACCGGGCGGATCACCTGCGTGTGCGCGCCCAGCCAGGCCAGCCCCTGCACCGAGCCAGCCGCCAGCGCGCCCACGCTGGCGTAACCCGCCACGCGGCTGAGCTGGAAGGCCGCGATGGCGCGGGTGCCGCGTTCGCCGGCCGCCCGCCCGATGCCCGCGCAGGCCGCGCCGCACATGGCCACGCAGTGCGGGCCGCCCATCAGGCCCATCAGCAGCGCGGTGATCAGCAGGGAGCCTGAGGACACCCGGGCCTCACAGGATCTTCGAGAAGCGCGCGCGGTCCTGGTCGGCCCGCAGGTGGCGGTCGAACACCATGGCGATGGCGCGGATCAGGTACCAGCCGGTCTCGCTGACATGCACCCCCAGGTCGTCCAGCGTGACCAGGCCCTCCTCCACAAACGGCTCCAGCGCCTGCAGCTCGTTGGCGAAGTAGCGGCGGCTGTCGATCAGCTGGCCCTGGTCGATGCTTTCGAACAGCAACTCGCCCTGGCACATCAGCGACATGATCGCCGCGCGGCGTGACAGATCGTCGCGCGTGAGCGCCAGGCCGCGCACGATGGGCAGGCGGCCCTGATCGAGCAGATCGACGTATTCCTCCAGCGTCTTGGCGTTCTGGCTGTAGCTGGCGCCCACGCGGCCGATCGCGGAGACGCCCAGCGCGATGAGATCGCAGTCCGGCTGGGTGCTGTAGCCCTGGAAGTTGCGGTGCAGGCGGCCCTGGCGCTTGGCCACGGCCAGGGCGTCGTCGGGCAGCGCGAAGTGGTCCATGCCGATGTGCACGTAGCCGGCGGCGCGCAGGATGTCCAGCGAGGCCGAGAGCATGGCCAGCTTGTCGGCGGCGCCGGGCAGCTCGGCCGCCACGATGCGCCGCTGCGGCTTGAAGCGCGCCGGCAGGTGGGCGTAGGCGTAGAGCGCCACGCGGTCGGGTCGCAGGGCCTGCAGTTGCGCCAGCGTGCGGCGGAAGGACTCGGGTGTCTGCAGCGGCAGGCCGTAGATGAGGTCCACGTTGACCGACTCGAAGCCGATGGCGCGCGCCGCATCCATCAGCGCGAACACCTGCTCGGCGGGCTGGATGCGGTGCACCGCCTTCTGCACGGCGGGGTCGAAATCCTGCACGCCGAAACTCAGGCGGTTGAAGCCCAGCCGGTGCAGCGTGCGCAGGCGCTGCGCGTCCACCGTGCGCGGGTCCACCTCGATCGAGTACTCGCCACCGGGCGCCAGCGCGAAGTGGCGCCGCAGCATGGCCATCAGATCCTCCAGCTCGGCGTCGCTCAGGAAGGTGGGCGTGCCGCCCCCCAGGTGCAGCTGCGACACCGACTGGCCCGCGCCGAGGTGCTCGATCTGCAGGTCCAGTTCGCGCGAAAGGTGGCGCAGGTACTCGGCGCCGCGCGAGTGGTGTTTTGTAATGACTTTGTTGCACGCGCAGTAGTAACAGACCGATTCGCAGAACGGAATGTGTACGTATACCGACAGCGGCAGGGCCATGGAGCCCGCGCGGCGCTGGCCCAGGGCGAGGCGGTAGTCCTGCTCGGTGAAGGCCTCCACGAAGCGGTCGGCCGTGGGATACGAGGTGTAGCGCGGCCCCGGGACGTCGAAGCGTCTGAGCAGTTCGTCGGGGATCACGGCGTTTCCTTGTGGCATGGCGCCACTGTGCCGCGGGCCTTGCCGGGAAGCCTTGATCCTGGTCAAGCGGCTCCAAATTCCGGCACCGGTCGGAGTATCCTCCGCTGCGTTGACCACAAGGGAATGACGCTATGGACGCCCAACGCATCAAAGTGGCTTGCTCGAGCTGCAACCTGCGCGAACTCTGCCTGCCCATGGGCCTGAACGCACAGGAAATGGGACAGCTCGACACCCTGATCTCCACCCGCAAGCGCGTCAAGCGCGGCGACGCCCTGTTCTCCGTGGGCGACCGCTTCACCTCGCTCTACGCCATTCGTTCCGGCTTCTTCAAGACCTGCGTGACCACGGCCGACGGCCGCGATCAGGTCACGGGCTTCCAGATGGCGGGCGAGATCATCGGCCTGGACGGCATCGTGAGCGACCGCCACGCCTGCGACGCGGTGGCCCTGGAGGACGCCGAGGTCTGCGTGATGCCTTTCGACCAGGTGGAGGAGCTGTCGCGCCAGTTCACGCCGCTGCAGCACCACGTGCACCGCATCATGAGCCGCGAGATCGTGCGCGACCACAGCGTGATGCTGCTGCTGGGCAGCATGCGCGCCGAGGAGCGCCTGGCGGCCTTCCTGCTCAACCTGGTGCAGCGCCTGCAGGCGCGCGGCTTCTCGCCGTCCGAGTTCAACCTGCGCATGACGCGCGAGGAGATCGGCAGCTACCTGGGCATGAAGCTGGAGACGGTGAGCCGCACCTTCTCCAAGTTCGTCGACGACGGCATCGTCGACGTGAAGCAGCGCTACGTGCACATCAAGGACACGGATGCGCTGCGGCGCATCGTCAATCCGCAGACCTGCGCCTGAGGTCCTGCGCCAGCCACACGCTCAGCGCGCTGGACAAGGCGATCACCGCCCAGAACAGGAAGAAGGCCACGGTGTAGACGGCCGGGCGCGACCAGTCCAGCGCCCCGCCCTGCCAGTGCAGCTCGCGCGGGTCCACCACGGCGAACACCAGCATCTCCAGCACGCCGGCCATCAGGAAGGACGGCCAGCCCACCCACATCCAGCTGCGGGCTGGCATGTCAGCGGTCCCGCACCACGGGCGAGGCCGCGTGGTTGCGCGCCTGGTGAGCGGGCTGCAGACCGATCAGGGCCTGCTCGCGCTGCTCACCCTGCAGGCGGCGCGCCTGCTCCAGCGTGGCCTGGTAGGCGGCCTTGTCGAGCACGGGGTCGGCGCCGTTGATGGCGATGACCGCGGTGGCAATGGCGGCAGCCACCACCACCAGCGGCCCGCCCACCACCAGCCACATGGGGCCCACGCGCCACCAGGGTTCGGTGGACTCGGGTTCGATCGACGTCAGGTGCATGGCGGTCTCCTGCCTGGGGTTCATCGGGGAATGAGGAAGGTGCTCTTCTCGCGCACCTGCACGCGCTCGTCGTGTTCGGCGCGCACCTCGAAGTGGATGGGGTGTGGGCCGCTGGCGGCCGAACCGGGCGGCACCTGCACGCGGGCGGCCACGGCGCGCACCTCGGCCGGCGCCACCTGCACGCGCGCGTCGGACGCCAGGGCGATGCCCGGCAGGCCGTCCACGGTCAATGCGTAGGTCTGTGCGGTCTCGGTCGCGTTCATGATCTGCAGGCGGTAGACGTTCTCGATGCGCCCCTGCCCCACCTCGCGCGCCAGCGCGCCGCGGTCGCGGATCACGTCCACCTTGAGCGGGGTGCGCAGCCACAGGCTGCCCAGCACGGCCAGCGTGACGGCCAGCAGGATGCCGCTGTAGACCAGCACGCGCGGGCGCAGCGCGCGGCGGATCATCTGCGCGCGGCCCCAGCCATTGGCGATGCCGTTTTGCGTGGCGAAGCGGATCAACCCGCGCGGGTAGCCCACCTTGTCCATCACGTCGTCGCACACGTCGATGCACGCCGCGCAGCCGATGCACTCGTACTGCAGGCCCTTGCGGATATCGATGCCGGTGGGGCAGACCTGCACGCAGAGGGTGCAATCCACGCACGAGCCCAGGCCCAAGGCCTTCGGGTCGGCCTTGCGGCTGCGCGCGCCGCGCGGCTCGCCCCGCGCCTCGTCGTAGGTCACGATCATCGTGTCGCGGTCGAACATCGCGCTCTGGAAGCGCGCGTACGGGCACATGTACTTGCACACCTGCTCGCGCAGGAAGCCCGCGTTGCCGTAGGTCGCCAGGCCGTAGAACAGGATCCAGAAGGTCTGCCAGGGCCCGAGCGAGAGGCTGGCCACCAGGCCCGCGAGTTCGCGGATGGGGGTGAAGTAGCCGACGAAGGTGAAGCCCGTCCACAGCGACAAGGCGCCCCACAGCCCGTGCTTGAGCGCGCGCTTGCCGAACTTGGCCAGGCCCATGGGCGCGGCGTCGAGCCGCAGGCGGGCCGAACGATCGCCCTCCACGCGGTGTTCGATCCACATGAAGAGCTCGGTGTAGACGGTCTGCGGGCAGGCGAAGCCGCACCACAAACGCCCGGCCACCGCGGTGAACAGGAACAGCGCCAGCGCGGAGATGACCAGCAGACCGGTGAGGTAGACGAAATCCTGCGGGTACAGGACCAGATCGAACAGGTAGAAGCGCCGCGCTTCCAGGTCAAACAGCACCGCCTGGCGCCCATTCCAGGGCAGCCAGGCCAGGCCGTAGAACACGATCTGCGTGGCCCACACGAAGAACCAGCGCCAGCGCGCGAACAGGCCCGTCACCGCGCGCGCCTGGATCTTCTCCCGCGCCGCGTAGAGGGAGACCGTGATCTCCTCGTCCTCGTTGACGGGCTGGATGGGAATGGTCTTCATTGGGCGGGGCGGTTCGACAGCCCCCACACGTAAGCCGTGAGCACGCGTATCTGGTCCGCGTTGAGCAACTGGTTCTGCGCCGGCATGCGGTTGTCGATGCCGCTGGTGACGGCGCGCACGATGGCCTCTTCGCCCCAGCCGTGCAGCCAGACGTTGTCGGTGAGGTTGGGCGCGCCGAGCGCCGTGTTGCCCTTGCCGTCCATGCCGTGGCAGGCGGCGCAGACGGCGAACTTGACGCGCCCCTGCGAGGCGCGCACGCGGTCGTGCGGGCTGTTGGACAGGCTGAGCACGTAGTGGGCGACGTTGCGCACGTCGTCCGCGCTGCCCACGGCCGCGGCCAGGGGCGGCATCACGCCGTGGCGGCCCTGGGTGATGGTGGCTTCGATGACCGCCGGCTGGCCGCCATGCAGCCAGTCGCCGTCCGTGAGGTTGGGAAAGCCCTTGGAGCCGCGCGCGTCCGAGCCGTGGCACGTGGCGCACTGGTTCATGAACAGGCGCTCGCCGATCGCCATGGCCTGGGCGTTGCCGGCCAGGCGCTCGGGCGGCTGGTCGCGGAACTGCGCGTACAGCGGGGCGATGGCGTCCTGGTGGCGCTGCACCTCGCTCGTGTGCTGCCCGGTGGACGTCCACCCCAGCACGCCCGCATAGCGGCCGTACATGGGGTACAGCAGGCCGTAGGCCAGGCTGAAGACGATGGTGATGACGAACAGCCAGACCCACCAGCGCGGCAGCGGGTTGTTGAGTTCGCGCAGGTCGCCGTCCCACACGTGGCCGGTGGTGTTGTCCTGCCCGGGCTTGACCTTGGTGGTGCCCGCCGCCCACAGCAGGATGCCGCAGGCGACGATGCTGACCACGGTGAGGATGGCCACGTAGAAGGACCAGAAGTCGCTGGTGAAATCGCTCATGTTGTTTCCCGGTTCCCGTGGGAGGGCTGTTGGGTGGGCTGGCTCACTCGTCCTGGAAAGGCAGGCGGGCGGCCTCGTCGAAGCGCTCGCGGTTGCGGCGCGACCAGGCCCAGGCCACGATGCCCAGGAACACCAGCAGGCTGATGACGGTGACGGCGGAGCGCAGGGTGTTGATGTCCATGTTCATGGCGGGCCTCACTTCACGGCGGTGCCGAGTACCTGCAAGTAGGCGATGAGCGCGTCCATCTCGGTCTTGCCCTTGACGGACTCGGCGGCGCCGGCGACCTCCTCGTCGCTGTAGGGCGCGCCCAGGGTGCGCAGCGCCTTCAGGCGCACCGGCATGCCGGCGGCGTCCACGGGCTTCTTCTCCAGCCAGGCGTAAGCCGGCATGTTGGACTCCGGCACCAGATCGCGCGGATTGGTCAGGTGCAGGCGGTGCCACTCGTCGCTGTAGCGCCCGCCCACGCGCGCCAGGTCGGGGCCGGTGCGCTTGCTGCCCCACTGGAAGGGCCGGTCGTAGACGAATTCGCCCGCCACCGAGTAGTGGCCGTAGCGCAGCGTCTCGGCCTGGAAGGGCCGGATCATCTGCGAGTGGCAGTTGTAGCAACCCTCCTTCACGTACACGTCGCGCCCGGCAAGCTGCAGCGCGGTGTAGGGCTTGAGGCCCTCCACGGGTTGCGTGGTGGATTTCTGGAAGAACAGCGGCACGATCTCGACCAGGCCGCCGACCGCGATCACCAGCACGATGAGCACGATCATCAGGAAGTTGTTGGTCTCGATGCGCTCGTGCGTGAAGCCGGCGGGTTTGTGTTGTGAAGACATGTTGGTTCCCTCAGGCATGGGCGGCTTGGGCGGTGGGCACGCTCACCGGGTCGACGCGGCCGTTGCGTGCCGTCATCACGGTGTTCCACAGCATCACGCACATGCCGCCCAGGTAGAGCACGCCCCCGGCCAGGCGGATCACGTAGAAGGGGAAGGTGGCCTTGACCGATTCGACGAAGGTGTAGGTCAGGCTGCCGTCGGGGTTGACGGCGCGCCACATCAGGCCCTGCATCACACCGGCGATCCACATGGCGGCGATGTACAGCACGATGCCGATGGTGGAGATCCAGAAGTGCAGCTCGATGGCGGGCACCGAGTACATCTTCTTCTGGCCATACAGGCGCGGGATCAGGTAGTACATGGAGCCCATGGTCACCAGCCCCACCCAGCCGAGCGCGCCCGAGTGCACGTGGCCCACGGTCCAGTCGGTGTAGTGCGACAGCGCGTTCACCGTCTTGATCGACATCATCGGCCCCTCGAAGGTCGACATGCCGTAGAACGAAAGCGAGACGATGAGGAAGCGCAGGATCGGGTCGTCGCGCAGTTTGTGCCAGGCGCCCGAGAGGGTCATGATCCCGTTGATCATGCCGCCCCAGCTGGGCGCCAGCAGGATGAGCGAGAACACCATGCCCACGGACTGCGCCCAGTCGGGCAGCGCGGTGTAGTGCAGGTGGTGCGGGCCGGCCCACATGTAGGTGAAGATCAGCGCCCAGAAGTGCACGATCGACAGGCGATACGAGTACACCGGGCGCTCGGCCTGCTTGGGAATGAAGTAGTACATCATCCCGAGGAAACCGGCCGTGAGGAAGAAGCCCACGGCGTTGTGGCCGTACCACCACTGCACCATCGCGTCCTGCACACCCGCATAGGCCGAGTAGCTCTTGGACAGGCTCACCGGCAGCGCCGCGCTGTTGACGATGTGCAGCAGGGCCACGGCCAGGATGAAGGCGCCGAAGAACCAGTTGGCCACGTAGATGTGGCGCACCTTGCGCAGGCCGATGGTGCCGAAGAACACCACCGCGTAGGCGACCCAGACCAGCGCGATGAGGATGTCGATCGGCCACTCGAGCTCAGCGTATTCCTTGCCCTGCGTCATGCCCAGGGGCAGCGTGATGGCCGCGAGCACGATGACCGCCTGCCAGCCCCAGAAGGTGAAGGCCGCGAGGCCGTCGGAGAACAGGCGCACGTGGCTGGTGCGTTGCACCACGTAGTAGCTGGCCGCGAACAGGCCGCAGCCGCCGAACGCGAAGATGACCGCGTTGGTGTGCAGCGGCCGCAGGCGGCCGTAGCTCAACCATTCGATGCCCAGGTTGAGCGCGGGCCAGGTGAGCTGCGCGGCGATGATCACGCCGACCAGCATGCCCACCACGCCCCAGAACACGGTGGCCAGGGCGAATTGCCGCACCACCTTGTCGTTGTAGACCGCGGCGCCAGCGGATGCCTTGTCGTGGAAGGCCATTCGGATACTCCTCTCGATGTTGCAGAGGGAGTGTCCGGGCCGAGGAGCCGAACCGGCTTGACTTAGGTCAAGACGGCCTCATTCGTCCTTCAGGATGCGCTCGCCTTCGCGCTCGACGCTGTCGAACTGGCCCGATTGCAGCGCCCACCAGAACAAGCCGATGATCCCGAAGACGATCAACACCGAGAGGGGAATGAGGAGATAGAGCACGTCCATGGCTCAGCCTTTCGGTGCCGGCTCGGGCCGGCCCAGGCGCCAGGCGTTGGCGATGACGAGCAGTGAGCTTGCCGCCATGCCCAGACCGGCCAGCCAGGGCGGCATCCAGCCGATCAGGGCGAGGGGCACGCACACGGCGTTGTAGAGCGCCGCCCACAACAGGTTCTGGCGCACCACACGGCGGGTGCGCCGCGCCTGCAGCAGCGTGTCCACCACGTCCATCACGCGTCCGCCTTGCACCACCGCATCACTGCGGGCCTGCGCCAGCGGCGCCGCGCGGCCCAGCGTGAACGAGGCGTCGGCCCAGGCCAGCACCGGCCCGTCGTTCAGGCCGTCGCCCACCATGGCCACGCGCCAGCCCTGCCGCTGCAAGGCCTTCACCTCGGCCAGCTTGCGCTCGGGCGAGGCCTCGGCCAGCACGTGGTCCACGCCCACGGCCTGGCCGATGCGGTGGGCTTGCGCGGCCCGGTCGCCCGACAGCAGCCAGGTCTGCAGGCCCATGGCACGCAGGCGTTGCACGGCCATGCGGGCGTCCTCGCGCAGGCCTTCGCTGAGGGTGATGGTGGCCAGCCAGCCGTGCTCGTCCACCAGGTAGGTGCGCGGGCCTTCGGCGTCGTGCTCGGGCATGGCGCCGGTGAACAGGGGCGAGCCCAGCTTGAGCAGGCGCCCGTTGGACAGCCGCGCCGAGATGCCCTGCCCCGGCTCTTCGTGCCAGTCGAGCAGCGGTTCGTCCGACGGCACGGCCGAGGCGGCGACGGCGCGCGCCACCGGGTGCAGCGAGCCGCGCGCCAGCGCGGCCGCGCGCGCCAGCACCTGGGTGCGGTCGGCGCCCTGGCGCAGCAGCACCTCGCGCAGCATCAGGTGCTCGCGCGTGAGCGTGCCGGTCTTGTCGAACACCACGGCGTTCACGCCGGCCATGGACTCCAGCGCCTGCAGGCGGCGCACCAGCACGCCGCGGCGCGCCAGGGCACCGGCCGAGGCCAGCATGGCGGCGGGCGTGGCCAGCGACAGCGCGCAGGGACAGGTGACGATGAGCACCGCCACCGCGATCGAGAGTGCACGCGAAGGATCGACCTGCCACCAGGCAAACGCCGCCGCGGCGGCGGCCAGCACCACCAGCACCAGGAAGGGCGCGGCGATCCGGTCGGCGAGCACCGCCAGATGCGGCTTGTCGGTGGCGGCGCGTTCCATCAGCCGCACGATCTGGGCGTAGCGCGTGTCGGCGCCCACGCGGTGCAGACGCAAGCGCACCGGCCCCGCCAGGTTGAGGCTGCCGGCCACCAGGTGATCGCCGCAGCGCCGCGTCTGCGGGCGCGCCTCTCCGGTGAGCAGGGCCTCGTCGACCGAGGCGCGCGCGTCGAGCAGCACGCCGTCGCCGGGAAAGGCCTCGCCCGCGCGAACGCAGACGACGTCCCCCGCGGTGAGACGGCGCACGGAGACGGTCTCGCGGGTACCGTCGGCGCGTTCGCGCTCGCAGGTGGCGGGCAGGCGATTGATCAGCGCGTCCAACGCACCGGCGGTGCGCTGGCGCAGCCGCGCCTCGAGGTAGCGCCCACCGAGCAGGAAGAAGACGAACATCGTGAGCGAGTCGAACCAGACCTGGTCGCCCCAGGGACCGCCGGGATCAAAGGTGGCGGCCGAACTCGCCAGGAAGGTGACCAGAATGCCCAGCGCGACCGGCGTGTCCATGCCGATTCGCCGCACCTTCAGATCGGTCCAGGCCTGGCGAAAGAAGGGGCCGCTGGCGAAGAACACGACCGGCAGGCTGATGACCCAGCTGGCCCAGCGCAGCAACTGGTCGATGTCGGACGGGATGTCGCCGGGCTCGGCCACATAGGCCGGCCACGCGTACATCATCACCTGCATCATGCAGAAGCCGGCCACGAACAGGCGCCACAGGGCCTGGCGGGTTTCGCGCAGGCGCTCGTCGATGGACAGGGCCTGTTGCAGCGGCAACAGGCGGTAGCCCCGCTCGCCCACGCGCGCGGCCAGCTCGGACAGGCGCGTCTGGGCTGGGTTCCAGCGCAGACGCAGGCGGCGCGTGCCGGCGTTGACACGCGCGAGCGCCACGCCGGGCGCGCCGTCCAGCGCGGCCTCGATGGTGTCGGCGCAGGCCGCGCAATACATACCCTGCACCACCAGCACGGACTCGCGGTGTGCATCGGACTCGTCCACGGCCTGGGTGAACGCGGCCTGCTCGACGGGGTCGTCGAGCACGGCGAAGTCGTCGGTGACGGTGAGGGGACCCCGGTGCTCGCCGGCCCAGGTGGCGGAACTCATGGGGCGAAGCGTACTCGCAAAGGCTGCGCCGCCCCCTTGACGCAGGTCAATCCGGGGAGCACCGTGCCGCCGTAGTGTGTCAACTTGTTCCCATCAACCCATGAGGAGAAGAAGCATGTACAAGCGCATCCTTGTCGCCACCGACGGCTCCAAGCTGTCGCAGAACGCGGTGAACCACGCCCTGTCACTGGCCGATCTGACCGGTGCGGAGGTGGTGGCTTTGAAAGTGGTTCCGCGCTACCCGCAAACTTACTTCGAGGGCGGCGTGACGCTGGCGGTAACGGAGGTGGCCCGCATCGAGAAGCAGTGGCAGGCCGAGGCCATGGAGGTCGTGAACGCGGTGAAGGCGGCGGGGCAGCTCAAGGAGGTCAAGGTCAAGGCGGTGACGGCCAAGAGCGACCTCATCTCCGAGGCCATCATCTCCACGGCCAAGAAGCAGAAGTGCGACCTGATCGTGATGGCCTCGCACGGGCGAAAGGGCATCAAGCGGCTGCTGCTGGGAAGCGAGACGCAGCAGGTGCTGACGCACTCGCACACGCCTGTTCTGGTGCTTCGCTGAGTGCTTGGCCTTTCGCGGCGTTTCGCTCCACGGCTTCGCGGGCTCGCGGCCACTGGGTGTCCGGCGCAGCGACATTAAGGAGGAGGAGAGGAGCGGAGCGCGCCAGCGATCCGCTCCGGGGGACAGTCGCGGAGCCGGACACCCGAGCGCCGCCGACCGGACCTGCCGGAGAAGAACTAGGCGAACAGACCCTTGTACTGCTCCCGCAACAGGTTCTTCTGCACCTTCCCCATCGTATTGCGCGGTAACTCAGGCACCACAAAGCAGCGCTTGGGAATCTTGAAGTTCGCCAGCCGGGCTTTGAGAGCACCGATCAGCACATCGGGATCGGGCGGGCCCTCGGGGCGCGGGATCACGATCGCCACCCCCACCTCGCCGAAGTCGGGGTGTGGCACGCCCACCACCGCGCTCTCCGCCACGCCCGGCATCTCGTTGAGCGCGCCCTCGATCTCCGCCGGGTAGACGTTGTAGCCGCCCGAGATGATGAGGTCCTTGCTGCGGCCCACGATGATCACGTAGCCGCGCTCGTCGATGCGGCCCACGTCACCGGTCTTGAAGTAGCCGTCGGTGGTGAACTCCTCGGCCGTCTTCTCGGGCATGCGCCAATAGCCCGCGAAGATGTTCGGGCCGCGCACCTGGATGCCGCCGATTTCCCCCGCCTCCACCGGTCGGCCCGCCTCGTCCACCACGCGCAGGCTCACGCCCGGCAGCGGGAAGCCCACCGTGCCGCCCCGGCGTTCGGACTGGCCGGCGAAACGCGCGTCGGCCGCGTAGGGATTGGACGTGAGCATCACCGTCTCGCTCATGCCGTAGCGCTCCAGGATGGTGTGGCCCGTGCGCTCCTGCCATTCGGTGAAGGTCTCGATCAGCAGCGGCGCCGAACCCGAGACGAACAGCCGCATGCGCGCCACCGCCTCGCGCGTGAGCGAAGGGTCGGCCAGCATGCGCGTGTACAGCGTGGGCACGCCCATGAACACCGTGGCGCGCGGGAACAGCTCGATCACCGCCTTCGGCTCGAACTTGTTGAGCCACAGCATGGCGCTGCCGTTGATGAGCGCGCCGTGAATGGCCACGAACAGGCCGTGCACGTGGAAGATGGGCAGCGCGTGGATCAGGACGTCGTCCTTCTTCCATCCCCAGTACGACTGCAGCACCCGCGCGTTGCTGAGCGTGTTGCCGTGCGTGAGCATGGCGCCCTTGCTGCGCCCGGTGGTGCCGCTGGTGTAGATGATGACGGCCAGGTCGTCCGCCTGGCTGCGCGCCACGGTGTGCGTGTCGGCGTGGTGCGCGGCGCGCTCCAGCAGCGTGCCGCTGCGGTCCTCGCCCAGCGTGAACACGTGGCGTGTGCCGGCCTTGAAGGCGATCTTGCTGACCCAGCCGAAGTTGGCCGGGCTGCACACCACCACCGCGGGCTCGGCGTTGCCCACGAAGTACTCGATCTCGCCCGACTGGTAGGCCGTGTTCAGCGGCAGGTACACGTGGCCGCTGCGCAGCACGGCCAGGTACAGGATGAGGTTCTCGACGGACTTCTCCACCTGCACGGCGATGCGCGAGTGCGGCGGCAGTTTCAGGCTGTCGAGCAGGTTCGCCAGCATGGCGCTGGCGCGGTCCAGGTCACGCCAGCTGTAGCGCAGGCCGTGGCTGGCGCCGCCCACCACCTCCACGGCGGTGGCGTCCAGGTCGGCGGGGAAGGCGGCGCGCAGCGCGGCGAAGAGGTTGGGGTTCTCGGGGTGGTTCATGGAAAGGACTCAGAAAGCGGGTGTGCGCTTGTCCAGGAAGGCGGCGATGCCTTCGCGGTGCTCGGCGTGGCCGGCGTACTCGTAGGCGCGGTTCACCAGCGCGTCGGCGGGGGTGCCGGCGGCCAGTGCGCGCAGGGTCTGCTTGTTCAGGCGCGCGGCCTCGGGGGAGAGTTCGGCCATGCGCCGCGCGCGCGTGAGCGCCTCGTCGGCCAAGGCCGCCTCGGGCACCACGGCGTGCAGGAAGCCGCGCGACAGCATCGTGGGCGCGTCCAGCACCGCCGCTTGCAGCAGCATCTCGCGCGCGCTGGCCAGGCCGGCCTCGCGGGCCACCAGCTCGGCCTCGCGCGGCGCCATGGGAAACCCCAGGCGGGCGATGGGCGCGCCGAAGCGCGCGCTGGCGCTGGCCACGCGGATGTCGCAGCAGCTCGCGATCTCCACGCCCGCGCCCATGCAATGGCCGTCGATCTGCGCGATGACGGGCTTGTCGCAGGCCAGCAGGGCCGACAGGCCGCCCCAGACCTCGCGTTCATGGAAGTCGCGCAGGCTGGCCTCGTCGAAGCGGAAGCCCGGGTACTCGGCGATGTCGCCGCCCGCGCAGAAGTGGGCGCCCTCGCCCGCCACGACCAAGACGCGCACCTCGGCGCGCGCGGCCAGCGCCGCCACGGCCTCGGCGAGTTCGCGCCACATCGCGCGCGACATGGCATTGAACTTCGCCGGGCGGCGGATCGTCAGGCGCGCGATGGCGCCGTCGATGGCGAGTTGCAGTCCTTCCGCGGGCAATCGATCACTCCAGCTTGGCGCCCGAGGCCTTGACCACCTGCGCCCACTTGCTCACCTCGGCGCTGACGAACTTGCCGAAGGCCGGGCCGGTGAGGTCGGGGAACTCGGCGCCCTGCGCGGCCCACACGCCCTTGGCCTCGTCGGTGGTGCAGGCCTTGCGGATCTCCTCGATGGCGCGGGCCTGCGCGTCGGCCGGCGTTCCCTTGGGCGCCCACACGCCGTACCAGGTGGTCACGTTGTACTGGGGCAGGCCCACCTCGGCCGCGCAGGGCACGTCCGGGAAGGCGGGGTTGCGCTTGGCGCCCGAGACCATCATGGGCTTGATGCGCCCGCCCTTGATGTGGCCGGCCGAGGAGCCCAGGCCATCGAACATCATGTCCACGTTGCCCGCGATCAGGTCGGCCAGCGCCGGGCCGGCGCCGCGGTAGGGAATGTGGGTGATGAAGGTGCTGGTCTGCTGCTTGAACAGCTCGCCGGCCAGGTGGTGCGAGGTGCCGCTGCCGGCCGAGGCGTAGTTGAGCTTGCCCGGGCTGGCCTTGACCTGCGCCAGGAAGGCCTTGAAATCGGGCGCGGTGATGTTCTTCGGGTTCACCACCACCACCTGCGGCACGCTGGCCACCAGGATCAGCGGCACCAGGTCGGTCTCGATGTTGTAGTCGAGCTTGGGGTACATGCTGGGGGCGATGGAGTGGTGCACCGCGCCCATGAAGAGGGTGTAGCCATCGGGGTTGGCCTTGGCCGCGATGCTGGCGCCGAGCGTGCCGCCCGCGCCGCCCCGGTTGTCGATGACCAGCGCCTTGCCAGCCAGGCGAGTGAACGAAGCCCCCATGGGGCGCGCGAAGGCGTCGGTGCCGCCACCGGCCGGGAAGGGCACGATCAAGGTCACCGGGCGCGAAGGCCAGGCCGATTGCGCGCGAACGCCGGTGGCGCCGATCGGGCCGAGCACGGCACTGGCGGCGGCGGCACGCAGCAGCGTGCGCCGTTGGATGGGCTGGTTCATGTTGTCTCCTTGGTGGTTATGAAGTCGACGGGCCTGGCGCCCAGGTCACCGTCAACGGTACAGGGCCTCGACGGCCCCGCCTATCGGGATTTTTCCCGCTGCCAGCATGGACCGGTGCTTGTCCAGGCGCCGCAGATCGTAGAGGTAGTTCACCATGAGGCCAAAGGACTGCTTGTTGCCCTTGGTGGATGGATCGCCGCCCCAATGGATGCGCTCGACGCGCGCCCCGTTGCCCAGGTGGAAACGCGCCACCGGGTCCAGGGGTTTGCCGTCGAGCAGTTCGGTGCCCAGGTAGCGCGCGGCCCAGGAAAGCAAGGCCTGGCGCTCCGGGGATTTTTCGTCCAGTTCGCTCCAGCGCTCCCAGGCCGCGAGCAGCTCGGCGGGTGCCTGTTTGGCCAACCAGGCGCGCAGCCCGGGAATGGGCGAGAGCGTGGCGAAGGTGCGCAGGCGCGGGAATTCTTCCTTCAGCGTGTCCACCACGTGCTTGATCAGCGAGTCGCCGAAGCTCACGCCGCGCAGGCCCACCTGCGTGCTGCTGATGGAATAGAAGATGGCCGTGGTGGCGCGCGAGAGGTCGGCCGGCGCAGCCGCTTCGTCCAGCAGGGGCGTGATGCTGCCCGCGATGTCGTTCATCAGCGCCACTTCCACGAAGATCAGCGGCTCGCCCGGCAGGCGCGGATGGAAGAAGCCGTAGCAGCGGCGGTCGCTGTCCAGGCGGTTCTTCATGTCGTTCCAGCCGCGCACGTCGTGCACCGCCTCGTAGCGAATGAGCTTTTCGATCAGCGAGGCCGGCGAGTCCCAGCTGATGCGGCGCAGCTCCAGGAAGCCGACGTCGAACCAGGTGGAGAACATGTACTCCATTTCCACGTCCAGCGCCTGCAGGCGCGGGTCGCTGCGCAGCGCGGGCTGCAGCTCGGCGCGCAGCGCGACGAGGAACGGAATGCCTTGCGGGTGGGCGCTGAAGCGTTGCAGGATGCGCCGGCGCGGCGAGACGGTGGCGCGGCGGTAGCGCACCTCGGCGGCGGCCTCGTCGGGCGTGCCCACCGCGGCCTGGTACTCGGTCTGGGCTTTCTTCACCTTCTGCGGGTCGGCCGTGAAGTGCTCGCTCATGAGCAGCCACAGGTCGCGCCGTTGGGGCGCGTCGGCTTTGGCGTACCAGTCGATCAGGGCCTGGGCGCGCCGCCCACCCTCGACCTCGCTCACCATCGGGTCGACCACGCCCTTGAGCTGGTCGAGCAGTTGCCGCAGCGCGCGCGGCGCCAAGGCCTCCCCGTCGTGGCGCAGGCGCGCGCGCAGGCGCTCGTTGGTGGAGCGTGGCGCAGGGGCCTTGCCCCTGGCGGGCGAACGCAGCTGCGACACGCGCTCGGCGATCCATTGCCCCGTGTTCATTCGGAAACCTCCGCGCAGCGCGCTGCGGTGCGAGCGCCTTCGGGCGGCCGGGCGGCGCTCATGCCGACAACCTCGATTTCTGCTGCCGCGCCAGGTCGCGCAGCGCCACGCGCTGGCGCGTGAGGTGGGTGCGCATGGCCGCTTCGGCGCCCTCGGCGTCGCGCGCCTTGAGCGCGGCGAACACCGCCATGTGCTCCGACAGGCTTTGCTCCAGCCGGCCCGGTGCGTGCAACTGCTGCAGCCGCGCGAGCTTGAGGATCTTGCGCAAGTCGCCAATGACCTGGGCCAGCCAGCGGTTGTCGGCCAGGGCGATGATGGCCTCGTGGATGGCGAAATTGATGGCGTAGTAGTCGTTGATGCGTTTGGCCCGCGCCGCGCGGTTGAGCTTGTCGTGCAACTGCTCCAGCGCCACCAGTTCGGCGTCGCTGGCGTTGCTGGCGGCCTCGAACGCGCAGCGGCCTTCCAGCAGCGCGATGACAGGAAAGATCTCGTCGAGGTCGCGCTCGGTGATCTCGGCCACGAAGCAGCCGCGGCGCGGCTCGTGGCGCAACAGGCCCTCGGCCGTGAGCACCTTGAGCGCCTCGCGCAGCGGCGTGCGCGAGATGCCCAGCGTCGAGCACAGCGCCGGCTCGTCCAGGTAGCTGCCGGGCGCGAGTTCACCCGAGAAAATGCGCTCGCGAAGCTGCGAGGCCACCTCGTCGTGCAGGGAGTTGAGCATCACGCGCATGAGTAATCACCTGTAATTACGGGTAATTCTATGCCACGGGGGTGCCGCTGGCCACTGGGGAATACCCGATCAACCCGCCCCGGCAAACGGATGACAGGAGGGACGACAGCCGCCCATCGAACCTTCCGCTTCGGTCATCCGGCCCGGAACCGGCCAGACAAGGGGCTCACCAAAGCGCGATTTATCACCATTCTCTTACCGGTATCCAAGGGGTCCACCATGAACTTCCTGGGGCAGTTTCAGGCCTGCATGGCCGCGCTGGGGCCGCTGGTCGTCGAGATCGAGAACGTCACCGAAGGGCCTGAGGGCAACGAGTGGCGGCTCGACCTGGAGGACGGATCGGTGATCGAGATCGAATACGACCAGGCCCGCCAGCGCTTCGCCCTGTCGGCCGACCTGGGCGCCCTGCCCCACGAGCACCGCGCCCACACCTGCGAGATGCTGCTCACCTTCAACCTGCTGTGGCAGGACGACCTGCCGGTGCGCATGGCGATCGGCTCGCCCGGTGAACACGCGGTGCAGGTGGCCGAACTGCCCGCCACCGCCTTCGACCCCACGAACTTCCACCACCACGTGTCCGGCTTCCTGGCGCTGGCGACGCGGTGGCGACGGCACGTGGCCAACGGGTGCCAGGCGATGGACGACCCGACGCCTCGCTTCGAACCGGGCGCGTTCCGCGTCTGACTCTCAACCGCCTTCGGGCACTTCACGAGGAACCCACCATGCTCAAGAAAAGCGGCAGCAAGACATCGATCATCAGCAACACCAACGTACCTCCCCTCGATCTGTTGAAGAAGCAGGGCACGCGCGAGAAGGTCCAGTCCGAGCGGCAGCCCGTGACTTCCACGCCAGAGAATCGGAAGAAGGCAGAAAAGGCGATCGAGTTCTCCATCGAAAGCCCCAAGCCGCACACCGACAGGAAGGCCATCCGCACGTCGTCCAAGCCACGGACCAAGTTGCTTCGCCAGAAGAGCGAAGCCAGCATCGACACGATCGAGAAGCCCAAGAACAACAAGAAGGAAAAGCCGTCCGGACAGCCTGTGAGCGAAAAACATGAAAGCAAGGGCCTGCTGAAGTCGCTGTTCAGCAAAAAAACGAAGCCCGTGAAAGAGGCGAAGGCCCACCACACGGCCGGCGCCGAGGCGGGCCCGCCCCCCGCCAGCTCACGCGATGCCTGCTGCCGCGACATGGTCCGGATCTTTTCGGAGGACCAGTACATCCTTCTGCGCGGGCGCTTGGAGTTGTATTTCAAGACGAAGGCGCACGTGGGCGAGGTCAGCAGCTTCCTCAAGAAGATGTCCAAATACTCGGGAGACCGCCTGCCCACGCCGGAGCAGGCTCAGAAGATCTTTGACACCTACCTCGCCAACGACGGTGTGGCCCTTCCGGTGAACATCACGGCGACCACCCGAGACAGGCTGCGCAACGCCCTGCAAGACGGCGACATGGGCGCGTTCTACGCGACGGTGATGGGAGGCCCCAACGAACCCGCCGACGAGTATGCAGACGCCGTTCTTCCGCAACTCGCGGACCAGAACTGGCAGCACTACGCCAACTTTGTCGAGTGGCAAGCCGGATCGACGTGAGAAGCTGCAGACGCGAAAGAGCGCGTCACAGCTTCATGATGACGGCAGCGTCGCCGACAGGAACCTGCGTGACGAGCGGGGCACGCATGCGTGCCTTTCTGCTGTCACACCTACCCTCCTGTCGCCATGCGCTCCGGCACCCGATCGCTCAACAACGCACCACCGCCGACGCGACGCGCCTCCACCGGCCAGTTGCCGCGGGTCTCGACAAACCAGACCGCCTCTCGGCCTGCACCGCTCCCTGCGTCTTCTGATACGCCGCCCGCCCAGGTCCCGGTGAAGCCCACCGGGACCAAGGCCCCCCTGAGCCGGTACCTTCGCCTCTGCATCGATGCCGAGACCCACACACCCTGCGTGGAGTTCACCGGTGCGGCAGCGCGGTTGAGCGACAAGCTCAAATCCTCCCTGCTCGGCCGCCTGAATCACCTCGACGACCCGCTGCACGGCTGGCCGGCCGCCACCGCGCTGATCGATCTGTTCAGCCAGTTCGGCGTGCAGCCTGCGCTGGGCCTGGCCCTCATCCAGGACGAGGCGCTGTGGGGCCAACTGTGCGCGGCGAAGTCGAACGCCGGCCGCGGTGCCGCCATGGTCGCCGCGCTGCTGCGCCTGGGCGAAACGGGTGTGGCGTTTCAGTGGCTCAGCGCCTGCCCTCTCGCCGCCGACCGCCGACGGGTCGTGCGCCGGCTGCTGAAAGACGAGAGTCAGCCGCTCCAGAAGCTCAAAGCCAGCGACGTGCGCGAGCTCGTGGAAGCGGTCTTCGACGACATGCTCAAGGACGGCCGCGACGCCGACGAAGCCCTGAGACCCGCCATCGACGCCTTGCGCCGGCGTTGGCGCAGCGAGCGGCAGGAGGCCCCGTCGCTCGGCGCGATCGAGGCCGACCTGGCCTCACAGGGCGTCTTGATCTGGCGGGATGCGGATGGCCAAACGCGCCTGATGCTGGAAACGGGCACCCAGGCCGGCCCCCAACTGGCGGATCTGCTGCTCGCCCACATCGCACAGGCCCTGGGACACGACGACACGCGTACAGGGGCGCGCGACGTCCTGTTCGAGGCCCTGCGCGAATTCGGCCTCGACTGCGGGGATGGCAGGTCCGTCTGCCTGGCCACCCAGTCGCAGATCGAGCGGTTCCTGAACCAATACCGCTCGCTCGCGCCGATTCAAGCCGTCGCCCTCGCGGTCTTGATTCGACGGGCCTGCACGCTGTTGTTCGCCACGGGCGATGCCGCCGCCATCGAATCGTTGATCCGGGCCAGCCTGTGGCTCAGGGATCCCTTGATCCGCACCGAACCTCTCTACCAGGCCGCCGCCCTGCAGGCCATGGTGGACCATGGCTGGGCCGGCTTGTGGCTCAAGACGCAGGCCTATCACCCCAGGACGGTGTCCACCACGCACTTTCCGGTGCTGCTGGACCGCCTCGGCCAGGTTGCGTCGCCTGGTGCGGCTCTGCACTTCGTCATGGACGCCCTGGAGTTTCTGGCGAACCTGAAAACCTCCAGCGCCGTGTCGAACGATGGGCCGCCTGTCGCCACCTGGGGGAAGTGGCGCGACGACCTGCTGGACGGCCTCGTCCACGCCGTCGAGGGCCTGATCAAACGATCGGCGCACTGGCCTTCGGCGGCCGGCGAAACCCTGGCCCAGTGGGCCTGGGTCACGGGCGCCGTCATGGAGCTGGTGCGGACCGGAGATGACGGCCATCAACCGGGTGCCGTGGACCTTCTCACCTTCGGTCCCTGCCTTGCGCATTTCCACGTCCTGGGAGAACCCTTCGCCCTCACGCTGAAGCTGCTGGGTTGCCAGATCTCCCTTGCGCAGACTTTCCATCTGAGCCTGGAACGCATGCGGGATCTGTTCAAGCGTTGCCCGATCGAGATCCAGTCCGTGGTCCTGCACTGGCCCGTGGGCCGCCTGTGGGCGGGTGTCCTGTGGCGCGCCATCGAGGCCCGTGAGGTGTTGCACAAGGGCCAACTGAGTCCGGCGGTGCAGCTCCTGGTGCTGCAGGATCTGCTGGACGACCGCAAACTGCTCCCGGATGGCCTGGCCGATGTGCTGAGCGGCCTGCTGGCCCAGGCCGGGTTCGACCGGCTGGTTGCCGTGCTGCAGACGAGGCCGGAGATGACCCCTCAGGCGCGGCAGACGCTGTCGGCCTTGTGCGGCCAGGCGCCGGACGCGGCAAACTGGCGCCCAGGCCTTCCTGCCCTGCTGCGCTGGCTTCAGGCAACGGCCTCTCAGGCATCAGCCGACGACACCCGGGCGCTGTTCGACATCCTGGCCGAGGGCATCCGCCGGCTGCGGGCCACGCGCAATGCCAGCGACAAGGACCTGCTCGACATCGGCGCCCAATTGCAGCTGAACACCACGCCGGCCATGGCGGCGTTTCAGTTGGATGTGCTCATTGACAGGATCGCGAACCCGCAGATCGCCGCACAGGTGTTGCGGGGTTGGGTCCTGCACTGCATCCACCGCCTTCGCCAGACAAGCACGCCGCTCTCACCCGCCGAGCACCGATTGTTGAAGACCGTGCTCGCACGCTATAGCAAGCTGCTGCTCGAGCTGGACAACGGCACGCAGCGAAGGAGTCTGCAGGATGAGTGGACGTATTGGAACCAGGTGCGCAAAGGCATGAAGTAGGGCGCGCGACCCGCGGGGCCACCTCAGCCAAGGATCGCCCTCCAGGGCATGCGACCGCCACCGTCGCGACCTGAGTCGCGGGAACCCACGTCGACCTCGGGCACCAGCACCTCGCCGGCGAACAGCATCGACCACAGGTTCATGTCGGCGATGAAGTCGTCGATCACGGCCTCGAATGTCGGGGCGGTAAGGGACGCGAAGGGAACGATCAGGCTCAGCGTGACCAAGCCTGTGTCGGGGTCCACGTGCAGCGTGCGCCGCTCGGCGTCGCTGTCGCTCAGGTCAATCGACGCGGGATAGGTCCCCCCGCCCTCTGCGTTCTTCTCGTCGCCCCCCTCTTCGTTCTGGTCCTCGTCGACCTCCTGCGGCGCTCCCCCACCGGGCAGGCGGGGCGCCAAGGCGTGTCCCGGATGGCCGTACAGGTGCACGGCGTGCGCGCGGGCGTCCCACTCGATCGCGACCAGCGAGGCGGTGTCCGCATCCAGCAGAACACCAGGGGCGTCATCCATGACCTGTGCCGTTCGGCCCCTGGCCACGCCAAAGCCATTCACCCATTGGATCAACAAATCCAGTGCCATGCAGAGCCCCCTTGCATCGGAACGAAGGCATGAGTTCACCGTCGAGGCACGCGGGTTCCGCCAACTCGCACGGAACCCGTGCGAACACCCGGCGACGAAGCCCCTTCGCCACCTCGGAAACCCCATGAGAAAAGCCGGAAAGGCCAACAGCGCCTCCCACCTGCACGCTGACAAGACCACCACCCCCAAGACTGGGGACGCCAACGAGCGCAAGCCACCCCAATCGCCCATGCCCGATCCGCCGATCTGCAAACGGCCACCCCAAAAGCCAGCCCCCGCGACGCAGGGCGCCGGGTGGGTCGGCGATGTGGAAGGCCGGCTGCGGATCGTCGCCCAGCGAGTGTCGGATCTCCCGCTGGTGGATGCGGTGCAGCCCGTGTTCGCTCGACGCCTGTATGACAGCGGCGCGGCCAATGACAAGACACAGACACGGCGACATTGCCGCGCCGCCAACACCCTGCTGCAGTTGGCCAGGCGCCTGCATCTGCCGCCAGAGACGGTGCAGAAAATGGCGCAGGACGATGACCTGTGGGCGGTGCTGAGCCGTGCCAAGCCCAGCTCGTTGGTACCACCCGCCCCATCCGACAACCCGCTCGCAACCCCGCTGCTGGCGCCGGCCAACCGGGTGTTCGCCGGTGAGCTGGTCACGGCCATGATCCTGCATGGCGCGCCGCAAGCCGCGGGTGAATACCTTCAGACCCTCACGCCCGGCGCGAGAAAAATGGTCGTGCGACAACTGCGCGAACACGCGGACCGGCCGCTCTCCAGCTTGAAGAGCGAACACAGGACACCCTTCGATAGCGTGCTCGTCGAGCTGGACAATGAGTTCGACATCATCTTGAACGCACTGGGTGAACGACACTGCTTCATCAGGCTGGATACGGCAGGTCCCCTGGTTGCCAGCCTGGACTATCGGGACGACGCCCACCCCGAGAACTTCCCGGCCGCGCACCTGGCCCAGTTCGTCGCCGACGTGGCCACCAACAACGGCAGCCAGTTGATGCTGCTGGACGTGCTGCGCCAGGCCATTCCCCACCTGCGCTCGTGCGCCGATAGAAATGCCCTCGAAAGCATTGCATCCACCCTCATCAAGTTGATCGCCGATGCGATCGACAGCTCCGAGGCGCTGCCCATGCTGGCGCTGCTGGGGGTGTTGCAGCAGATACAGCAAATGGACGGTTGCGCCCGAATCTGCGAGCAGGAGATGAGGGCGGCGCTGAAAGCGGTCGATCCCGATCGTGTGCTGGGGTGCCTGCAAGCGCTGGTCAACACCTCGCCGGACGTACTGATCGCCTCCAACGAGCAGTGGAAAGAGGCACTGCTTGTCCTTGTCACCCCCCTCCTCGCCGTCCGCCATGAGCGAACGCTGATCGTCGGCCTGCACGAATTCGGTCTGGCACTGAAGGCCCCCAGGATTCAGAGCGCCATCCAACCCGTCCTGGCCAGCATGGACATGGGCCTGCTGCTGCAAGACTACCCCACGCCCTTGGACAACGAGCACTGGCGCCGCTTGGAGGCCTTGGTGGACACCGCCTGCCGGGCCGTCGACACGCCCGAAGCGGCCCTTGACCTCGTCCGGCAGATCGTGCATTTCCTGACACCGAGCGAGCGCCAGCCCCACAATCACACGCAGGCGAACGCCCGCACAACGGTGCTGCAAAGCCTCTCGCGCATGTGTGCCGCCGCGGTGGCCGCCGCTCCGCGCCCCCTTTCGCAGAAGGGGCACCGGTTGGCCAAGTGGATCTGGTTGGTGGAAGCCACGCTCGCGCTGAGCCTCCCGGTCAACACCGATCCGGTGACGGGACACCTGATGGTCATGGGCCACCAACTGTCGCGCTACGCGCCCTGCTGGCGCGGTTTCGCCGAGCAAGGCCACCTGTTCAAGCAAACCGTGTCGTTGTTGTGCCACCCAAGACCCGACCGGATGGCGGGCCCGCCGGGTGAGCCCACCCAGCAGCTCCTCGTCGAGCTGTTCCTGCACAGCCCCCCGGACATCCAGGCCGCCATCCTTCAGTTGCCCGATGAGGTCTGGAAGCGGGTGGCGAACAACGCCCAAGCGCTCGACTGGAGCGCTTGGCGGGAGGGCTCGGGCAAGGACCACGCCCAACTGGCCCTTGCCCTGACCGACGCGGGTTTGATAACGCCGGACGCCCAGGTGCGACTACTGGCCGGATCGCTTGAAGATCCGGAGCTTGCCGGGGTCATTGGGCAATGGCATCAGCATCCCGCGTCGCCGGACGTTCCTCTGCAGGTGTTGAAGACGCAGCGCACGTCGGCGCTGGAGGCCCGCCTTTCGCCGCACCACAGCGAGAACCTCGTGCTGATCCTGTTGTGGCTTCTGAAGACCTTACCCAAGGACGACGCCAGCGCCAGGCGCGAGGCCGCCGCGACGGTGCTGTCCTGGATCGATCGGCTGCAGGGGGTTGCCCGGTTCGATGACGCGCAGTTGCAGCGCATCGGCGCGGCCCTGCCGCTGGGGCCCGAACATCAGGACGTCATCACTCAGATCCAGCACCTGCGCAAGGTACTGCGCCACCACCCCGCGTCACTCGTGCAAGTGCTGATCGGCTACACCCAGCGCTTGCTCAGCAACTCCGACAAGGTACCGCCTACCTCGCAGAAAGCCCATGCGAAGCTGCTCAAGGCCATCTTGCAAGTCTGCGATGACCTTCGAAAGTCCCTGTCAGACAGGGAATGACGCCAAGGGGGAGCGGTCAGCCCGCCGCCCCGCGCCGCCCGCTCCACCACCACAGCGCGATGCCCGCCACGATCATCGGCACACACAGCCACTGCCCCATGCTCATGCCCAGGGCCAGCAGGCCCAGGTGTGCGTCGGGTTCGCGGAAGAATTCGGCGATGAAGCGGAACACGCCGTAGCCCAGCAGAAACACGCCCGACACCTGGCCGGTCTTGCGCGGCTGGCGCGCATAGAGCCACAGCAGCACGAAGAGCAGCACGCCTTCCAACAGGAACTGATAGACCTGCGAGGGGTGGCGCGGCAGATCACCCGCGCCGCGGAACACCATGCCCCAGGGCAGCGAAGGGTCGGCCACGCGGCCCCACAGCTCGCCATTGATGAAGTTGCCCACGCGCCCAGCCGCCAGACCGGTGGGCACGCAGGGCGCAATGAAGTCCATCACCTGGAAGAAGGGCCGGCCGCGGCTGCGCGCGTACCACACCATGGCCAGCATCACGCCGAGCAGCCCGCCGTGAAAGCTCATGCCGCCCTGCCACACGTAGAACACCTCCAGCGGGTGCTGCAGGTAGTAGGCCGGCTGGTAGAACAGGCAGTAGCCGATGCGCCCGCCCGCCACCACGCCCAGCACCCCGAGGAACAGGATGTCCTCGACGTCGCGCTTTTCCCAGGGGCGCGGCTGGGTGATGCTGGCATAGGGCTCGTGCCGCAGGCGCAGGCGGCCCAGCCAGAAAAAGAGCGCGAAGGCCACGAGGTAGGTCAGGCCGTACCAGTGGATGGCGAGCGGCCCGATCTGCAGGGCCACGGGATCGATCTGGGGGTGTTGCAGCATGGCGGCTATTGTGAACGCCCGGCGTCGATGAAACGCTGCAACGCCGGGCTGAGCGCGGCGTCGCGCCAGACCAGGCTGGTCTCGCAGCGCGGCACGGCCTCGCCCCGGGGCAGGCCCACGGGCCGGTAGACCACGCCCGGCCGCTGGAATTGCCGCACGCTCTGCGGCACCCAGGCCAGGCCCAGACCGGCCGAGACCAGGTTCACGATGGTCTGCATCTGGATCGCCTCCTGCGCCACGCGCGGCTCATGCCCGGCGGCGCGGTACAGGCGCACGAGCTCGTCGAACACCTCGGGCAGGATGCGGCGCGGGAACATCACCAGCGGCTCGTTCGCCACGGCGGCCAGCGACAGGCGCGCGCGCCCCGCCAGCGGGTGCGCCTCGGGCAGGGCCAGCACCATGGGCTCGGTCACCAGCGCCAGGTGCTGCAGGCCCGGCGCGCTGTCGCCCGGCGCGTGCAGCACGAAGCCCGCGTCCACGTCGCCGCGCGCGATCAGCTCGCGCTGCACGTCGCCCGTGGCCTCGATCAGCTCCAGTTCCACGCGCGGCCAGCGCTCGCGAAACGCCCGCACCCAGGGCGGCAGCAGGCTGAAACCCACGGTGGAGACGAAGGCGATGCGCAAGTGGCCGCTCTCGCCCTGCGCGGCCGAGCGCGCCAGCGCGGGCAAGGCTTCGGCGCGGCGCAGCAGCTCGCGCACCTCGGGCAGCAGGGCCTCGCCGGCGGCGCTCAAGGCCACCTGACGGCGGCTGCGCTCGAACAGGCGCACGCCCAGCGCGGCCTCCAGCGAGGCGATGGCTTGGGTCAATGCGGGTTGCGTGAGGTGCAGCCGCGCGGCGGCGCGGCCGAAGTGCAGTTCCTCGGCCAGCACGGCGAACTGGCGCCACTGCCGCCATTCGCCACGCTGCGGATTCGGGCCTTTGTTCATAAGCCCAGCATATCAATGAATCGAGCCGATCCGATTGGATGCCCTGGCGGCGCTGCCGCATACTGCGGGGCTTTCCCCCTCCCCCACGACACCCGAGAGAGACGACATGGCCGACAAGACCCCCGCGCAGGCGCTGCGCAGCGACAACATCACCCAGGGCAAATCGCGCGCGCCCAACCGCTCCATGTACTACGGCATGGGCTACAAGGAAACCGACTTCGGCAAGCCCATGGTGGGTGTGGCCAACGGCCACAGCACCATCACCCCCTGCAACAGCGGCCTGCAGAAGCTGGCCGACGCGGCCGTCCGGGGCATCGAGGAAGCCGGCGGCAACCCGCAGATCTTCGGCACGCCCACCATCAGCGACGGCATGGCCATGGGCACCGAGGGCATGAAGTACTCGCTGGTGAGCCGCGAGGTGATCTCCGACTGCATCGAGACCTGCGTGCAGGGCCAGTGGATGGACGGCGTGGTCGTCGTCGGTGGCTGCGACAAGAACATGCCCGGGGGCCTCATCGGCATGCTGCGCGCCAACGTGCCCGCCATCTACGTCTACGGCGGCACCATCCTGCCCGGCAAGTGGAAGGGCCAGGATCTGAACATCGTGAGCGTGTTCGAGGCCGTGGGCCAGAACGCCGCCGGCAAGATCAGCGACCAGGAACTCAAGGACATCGAGCAGCACGCCATCCCCGGCACCGGCTCCTGCGGCGGCATGTACACCGCCAACACCATGAGCTCCGCCTTCGAGGCCCTGGGCATCTCCCTGCCCTACTCCTCCACCATGGCCAACCCGCACGACGAGAAACAGAACTCGGCCAAGGAATCGGCCAAGGTGCTGGTCGAGGCCATCCGCAAGGACATCAAGCCGCGCGACATCGTCACGAAGAAGGCGATCGAGAACGCCGTGGCGGTCATCATGGCCACGGGCGGCTCCACCAACGCGGTGCTGCACTTCCTGGCCATCGCGCACGCGGCCGAGGTCGATTGGAGCATCGACGACTTCGAGCGCATCCGCCAGCGCACGCCGGTGCTGTGCGACCTGAAACCCAGCGGCAAGTACCTCGCGGTCGACCTGCACCAGGCGGGCGGCATCCCGCAGGTGATGAAGATCCTGCTCAAGGCCGGCCTGCTGCACGGCGACTGCCTCACCATCACCGGCCAGACCATCGCCGAGGTGCTCAAGGACGTGCCCGACGAGCCGCGCAAGGACCAGGACGTGATCCGCCCGATCAGCGACCCGATGTACGCGCAGGGCCACCTGGCCATCCTCAAGGGCAACCTCTCGCCCGAGGGCGCGGTGGCCAAGATCACCGGCCTGAAGAACCCGGTGATCACCGGCCCGGCGCGCGTGTTCGACGACGAGCAGTCGGCGCTGCAGGCCATCCTGGACGGCAAGATCAAGGCCGGCGACGTGATGGTGCTGCGCTACCTGGGCCCCAAGGGAGGCCCGGGCATGCCCGAGATGCTGGCGCCCACGGGCGCGCTGATCGGTGCCGGCCTGGGCGAGAGCGTGGGTCTGATCACCGACGGCCGCTTCAGCGGTGGCACCTGGGGCATGGTGGTCGGCCACGTGGCGCCGGAGGCGGCGGCGGGCGGCAACATCGCGCTGGTGCACGAGGGCGACTCGATCACCATCGACGCCCACCAGCTGGTGCTGGAACTCAATGTGGGCGAGGCCGAACTGGCCAAGCGCCGCGCCGCCTGGAAGGCCCCGGCCCCGCGCTACACGCGCGGCGTGCAGGCCAAGTTCGCGTTCAACGCGGCCAGTGCGAGCAAGGGCGCGGTGCTGGACAACTTCTGAGTCCGCTTCGGGCTGAGAGCAAGCGCCGCCTCAGCGGCGCTTGCTCGTCTTGAGCCCCAGCTTCTCGCGCTGCTTGTCCAGGCGATCGCGCTTCTTCTGGTCCATCTTCTCCATGGCCTTGCGCTTGGTGTAGCCCGAAAAATCGGCCCAGGCCCACCAGGCCGCGGCCAGGCCGAACGGGGCCAGCACGATCCACCAGGACCAGCCGGCGACGGGGCCGTACTCGAGGTACTTCATCAGCAACAGCACGATACCCAGGCCCAGCAGATACATCACAGCCTCCGGTAAACCACCGGTAAATTCCGGCAAAGAAAGTCCGATAACAGGGCCACGGCAAAACCTCTGGATAGAATTTGCCCCGTTCGCCCCCTGACATTCCAAAAGGACACCCCATGAAACGTGCGCTTCTGATTATGGCCGCCATGACCACCCTGGCGGCGCCCGCCATGGCCGACGAGGCACTGGCCAAGGCCAAGAACTGCATGGCCTGCCACGCGGTGGACAAGAAGCTGGTCGGTCCCTCCTATAAGGACGTGGCCAAGAAGTACGGCAGCGACGCCAAGGCCGCGGACATGCTGGCCAGCAAGATCATGAAAGGCGGCTCCGGCGTCTGGGGCGCGATCCCCATGCCGGCCAACCCGCAGGTGAGCGAGGCGGAAGCCAAGAAGCTCGCGGCCTGGGTGCTGAGCCAGAAGTAAGGCCCCGTATCCCCCCAAAAAGAAGCCGGCATCAGCCGGCTTCTTTTTTTTGCTCAGAGCGCGTTCACCGGGATCTTCAGGTACGACACCCCGTTCGCCTCGGGCGGCGGCAGTTCGCCCGCGCGGATGTTGACTTGCACCGAGGGCAGGATCAGCACCGGCATGTCCAGCGTCGCGTCGCGCTTGGTGCGCATGTCGACGAACTGCCCCTCGCTCACGCCGTCGTGCACGTGGATGTTCTTCTCGCGCTGCTCGGCCACCGTGGTTTCGAAGCGCACCTCGCGGCCATTGGGCGGGTAGTCGTGGCACATGAAGAGGCGCGTGTCGCCCGGCAGCGAGAGGATCTTCTTCACCGAGGCGTAGAGCGTCTTGGCGTCGCCACCCGGGAAATCGCAGCGCGCGGTGCCCACGTCGGGCATGAACAGGGTGTCGCCCACG
>NZ_DATIGV010000215.1:0-15851 GCF_035481345.1 Hydrogenophaga sp. | reverse complement strand
TCGGCGCTGCGCGCGCGGCTGCCGGGTTGGCGCCTGTGCGAAAGCCAGTGCGCCGAATGGTCTCCCGTCGCGAGCCTGCGCGTGGTGATCGACCGCATGGACTACTCGCGCGCGCAGCGGCGGCTCAAGGCCAGCGTGCGCGTCGCCGTGGTGCGGCGCGGCGTGGATGCGCGCACCGCGAGCAGCCAGCGGTTCGACTATGAACTGAAGGCCGGGACGGACACCCCGCAAGCCCAGGCCCAGGCCTACGCCGACCTGCTGGACCGTCTGGCGACCGACGCGGCCGCCGTCGTGGCGGGTGCCACCGACCACAATGTCAAATAAATCAGAAAATTTATCAAAAATTCTTGTTTAGAAGACATTTGTCTTGACGTTTTATAGGGCTTCGAAGAAACTAAAGCAGAACATTTTCCAGTTATTCTGCTTTGGTTGACATGACTAATATCGCCGACATCTCCCACACCCTGCGCGCCAGGCTCAAGCGCAGTGGCATGACGCAGGAGGCCCTGCGCCAGGCCGCGGGGCTGTCACGCCAGACGGCGGTGAACGTGTTCAAAGGCACCGAAGACTTCAAGCTCAGCACCTTGCTCGCGGTGGCCGACAAGCTGGGGCTGGAACTCGTGCTGCTGCCCAAGGCGGCGGCCCGTGGCGAAGCGCTGGGCGTCAGCGAGCCGGTGGTCGAGACGCTGGTGCAGCGCGCGCTCAAGCCATGAAAGCGCTGGAGGTCTTCATCGGCGAACGGCCGGCGGGCCACCTCTTCCAGTACCCGGTGTCGCCCGAGCACACCACCAACCGCTTCGTCGCCCACGACGCCTTCGCCGACGACCCCCACCAGGAGCTGCTGTCGGTCGGCTTCCTGGCCGCCGACGCCCAGGCCCAGGCCGCCTTCTGGCGCGGGGTGAGCAGCCCGGTCCTCAACGGATCGCTCTCTCGCGACCCTCAGCGCGGCTGGCTGCTGCCGGCCTGGTTCCAAGGCCTGCTGCCCGAGGGCCCCCTGCGCAACCAGATCGCCGAGCTGCGCGGCTGCGGCATCAACGACCACTTCGAGCTGCTCGCCGCCACCGGGGCGGACCTGCCGGGCAACGTCTACGTGCGCCCGGCCGATCTCGACCACGCGCAGATGCAGCGCCTGGTCACCTCGGACCACGACGCGCTGGAGATGTCGGTCACAGCCGAGCCCATCCAGGACGCGATCTCCGTCTCGGGCATCCAGGCCAAGCTCTCGGTGCTGCAGTTGGGCGACCGCTTCGCCGCCCGCACCCGGCTCGACGAGCGCGACCAGGCCCGGCACGTCATCGCCAAGCTGCCCGTCGTGGGCCAGCCCTTGCTGCCGGAGCTCGAGGAACTGTCGCTGCGCCTGGCCGCGGCCGCCGGCGTGAGCGTCGTGCAGGCCGAACTCGCCCCGCTGGGACGGCTGGAGGCCCAGCACCACTACGACCTCGGCGACGCCAACGCCAGCAGCCGGTTCCTGGCGGTCCAGCGCTACGACCGGGACGCCGACACCCCCACGCGGCGCGTGCACTGCGAAGACTTCGCCCAGATCCTCGGCGTGCAGCCCGAGGCCAAGTACACGCGGGACTACCTCTCCGTGGCCCGCGTGCTCATGGCGCTGCCCACGCTGGGCGAGCCCGCCGTGCAGGAGCTGCTGCGGCGCATCCTGGTGAGCGAGATGCTGGGCAACGCCGACATGCACCTCAAGAACATGGGCCTGCGCTACCCCGATGGCCGCACGCCCGAGCTGCCGCCCGCCTACGACATCGTCGGTTACGCGGCCTACGCCGGCATGCCGCGCGGCCGCGCGCTGCACCTCAGCCCCGATCAGCCCGAGGGCCTGAACCGCGACTCGGTGCTCACCGTGCGCCTGGTGCGCGGCTTCTGCGCGCAGTTGGGCATCGTGGAAAAACCCGCGCTCACGGCGCTGCGCCGCTGCCGGGACGCGGCCTATGCGCTCTGGCCCGCCATGATCGAAGCGGCGGACCTGACGGAGCGCATGAAGGCCGGGCTGCTGCGGCAACTGCAGTGGCACCGCGACGCGCAGACGAGCGGCCAGCGGGCGGTTCCGCGGCCATCGACGGCCTGAACAGGTGTGAACGGGCCACGCTCAGCGCCCGGCGAACAACTGCGCCATCGTCTGGCGCAGCCACACGTTGCCGGGGTCCGCGTGGAAGCGTTCGTGCCAGTGCTGCTTCACCTTGTACTTCGGCAGTGACCAGGGCGGCTCGAACAGGCGCACGCGGTCCTGCGAGGCCAGCACATCGCCCAGCAGCCGCGGCACCACCACCAGCAGCTCGGTCTGCGCGACGATGCGCGCCACGCCCAGAAAGCTCGGCACGCGCAGCACGACGCGGCGCTGCACCTGCTGGCGGCCCAGCACCTTGTCGACGATGGAGTGGCCGGTGCCCGAGGTCGTCACGACGATGTGGCCCTCGGCCTCGAAACGGTGCTTCGTCAGGCCTTTCTGGATGCGCGGGTGCTCGCGCGAGGCCATCACCACGAAGTCCTGCGCGAACAGCGCCTGCTGGAAGAAGCCGGCCTCCAGGTCGGGCATGAAGCCGACCGCGAGATCCACATCGCCCGATTCCAGCCGGCTGCGGCTGAGCGCCGAGGCCTTCTCGGCCTCGACGCGGATGTGCGGCCCGATGCGCCCCAGGTGGTTGACCAGCGCCGGCAACAGCACGACCTCGCTGATGTCGCTCATGCAGATGCGGAACTCGCGCTGCGCCTTGGCGGGGTCGAACACCTCGGGTGTGAGGCGCGCCTTCTCGACCCGCTGCCAGGCCTCCAGCAGCTCGGGGTAGATGGCCTTTGCGCGCGGCGTGGGCTCCATGCCGCGCGAGGTGCGGCAGAACAGGCGGTCATTGAAGTGGCGGCGCAGCTTGTTCAGGGCGATGCTGGCGTTGGCCTGCGCCATGCCGCGGCGCTGCGCGGCCAACGAGACGCTCTGCGTCTTGTAGACCTCGACGAACACGCCGAGCCAGTCGAGGTCGAGCTTGGACATGGGTTCTATTTCAAAACGATATGGCGGGTATGGCGTATTGTGGCTGGACGCAATAGAGCGCGGCGGACATAGTGGCCGGGCACCCCGAATGGAGACACGATGCAGTTCTATCTGAATGGCTACCGCCCCGGCGACCCGGACCTGCTGGCGGCCGCGCCCGGCGCCACGGACCGCGCCTGGGGGCCGGACGAAACGGTGGACGTGCTGGTCGTGGGCAGCGGCCCCGCCGGCGTGGTGCTGGCCGCGCAGTTGGCCCAGTTCCCCGGCATCCGCACCCGCCTTGTTGAACGCCGCCAGGGCCCGCTCGAACTGGGGCAGGCCGACGGCGTGGCCTGCCGCACGGTGGAAATGTTCGAAGCCTTCGGCCTGGGCGCCAAGCTGCGGCGCGAGGGCTACTGGGTCAACGAGACCGCCTTCTGGCGCCCCGCGCCGGGCGAGCGTTCGCGCATCGTGCGCACCGGGCGCGTGCAGGACGTCGAGGACGGCCTGTCGGAGATGCCGCACCTCATCGTCAACCAGGCGCGCATGCAGGCCTACCTGCTGGACTTCATGCGCCAGTCGCCCACGCGGCTGGAGCCCGACTACGGCCTCGAATTCGTCGACCTGACGGTCGACACCGAAGGCGAGCACCCGGTGCGCGTCACGCTGCGCGAGGTGGACGGCGGCGCGACCCGCACGCTGCGCGCGAAGTACGTCGTCGGCTGCGACGGCGCGCGCAGCCGCGTGCGACAGGCCATCGGCGCCGAGCCGCGCGGCGACTTCGCCAACCACGCCTGGGGCGTGGTGGACATGCTCGCGGTCACCGACTTCCCCGACATCCGCCTGAAGGCGGCGATCCAGTCGGCCGAGGAGGGCAACATCCTGCTCATTCCGCGCGAAGGCGGCTACCTGGTGCGCCTGTACGTCGACCTCGGCGAGGTCGACCCGGCCCAGCGCTCGGACCTGCGCGAGCGCTACACGGCCGAGCGGATCATCGAGGTCGCGCAGCGTGTGCTGCGCCCCTACACGCTGGAGGTGCGCGACGTCGCCTGGTCCTCGGTCTACGAGGTCGGCCAGCGCGTCACCGACCGCTTCGACGACGTGCCGCAGGCGCAGGCCGGCTCGCGCCTGCCGCGCGTGTTCATCGCCGGCGACGCTTGCCACACGCACAGCGCCAAGGCCGGCCAGGGCATGAACGTGTCCATGCAGGACGCCTTCAACCTCGGCTGGAAGCTGGTGTCGGTGCTCGAAGGCCGCGCGGGACCGGAGCTGCTGCGCACCTACGGCATCGAGCGCCACGCCATCGCCCAGGGCCTGATCGATTTCGACAAGGAGTGGTCGAAGATCATGGCCTCGCCGCCGAAGGACCCGAAGCGCCCCGAGCTCGGCGGCGTGGACCCGGCCGAACTGCAGGCCTACTTCGTGAAGTCGGGTCGCTACACCGCCGGTGTGGCCACGCACTACCCGAGCGAGACGGTGCTCACGGCAAAGCCCACCCACCAGTCGCTGGCGAGTGGCTTCACCATCGGCATGCGCTTCCACTCGGCGCCGGTGATCCGCCTGGCCGATGCCAAGCCCATGCACCTGGGCCACGCCGCGCGCGCCGACGCGGCGTGGCGCCTCTACGCCTTCGCTGATGCCAGTGGTGAGCGCTTGCGCGCGCTGGCCGACTTCCTCGCCGAGTCATCCCAATCGCCGATCCGCCGCTTCACCCCGGCGGGCGCGGACATCGACAGCGTGATCGACCTGCGCGCCATCTACCAGCAGGGGCACCGCGAACTGGCGGTGGACAAGCTGCCGCCGCTGCTGCTGCCACGCAAGGGCCGCTTCGGGCTGATCGACTACGAGAAGGCCTTCTGCCCGGACCTGAAGAACGGCCCGGACATCTTCACGCTGCGCGGCATTGACCGCGGCCGCGGCGCGCTCGTGGTGGTACGGCCCGACCAGTACGTCGCGAACGTGCTGCCGCTGGAGGCGCACGACGAACTGGCGGACTTCTTTGGCGGCTTCCTGCGAACGCCAAAGCCCTGACACCCACCAAGGCATGTCGGCGCGCGCGGCGAACGGGGCCAGCCGCGATCACGCGCGGGTCATGTCGCGCGCCAGTGTCTTCTGCGGCAGGTAGGCCCCCGCCTCGCGCAGCGTCTCCACCAGCGCGCGCGTGTCCAGATCGTTGGCCGGTTGCCCCGTGCGGATCGACTGCGCCGCGGCCGTGCCGACGGCCTGGCCCATCATGTACGCGGCCGACTGCGCCCGGATGGAGCCGTGCACCTTGGTCTCGCTCGAGTGGCAACGGCCCGCCACCCACAGGTTCTCCCAGCCGCGCGGCACGAGGATGCTGTAGGGAATGCCCACACATTCACCGCGGCCCAGGTTGTCCTTGCCGTGGAAGTCCTTGAGAAAGCGCTCGTATTCCTTCCTGCTGGTGTCGCTGGGATGCACATCGGTCGGCCGGTTGTAGACGGCCACCTGGTCAGCAAACTGACGGCGCGCCAGAAAGTCGTCCATGCCCAGCTCGAACTCGCCCACGATGCGCCGCGAATCGCGCACGCCCATGGACGGTGCCGTGCCCATCAGTTCGATCCGTTCGCAGCCGGGCACGTACTTCCGATAGAACTCGGTGTACTCCACGGCGAGCTTGCGACCGAGCACCATGCCATCGGACAGGCTTCGCACCGACAAGGGGTTGAGGTTGAACACGTGGCCGGCGTTGAGCGTCGCGCCCTGCGGACCCACGCGGTTCATGCCGGGAAAGAAGCGGTCCTCCTGGGTGAAGA
The DNA here is from genome assembly GCF_035481345.1 of Hydrogenophaga sp. Lineage (GTDB taxonomy): Bacteria > Pseudomonadota > Gammaproteobacteria > Burkholderiales > Burkholderiaceae_C > Hydrogenophaga. The sequence continues at coordinate 10,097 of NZ_DATIGV010000215.1, read as the reverse complement.
AGCCGTCCTCGATCGCCTGCGGCACCCATTCGCTGCGCACGCGCGCCTTGATCTTGTCCAGGCCATCGCCCGCGTAAGCGGGATCGTCCCAGTTCATGCCCGCGATCAGGGAGCACAGCGTGCTCGGGGCCACGGTTTCCGTGTCGCGCAGCACCACCTTGCACTCAGCCCCGGCCAGCGTGGCCAACGCCGCGTCGCCCGTTGCATCGACGAAGGCCTTGGCGGGCACGTAGCGAAGCCCTTCCACGTTGCTGACCACCACGCCATTGACGCGGCGTCCGTCGACATCGGCTTCCACAACGCGCGTGAAGAAGCGCACCTCGACACCGGCCTGCACCGTGAAGTCGTCAAGAATCCGCTTGAGGTGCTCGGGCTGGAACGGGACCCAGCGGTTGAGCTGGCGGTTCAAATAGTCTTGCGTGACCTGGGGCGCGAAGGCCTTCTGCTCCCACATCGTCGTGAGCAGTTCCTTCATGAAGCCACCCACCAGCATGCGCTCGCCGTCCGACACCGGGCCGAAGGAGGCGACCAGGCCGCTGGTGCCCATGCCGCCGAGGCAACCGGTGGCCTCGGCCAGCAGCACCTTCAGGCCCAGGCGCGCGGCACACACGGCCGTGGCGGTGCCCGCGGGCCCGCCCCCCGCGACCACGAGGTCGTAGGGTGCGTCGGCAGGAATGCTGCGGGAGAGTTGGTAGCTGGCGGTCACGGTGTCGGTCTCACTTCTGGCCCGGCAGGGGCCTTGTCACGGCGGCGAAGCGCTTCATTTCGCTCTGGATGAACTCACCGAACTCGCTGGGGCCCTGCGTCGAGAGCTCGAAGCCGGAGGCCTCGAGCGACTTGGCCATGTCGGGCGCCTTGAGCACCGCGATCAGGTCCCTGGCGATCTGCTCGGTGACGTCACGCGGCATGCCGGCGGGGCCGCAGAAGCCGGCCCAGTTGATGGCTTCGAAGCCCGGAAGGGTTTCGGCGATGGCGGGCCACTGCGCATACAGCGGGCTGCGCTGCAGGCTCGTGACACCCAGCACCTTCATCTGCCCGGCCTTGATGAAGCTGTCGGCCGAACTCACCACCGAGAAGCCGATGGGCAGCACACCACCGGCGATGTCGGTGTACATCTTGGCCGCGCCGTTGTAGGGCACGTGCTGCAACTGGATGCCGCCCATGTGGTTGAGCATCTCGCCGGCCACATGGGCCGAGGTGCCGATGCCGTTGGACCCGAAGGAGATGCTGTTCGCCGGTTGGGCCTTGGCGTATTCGATGAGCGAGCGGATGTCGTTGGCCGGAAAGCTGGCCGCGGCAACCAGGGCCACCGTGTAGTAGCCCGCGCGGGCAATGGGCTGCAGGTCCTTGAGCTCGTAGGGCAGATCCTTGCGCTGTACGGCGTTGATGCTGAGCGAACTGCCCAGCAGGCCGATGGTGTAGCCGTCGGCGGGTGAACGCACGACCGCCTGTGTGCCGATCACCACCCCGCCGCCGGGCTTGTTCTCGATGACCACGGCCTGGCCCCAGTGCCTCTCGAGCCGCTCGCCGACCAGGCGGGCCAGTCGATCGGCCGCTCCGCCCGGGGGCTGGGGCAACACGAGCTTCACCGGGCGAACCGGGAATTTCTGTCCTTGTGCCCAGGCGGGCACGGTGGCGGCCATCAGTGAGGCCAGGAGGGTTTGTCGTCGAGTGAATGAAGGGCTGTCTCGCATGGCTTGTCTCCGGTGATCGGGCCGTCAAGGCCTCTGGGACGGATCGTCGGGTGAGACGCCTGGCACGGTCAAATGAAAAGAGTTGGACAGCCCTTAACCATCGGTTATGTTGTCGCGATGAACCTGCGCCAAATGGAAGTGTTCCGGGCCGTCATGCTCACCGGCGGCGTGAGCGGAGCGGCCGAACTGCTGCACGTCTCTCAGCCGGCGGTGAGCAAGACGCTCGCCCAATCGCAGCGCCAGTTGGGCTTCACCCTGTTCGCGCGCGTCAAGGGCCGGCTGGTGCCGACAGCCGAGGCCCAGGCGCTGCACGTGGAGATCGAGGCCCTGTGGCGAGGTGTCGAGCGCGTGCGCGACGTCTCGCGCGGCCTGGCCACGCCACGCAGCGGCACGCTGACCGTGGCTGTGTCGGCGAGCCTGGCGCCCTACCTCGTGCCGCGCGCGCTGGCGCAGTTGTCGCGCCGCTACCCTGGCTTGCAGACGCGCATGGAGATCCTCATCAACCCCATCCTGGTCGATGCCCTGCTCGATCGCTCCGCCGATGTCGGCGTGGCCCTGCTGCCCCACGCGCACCCCAACCTCGAGCAGGTCGCGCGCTACGAATGCGGCTTCGCCTGCGTGGCCCCGCCAGGCCACCGCTTCGCGAAGAAGCGCGCCGTGACCCCTGCGGACCTGCTCAGTGAACGCCTGATCGGTTCGCCGCCCGACACCCCCTATGGCCAGGCGCTCCAGAAGGCCTACGGTCGCGAAGCGGCGTCCTTGAACATCCACTCGCTCGTTCGCTCCGCCACCTCGGCCTGCTGGGAGGCCCAGTCGGGTGGCGGCGTGGCCGTCGTGGATCGCGCGGCCGTGGCGGGATCGACCTTCAGCCGCCTCACCGTTCGGCCGTTCCAGACACGCGAGCGCCTGCCGATCGCCGTGCTGCGCAACCGCTATCGGCCGCCCTCACTGGTGCAACAGGCCTTTCACGAAGCCTTCGCTGCGGTTTGGGCCAGCGAGATGCCGCGCTGATCACAGCGATCCCAGGAAGAGCAGCAGCGCCTCCCGGTCCGCTGTCGAGAGCGCCTCGAAGCGCTGTCGGCTGGCCGTGGCTTCTCCGCCGTGCCAGAGGATGGCCTCCGTCAGCGTGCGCGCGCGGCCATCGTGCAGATAACCCGCCGTGCCGTTGCGCCCGGCCACCCATTGCGTGTAGCCGATGCCCCACAAGGCCGGCGTGCGCCACATGCTGCCGCTGGCCTGCCCTTCGACGAGCTGGTCCGCCAGGTCCGGCCCCATGTCGTGCAGCAGCAGGTCCGTGTAGGGCCGGATGGTCTGGTCGCGCACCTCGGCGAACTCGGTGCCCTTGCCGGTCTTCATCTGGCTGACGTGGCAGCTCGTGCACCGGGCGTTCGCGAAGACCGTGGCGCCCAGCGCCACCTGCGTCGGCTTGACGTCGAGATAGGGCAGCGGCGCCACGCCCTTGGGGAAACCGCTGGCCACGCTGCGCTGCGCCGGCACGCCCAGCAGACCGAGGTAGCGCGTGATCGACTGCAGTGCCTCTTCGCCGAGGCCGCGCTCGAGCTTGTGCGCGGCCGAGCAGCGGGCCGGCCCGGCCATGCACTCGCGGTTGGGGTAGACGGGTGAGGTCACGGACATGTCGGTCAGCGCCGCGCTGGCCACCTGGTGGCGCAGGCTGACCTTGGACGCTTTCCAGCCGTAGCGGCCCACGCGCACCGCACCGGTCTCCGGGTCGTAGGCGAAGTTGGCCGTGCCTTTCACGCCGTCGGCATCGGGCGTGCTGCGGGCGCGAGACAGGATCTCCTCGTCGGTGATCGCCTCGAGCAGGCCCATGCCGATCATGGGCTGCGCGCTGCGAAGGGAATACACCGGCGGCGTCGGTCCGTCGAAGGCCACGCGCGGCTTGCGCAGCTCGACGACGGTGCCGTCGGCCAGGGTGACGTTGCGGGTATCGAAGCCGACCACCCGCACGCCCGTGCCCCAGTCGATCGAGGTGCCGGGCACCGAGCGACCGTTCATCTGCACCGCCAGGCCGTAGTGGGGGTGCGGCACCTGCTGGCCGTTGCCGTCGATGGCGGCCACGCGCACGGCCATGGTGTCCAGGCGCTGGTTGATCGCGCTCGGGGCGATGCCGCGGCCGTTGTTGATGTGGCAGCCGACGCAGGTGGATTGGTTGAACAGCGGGCCTTGCAGACCGATGCCGGCGTCGTTGCGGTCGTTGCCGGCCTCGTTGTGCTCGCCCGTCCACAGGTTGGTGTGCAGCCAGCGCCGGCCCTCGACGAAGCGCTGCATGTTCTTCATGCCGACGTGGTTGTGCGGCTGCTGGAACATGAAGGCGGGGTTGTCGGCGTAGTCGTAGGAGATGGAGCCCAGCCCGCCTTGCAGCGTCTCCAGCGGCAGGGGCTTGTTCATCAGGCGCGGCTGCACGCCGTACCACGGGCGCAGGCCTTCGCCCACCACGTAGGTCAGCTCGTTCGTGTAGTAGCGAAAGCCCCCGCTGTCGCCCAGGGCGTCCATGTCGGCGCGGGTGGAGAAGAACGAACTGGTGAACTCGAAGGCATCGCCGACCGCCAGCGCGCGCGAGGGGATGCGCGGCCCCGTGGGCACGAGCACGCCGTTGGCATCGGCGCGCAGGTCGGTGTAGGCCGGGAGCTGATCGAACACCCAGCTGCACCCGCCATTGGCGCCGATGACGCCGTTGTAGCCGCTCGTGGGGTTGCGCAAGGCGCCCTGCGGCGGCAGCGGGATCACCGGGCACGCGGCGATGCCCTGCCCACCCTGCGTGTACGTCGAATCGTCCAGCAGGTCCCCCGGGCTCATCCAGCCGAAGCCGGTGACGTCGGGGTTGCTGAAGTTGCGCACGAAGCCCAGGCCACCGCCGCGTTGCGGCTGCTGGAAGTAGTGGTTGATGACCAGGCGTGGCCGGGTGACCCCGGCCACCTTGCTGTTGTCGATGAACTCCACGCCCCAGGTGCGGTTCTTGAAATAGTTGGCGACGAAGTTCAGGTGCGCGCCCGGCCCCTTGTCGCGCGGCTGGCCGGCCGCATCGACGGTCTCGTTGAGGCCGTAGCCGATCTCGTTCCAGTCCTCGCCGCGCTCACGCGCATGGCGCGAACGGCCGACCATGCCCCAGCGCGTCACGAGGGTGCCGTCGGGTAGCGAGAACTGGATGGTCTCCAGCGGATTGGCCGGCGCGGGCAGTGGTTGGCGGCCGTTGCCGTTGGGCGGGAACGGAACGGGCGAGGTGGCCATGGCGGGCAGGGAGTTGTCGCTGCCCGGTGACTTGAAGACGACCTCGTAGAGGGAGTAGCCGTACTGCGTGCCGCGCGCCACGCCTTGCAGTCGCAGGTAGCGCGCGTTGGCATTGAGGTTGAAGAACTCCTCCACGCCGCCTTTGCCGGCGATGACGTAGCGCAGCTGGTACCAGTTCTGGCCATCGTCGGAGGTCTGCAGCGCGTACTCCTTGCCATAGGCGTTTTCCCAGACGAGCTTGAGATAGCCGATCGGGGTCTTGGCACCGAAGTCGAACTGGATCCAGGCGTTGTTGGTGGCGGTGCTTTCCCAGCGCGTGCTGCCGCTGCCATCGATGGCTTTGGACGCGGTGTTGCCGCCCGCTGTGGGCGATGAGGTGGCGGCCACCGGGGCCACGGGCGCGCCGGGGTTGCTGAGGTCAACGCCCCACGGCAGTTGCAGCGCGGGCGGCGGCGCCTGAACGGGGGCAGTGACGGGCGCGGGCAGTACGACCGGCGCGTTCGTGGGTGGCGGCTCGAACACGGGTTCGGGCAGCGGCGTGGTGGGTAGGGAGGTGGCCGGTGCCGGCGCCGAGGCGCCCGACTCGGTTCCGCCATTGCCGGCCCCGCCACCACCACCGCAGGCGGCCAGCGCCAGGGTGACAGCAAAGAGAATGCCCAATGGACGCGCGCACGCGGGCGCCGCGCCGGGACGTGGCTTCTTGTTGTGCATGGATGCTCCCCCGTTGGGTGTTTGAGTTGTTCCCACGCGGACGCCCTCCACGCCAGGTGGCGTCGCCGCGATCCGTGAAAAAACGCAAACGCCATGCCCGCAGCGGGCGCAGGCAACACTTGTTACGTCTTGTCGATACCCCCTGCACCGGTCGGTCGGCGGCTGCGAGTGAAGGCCTCGACCGCCGCCCTGCACGGTCGCTGCATCAATGAAACGACTGTGGCTGCAGCGTGACGGGAGGCGGATCGCGTGCTATCAATTTTTGTTCACGCCTGCTGTTCACCCCGGGGAGGGTGGACATTCTTTGGCAGGCCGATCGTCCAGACCTGAACCGCGAATCCGACGATGAAGACGACGACCCATGAGAGCAGCGCGAGGCGAACCAGCGGGGACTCCGGCCCCTGCGCCAGGGGATGGGCCGCCGGCACTCGGGTCAGGGTTTCGACGATGCCGGGCACCAGGAGCAGGAAGAAGCTGAAGCTCATGCCAAAGCCCGCCAGGTAGGGCCGCAGGCGCCCGATGAAGCGCATTCGGGGCACGAGCAGGCTGCCGAAGGCCGCGAGCAGAGCCAGGATGCCGAGGGCGTGTCCGGGATTGAGCCCCCCCGTGCTGGACAGGCCGAAGGCCGTGAGCACCGACAGCGTCAGGCCTGCGAGGTAGACCCTGCCGGACAGGGTGGAGGGCTGGATCGCACGAAAGCGAACGAAGCCGTAGAGGCCGGCCAGTACCGGGACCAGGCTGATGGCGGTGTGGACCGCGCCGACGAAAGAGAGGGGGGAGGCCATGGGTGTTTTCTATCTATCAGTTGGTAGGTTTGATGAGCGGATCGATGCGATCGAGGCACCGGGAAGAAAGGGGTACGGCCGCCTTACGGGGCCGCCAGGCGGCGCAAGAGCGGCTGGACCACCGCCGTGAACGCCTCCGGGTCGCCATAGGCGCGCGCCGACAGCATCGCGCCGTGCACCGTGGCCACGAAGCCCATGGCCTCGCTTTCCGGGCTCGAGTGAAGGACGAAGCGGCCCTGAGCCGCGCCGCTGGCCAGCACGGACGCGAGCCAGGCCGTCAGGTCCAGGAAATGGCCGCGGACTTCGTCGGCCACTTCGCGCGGAACCGTGGACAGTTCAGAGGCCAGCATGGCGCAGATGCAGAAGGAGGAGCTGTCGTCGTGCATGCAGCTCGCCCAGTAGCCCGTGTACGCCTGCAGCCGGGCGAGCGGGTCCGGCACCTGCCGGCTCAGGGCATCAAGGCCCGCTCGAGCCTCCTCCCGGTAGCGCGCGACCACGGTGCGCACCAGCTCGGCCTTGCTGGGGAAGTGGTGGTGAACGCTGGCCTTGCTGATCTGCACCGCGGTGGAGATGTCGGCGTAGCTGAAGCCGTTGTAGCCACCCCGCACCAGCAGGGCACGCGCACACGCGGCGATCTCGCTGGCCCGGGCCGACAGTTCTGTATTCATGGCCGCAGTCTACCAACTAGTAGATTGATGTCCAATGCTGGGACGATGAGTGGACGATCAAGGCGCGGGTCGCGGCCGGCGGGCCAGGACCGCCGCCAGCCCCAGGCTGGCCGCCATGGCGAGTGCCGCGATCGAAAACCCCGCCTTCACCTGCACCGCCGCGGCGCCATCGGGCGCCAGGGTGAAGTACAAGCCGCCGATGACCGCGGTGGAGAGGGCCGCGCTGATCTGCAGCGTGGCATTGACCAGCCCCGACGCCAGGCCGGCCCAACGCGCATCCACCTGATCGACGTTCAGCCGCACCAGGGCGGGCAGCGCAATGCCCTGCCCCAGGCCGATGAGAAACAAGGGCATCGGAAGCCAGGACGGTGCGTCGCACCAGGCCAGGCCCGCGCTCAGCAGCAGGCCGACCACCTCCAGCGACATGCCGAACGCGGCCGCGTTCGGCCCCAGACGCCGCGCCACCGACGCGGTGCACAGCGGCCCCAACAGGAACCCCAGGCCGACGGGCAGGACCGCGAGCCCGGTGGCCATCGCGTCGTGGCCGAGACCGGACTGCTCGTAGACGGCGAACACGAGAAAGAAGGGCGCGATGGAGTAGAAGAAGAATGTGGCCGAGAGGCTGCGCCGCAGACCCGGCGGCGCCAGCAAGGAAGGCAAGACCAGCGGCATGCCATTGGCGCGTTCGCGGCGCTTCTCGTGCGCCCAGAAGGCGGCGAGCAGCGGGGCGCTCAAGCCCAGCGCGCCGAGGCACCACCATGGCCAACCCCGCTCGCGCCCTTCGATCAGGGGCACGACGAGCGTCAGCAGGCCCGTGGCGAGCAGCAGTGCACCGGTCACGTCCAGGCGCGCCGTCTGTTCCGACCGGCTCTCGCGCACCCAGGCGATCGCGGCCGGAACGGCCAGCACGATGACCGGCAGGTTGATGAGAAAGACGGTGCGCCAGCCCAGGCCAAGCAGATCGGTGGAGACCAACACCCCGCCCAGGAACTGCCCGGCCACGGCCGCCAAGCCGATGGTGACGCCATACAGGCTGAGCGCGCGGCCCTTGTCCCGGGCCGGGAAGATGGCGTGTATGGACGCCAGGGACTGCGGGGCCATGATCGCGGCACTGATGCCCTGCAGGAAACGCCCCACCACCAGCACGCCCGCGGAAGGGGCCAGGCCGCACAACGCCGACGCCGCGCCGAAGCCCACCATCCCCGCGATGAAGACGCGTTTGCGCCCATAGAGATCGCCCAGGCGCCCGCCCAGGACGAGCGTGACCGCGTAGGCCGCCGCGTACACCGACACGACCAGTTGGGCCACCGATGACGTCGCCTGAAGGTCCGCCTGCAGGGCGGGCAGGGCCACGTTGACGATGAAGAAGTCCAGCGGCGGCAACAGCGTGCCGGTCAGAAGAACGGCCAGGGCCCACCAGCGACGGGTGTCGGCGGAGGCCCGTTGAGGCGTCGGGAAGGTCAGTGCGGTTTTCATGGCGGTGGCAGCCCAGGGCGTCCGGTGAACAGGGGGCGGGGGGCGGTGCGGCGAGAGGGCGACGGGCAGGTCGCGCCTGGGGAGAATCCGCCATCCGGATCTGTTCGACAACTGACAATGCTGTACGCTCACCGTTCATTTTTGTGGGTGTCGGAACATGGAATGGAGCGACGTCAGAATCTTCCTGGCGGTGGCGCGCGCGGGCACCCTGGGCGCTGCCGCCCGGGCCCTGCACCTGAGCCACCCCACCGTCGGGCGTCGTCTGCAGGCGCTGGAGCGGGCCATGGGGCATGCGCTGTTTCAGCGAACCGCTGATGGCTTCGTTCTGACGGAAGAAGGCGCCGGCATCGTCGCGCTGGCAGAGCAGATGGAAGAAGGCGCCCACGCCATGGAGCGCCGCCTGGCCGGACAAGAACGACAGCTGCAGGGCCTGTTGCGGATTTCCTCGGCCGACTGGTTCGGCGCCTACCTCCTGCCGCCGATCATCGCGGACTACGCCAGGGCCTATCCGCACGTCGACGTCGAGGTGCTGACCGGCACGCGCCTGTTCAACCTGGCGCAGCGGGAAGCCGACATCGCCTTTCGCATCGTTCCATTCAACGCGCCCGACGTCGTGCAGAGGAAACTGATCCGCCTGCCCTATGGGGCTTACGCAGCGGCCAACGCCCCCGAGCCCTTGTTCGGCGACGGGGTTGGCTTTCGCCTCATCACCCACGACACCTCGACGGGTCAGTTTCCCGACATCGCCTGGCTCAAGGAGAGCTTCCCGAACGCCAGGCCCCTGCTCTCATCCAACAACCGCAACGTGCAGGCCCGCATGTGCGCGCAAGGCATTGGCATCGCCGTGCTGCCGCGGGTGGTGGGCGATCAGGTGGCGGGCATTCGCCGCCTGCAACTCCCGGACGATCCGCCCGGGCGCGACATCTGGATGGGCTACCACCGCGATCTGAGACGCTTGAACCGCCTGCGTGCCTTCATCGCGACCTTGAGCAGCCACATCGAAAGCCTGCGATCGTGACGGGGCAGACCGGATCTCGGCCGTTCGGGCGCGCATGGCGAACGGCCGGATCCGGGCTCGCGGGGAAGTGATCGGCGTCAGCGGCCGCTTTGCCGGTGGGCGATGATGTCCTTGGCCACGGCCACCGGCGCTTCCGAGTAGTGCTTGAACTCCATCGTGTAGGTGGCACGGCCCTGCGACATCGAGCGCAGCGTGGTGGAGTAGCCGAACATCTCGGACAGCGGCACCTCGGCCTTGATGGCCTTGCCGCCACCGACCATGTCCTCCATGCCCTGCACCATGCCGCGGCGCGACGACAGATCGCCCATCACGTTGCCAGCGTAGTCCTCGGGCGTCTCCACCTCCACGGCCATCTTCGGCTCCAGGATGACCGGGTTGGCCTTCTTGCAGCCTTCCTTGAAGCCGAAGATGGCGGCCATCTTGAACGCCTGCTCGGAGGAGTCCACGTCGTGGTACGAACCGAAGTGCAGCGTGACCTTGACGTCCACCACCGGAA
>NZ_DATIGV010000214.1:0-17234 GCF_035481345.1 Hydrogenophaga sp. | reverse complement strand
TGGCCGCATCCGTCTGGCCGATCGTTGTCGGGCGGCCAATACGGCCTTTCGTCAGGTCGCCGGAGGAACCCCGGGCCTGCAGCACCGAGGATGCCGGTACCCCCATTTGCCGGCTTGGCGCCAAAGTGCCTCGGCCATCCTCACGATGCAAGACGCATCCATTTGTAACCGCTCGTCGTTGCCCTATGGACGCCCGTCTGGCCGGTCGCGTGGGCGCGCGGGGACGCGGAAGCATGTCGGGATGCACGCTCGGTCACCCCATACCTGTATACGAAAGCGCTCAATTCGGGCGATCGGCGGCGTAACGCTGATCGAGCTTTTGGTTGGCCTGGCGCTGTTGGCGATCCTCATGGCCATTGCGGTGCCGAGCTTTCGCGGTACGGCGGCCAGCAACCGGCTCAGCGCCTCGGCCGCCGAGGTGGTGAACACCATGGCACTGGCGCGAAGCGAAGCCATCCGCCGCGGCAGTCGGGTCTCCGTGTGCAAGAGCGCCGACGGCGCTGCCTGCACCCTTGTTGGCGGCTGGGAGCAGGGTTGGATCGTGTTCGTCGACACCACGCGCGCAGGCGCCAATGCTTCCGTGGACGCGGGCGAGGTCATCGTCAGCCGCGTTGGTCGCCAAGCCGACGGCATCACCATCCAGGGCACGGCCGCCCTGGCCAACTATGTATCTTTCGCGGCGGACGGGACGGTGCGCACCATGGCCGGTGCAGCGCTGGCGGGTGGTCTGCGCACGTGCTCCACTCTCGCAAGCCTGACGGACGCCGCGCGGGCCCGTCGGCTCGACATCAGTGCGGCTGGCCGGCTGGCGTCGTCAAATCCTTCCGTGCTCGCCACTTGTCCCGCCCCCACATGACCATGCGCGCGAATTCCTCCCAACGTGTTCCGTTCCGGCGCCAGCGCGGAGCGGGGCTCATCGAGATCCTGGTGTCCGTGGTCATCCTGGCCATCGGTTTGCTGGGCATGGCCGGGCTTCAGGCCAACGCGCTGCGCGGCAACCAAAGCAGCTACGCGCGCAGTCAGGCGGTCATGCTGAGCTACTTCATGCTGGACATGATGCGCGCCGATCGCGGCGAAGCCTTGCTGGGGCGCTACAACACCGATACGAACGCGGCGCCCGGCGCCGTGCTGACACCCGTCTGCAGCGTGGGCGATGTGCCGCAGGACACGCTGATCGACAACAGCCGCGAGGACTGGCTCAACGCCATCAAGGCCGGCCTGGGCAACGACGCGCAGTCCTGTGGGGCCATTCGTTGCGAGAGCAACGGTGAGTGCACCATCCAGATCACCTGGGATGACTCGCGGGCGGGCGGCGAGGGCCAGCAGCGCTTCACGACGAGGAGCCGGTTGTGACCGCCAATCTTGTGCCCCCCTTCATGCGCCGCGCTCAGCGCGGCCTTACGCTCATCGAATTGATGGTGAGCATGGTGTTGGGCCTGCTGCTGGTGCTGGGTGTCGTCAGCGTGTACGTGACCAACCAGCAGGCGGCGCGCACCAACGAAGGCCTGGCCCGCTTGCAGGAGGGCGGCCGCATTGCCTTCGAGCTGCTGTCTCGTGAGCTGCGCCAGGCCGGGGGTAACCCCTGCGGCGCCCGGCTGATCGCCAATGTGCTCGTCAACCCGACCGCCAACTGGTATACGGATTTTGCGGCCGGCCCGGTGCGCGGCTTCGAAGGCAACGTGGCAGCCGCGGACATCGTTCCCACCGGCTCGGCCGTGGGCGAGCGTGTCCTCAATACCGATGCAGTGCTCGTCATGAGCGCCAACACCAACGATGCGGCTACCGTGGTGACGCACAACCCCACCGCAGCGTCGTTCGAGTTGAGCACCATCAACCATGGCATCGCCGACGGAGAGGTTGTGATGGTGTGCGACAACCAGTCGGCCGCCATTACGCAGATCACGAGCGCGCAGTCCGGAACGAACACGACGATCGTGCACAACACGGGCGAGGAGGTGCCGGGCAACTGCACCAAGGGCCTGGGGTATCCCACCCTGTGCACCACGAACGGCACCCCCAAGACGTTCACAGAGGGCAGCGTCATCAGCCGTCTGAATCCGGGCTTCTGGTACATCGGCAACAACCCCCGTGGGGGGCGATCGCTTTACCGTGCGGGCCGGATCAGTCGGGAGGAAATCACGGATGGCGTGACGGACATGCAATTGCGTTACCTCACGCGCAACGCCACTTCCGGGGTGTTGGCCAACAACTGGGTTGAGGCATCAGCCATCACCAATTGGTCGGACGGCGGTACGGACTTGCCGGTTGCCATGCGCATCCATCTTTCGCTTGTTTCGCTGCAAGCCGTTGGCACCGACCAGCAGTCCTTGCGCCGCGAGCAGGTGTACGCCGTGACCCTGCGCAACCGCGCTCAATGAACATGAGTCGTTCCTCCTTCTCCCTTTCTGTGAGCGCTGGTGCGAATCAGCGCGGCGTGGTTCTCGTCGTCGCGCTCGTCTTGCTGGCGATCATGGCGCTGGTGGGCCTCAATGCGATGCGGTCCGTGTCGCTCGAAGAGCGCATGACGGGGCACACCTACGACCGCAGCGTGTCGTTCCAGGCTGCCGAGGCGGCTTTGCGGGAGGCCGAAGCCATGGTGGCGCTCAATAAGCCGGTGGCGGGCGGTGCCTGCGCGGCGGGCGTGTGTCCCGCGCCGTTGTCGACGGCCACGCCACGCTGGCTCGATCCGACGTTTGCCGGGTGGCAGAACGCCGCCACGGTCACCAGTGGATCGGTCAGCCTGACGCCGCAGTACTTTGTGGAATACCTAGGCAATACCTTCGAATGCGAACCGGGCTCCCCGTCCACGTCCACCGACTGCAAGCGTTACCGCATCACGGCACGCAGCAACGCCGGGGCGGACCGGGCGAGCGTGATGGTGCAGTCCACCTATGCCACCGATTGATATCCCAGGGAGCCGACCCATGAAACCCCAGAGCTTGCTCAACGGCGCCGCCAAGTTCGCGCTGCTGCTCGGCGCGCTGTCGGTGCAGCTGTTCACCAGCCACGTCGATGCCGTGGCAGCGCCGCTGGCGATCCCCAACGTGCCGCTGACAGCGACCATCAACGCCAAGCCGATGACCATGCTCATCGCGGGACGCGATCACCGGCTGTTCTACGAGGCATACAACGACGCCAGCGATGTCGATGGCGATGGGGTGCTGGACATCCGGTTCAAGCCGGCGATCACCTACTACGGGCTGTTCGATTCCAAGGTCTGCTACCGCTACGTCGATGGGCAGGGACAGGCCAATGAGCAGTTTGAGCCTGCGGCGACTGCGGACGCCTCGGGCCGCTGTGTGGGTACAGGCGATGCCGAATGGTCAGGCAACTGGCTCAACTACATGACGACGAGCCGAATCGATGCGCTGCGAAAGGTGCTGTATGGCGGTCATCGGGAGGTCGATATCGACGGCAAGACCATCCTGCGGCGTGCCTACATCCCGCAAGATGCCCATAGCTGGGGCAAGGAATACCGCAACGTCGCGACCGACGGCTATGACATCAGCGACTACACGCCGCTGGCGCTGCCCACGGCCACCAACCGGCGACATTTCTTCGGCAGCCTGACGGCCACGAACGGCGTCAATTGCAGCACTTTGTCCGATTGCAGCGGACGCAGGCCCTTGTTGCGTATCCGCCCCAACGTAGAGAACCGGCGCATCTGGGAGTGGGCCTCGAAGGAGCGGCCGGTGCTGCACGACAGCCTGTCGGCGGGCAGCTTCACAGCGGACAACCCGGAGTCGAATTACACCGTGCGTGTGCTGGTGTGTACGGCCAGCTACAACACGGACTGCAAGCGCTATCCCAACGGCAACATCAAGCCCATCGGACTGCTGCACGAGTACGGCGAGAACGACGCCATGCTGTTCGGCCTGATCACAGGCAGTTACGACCGCCACATGACCGGTGGCCGTCTGCGCAAGGTTGTGTCCTCGTTTGCCAATGAGATCAATGCCAACTCCGGCGTTTTTCAGACCGGCGCGAACGCGCCCATCGTCACAAGCTTCAACAACCTGCGCATCCGCGGCTTCAACCAATCGAGCAGCAGCAACGAGTACGCATTCTCCGGCCCCTACGCCGCCTCCGCTCGGGCACCTACCGAAGGAGAGTTCGTGGACTGGGGCAATCCGATCGGCGAAATGATGTACGAGGGACTGCGCTACTTCGCCGGGGCGAACGCGCCCAGCAACGGTTTCGATAGCTCGGATCAACGTACGCTCGACACAGCAGTCGGCCTGAGCAGCGCGGCCTGGGACGATCCTTACGCGAACAACAGCACCGCCCGGGCGCAATACTGCGCACGTCCCAATTTCCTCGTCGTCTCGAACATCAATCCGTCTTTCGATTCGGACAGTGTTCCCGGATCGACCTTCAACACCTTCAGCGACTCCTCAGGCAACCTGTCGGGCCTTAACGTGACGACCGTGGCCAATAACATCTCCGGTATCGAGGACCGGGTGGTGGCGTCGGCAATCACGGGAAAGACTTTCTTCATCGGCCAATCGGGCACGGGGACTGCCGACAATGCGCCGACGCCCAAGTCGGTGGCCGGTCTTGGCTCCGTGCGTGGCCTGGCGCCGGACGAAACGAGCAAGCAAGGCAGCTTCTATTCAGCCGCGCTGGCCTACTGGGCCAAGACCAACAACATCCGTCGTGACCTGAGCAATACGCACAGCGCGGCGAATGTCAACATCGACAGCTACGTGGTGGCATTGAGTTCGCCTTTGCCCACCATCGAGGTGAGCATCAACGGGCGCAAGGTGTCACTGGTGCCCTTCGCCAAGTCGGTCGGTGGCAACGATAGCATCTCCAACGCCAAGACGGCCTACCAACCCACGAACCAGATCGTCGACTATTACGTTGAGGAACTGACGCTGCCAACCAATGCCGCGACCGGTGAAGGCTACCGCGCCGTGTTCCAGATCAACTTCGAGGACGTGGAGCAGGGTGGCGACCACGACATGGACGCGATCGCGCGCTACACCGTCGAAGTGCTGAACGGCCAGCTGCGCGTCACCGTGGTGCCGACCTATCAAGCCGGCAGCATGCAGCAACACATGGGCTTCGTGATCTCGGGCGTCACCGATGCGGGCGGCACGGTGCGTGACGGCGTGTACCTGGTGGCCAGGGACCAGAACAACTCGCCGCGTTACTACCTGAACGTGCCGCCCGGTCAATGGGCCGGCTATTGCAACTACGACAACACGGCCGACATGCCCGCCGCCTGCGCCACACTGCCCAGCCTCGGCGATGCCGCACACACCTACGTGTTCCGCCCGAACACGGGCGGCACGAGCGCGCAACTGCTCAAGGATCCGCTGTGGTACGTGGCCAAGTACGGCGGCTACGTCAAGGAGGACGACGACAACAGCACGGGCGTCGGCCCCACGCGCCAATCGGAATGGGACGCCTTGCCCGTGAGGAGCGATGGCACCGTCGGCGATGGCGTGCCGGACAACTACTTCCTGGTGCAGAACCCCTTGAACCTCAAGGCCTCGCTGCGCCGCGCCCTCGAGAACATTGCCAATAACAGCGCCAGCGGCGGCAACATCATTGCCAACAGCACGCGCCTGGAGGAGGAGTCATACGTCTTCCAAGCCACCTTCAACAATAGCCGGTGGTCCGGCGACCTGCTGGCCTACCGCGCCAGCTCCAGCGGCGTGAGCCAGACAGCCGACTGGAATGCGGCCGCCGAGCTGCCGAAGAACAGCAACGCCGCGCGCCGGATCTTTTACTGGTCGGACGCCAGTGGCGCGAACAAGGGCAAGGAGTTTCTCTGGGGCAATCTGTCCTCCGCCGAGAGAACCAGTTACTTTGGCGCCGATGCCACCCTGGGCCAGCGAATGTTCAATTACGTCCGCGGCGCGGACACGTATGAATATTCCCGTGGCGGTACGTTCCGCGATCGCAGCGCCAACACCGTGCTGGGCGACATTGCGCATTCCTCGCCAGCGTACAGCAAGGACAGTTCGGTGGTGTTCGTCGGTTCCAACGGCGGCATGCTGCACGCGTTCTCCACGCTGCCACTCAGCTCCACCAACTCCGTGAGGCCTGGAACGGAGCTTTTCGCCTATGTGCCCAGTGCCGTGCTGCCCCGCCTGCGCAATCTCGCGGCGGTGGGCTACAACGTCAACCATGAGTACTTCGTCGATGGTGACGTGGTGGTGTCCTCACAGGTTGGCAGCCCGGCCCGCAACTACCTGGTGGCCACGCTGGGGCGGGGGGGCAAAGGGCTGTTCGGCCTGGACGTGACCAACCCCTACAGCTTCAGCGCCAACGACGTGAAGTGGGAGTACTTCTCCACCACCGATGCAGACCTTGGCCGGATGCTGGGCCGTCCCGTCATCGCGAAAGCCGCCAATGGGACCGATGTCGTGGTGGTGGGCAATGGCTACAACAGCACCAATGAGTCCGCGGCGCTGTACGTGTTCAACCTCGCCACCGGTGCGCTGATCCGCAAGCTGGTGGTGCCGACGACGGCCCTGGTGGTTGGGGGCGGCAATGGACTCGCGATGCCGGGTGTATTCGACGCCACGAACGATGGCCGGATCGACGTGGCATATGCCGGTGACCTGTACGGACAAGTGTGGCGCTTCGACCTGAGCGGCACCGATCCGGCCACCTGGTCGGTGTCCAACAGCGGCGCGCCGATCTACGTGGCGCGCGATGGTCTGGGCAACCTCCAGCCCATCACGGCACCGATGACGGTGGCAATCAACAGCGTCAGCGTGGACCCGAACTTCAACAAGCGTTTCGTGTTTTTTGGCACCGGCAGTTACTTCCAGACGACCGATCCCGCCAACACCCGCAAGCAGACGCTCTACAGCATCATTGACGACGCGGCCACACCCCACACCAACCGTTCGCAGCTCTTCGAACGCACACTGTCTTCCCAGATCGTGTTCGTCGGGCGGCGCGATCCAAGTCAACCGGTGGGCCCCAACAACCCGGAAATCCGCCGTGTGGTGCGCTCGCTCAGCGCCCAGACCGCGGCGGGCGACATGTCCGGCAAGCTCGGCTGCTTCGTCGATATGCCCGAAGCGGGTGAACGCATCGTCACCCGCGCCAATCTCTTCCGCCTGGCCGAACCCACGCTGATCGCCAGCTCGATCATTCCTGAGACAGTGGACCAGTGCGTGCCCGGTGGCCGGGGCTACGTCAACGCCGTCAACCCGTTCACCTGCGCGCGGCTGGCCAAGCCCTTCTTCGACCTGAACGACAGCGGCAGCTTCGCCGACGATGCGCTGAGTGACGGCTCCTATGCGAGCTCGGTTGAAACGGGCGGAGGCCTGCCCGGCGAGGCGATCATCATCGGCAACCGGCTCGTGGTGGGTCTGTCCGGACCGCCTCCGTTCCATATCCGGATCAACACCGGTGCCACGCCTCTGAAGGGTCGCCTGTCCTGGCGCGAGATCGTGCGCGATTGACCGCCACCCGTTATCGCAAGGGATCTCCATGCTCCAACGCCAACTCCTCAAACGGCCGCGAGGCTTCACCTTGATCGAACTGATGATCACGGTGGCCATCGTTGCAATTCTCGCGGCCGTGGCGTACCCAAGCTACACCAGCCACGTGCAGAAGACGCGCCGGGCAACGGCCACCGCGTGCCTGACGGAGCTCTCGCAGTGGATGGAGCGCAACTACACCACCTGCTTGCGCTACGACGTGACCGGCGCGGGCTGTGGTACCGCGCTGACCAGTGCGCAACTGCCTGCACTGGCTTGCCGCAACGACTTGGGTGGCGCTTACACCTTCTCGTTCACGGCCAATCCCACGGCGTCGGCCTACACCCTGCGGGCGGTGCCACAAGGGCCGCAAGCGGGCGACACCCGCTGTGGCACCCTGACCCTGACCCAGACCGGGGCGAAAGGCGCTGCGGCCGCCTCTGGTTGCTGGAACTGAAAGCCCTGCTGCGTGCGCTGGCTCAGGCACCCCCCGCCTGCCAGCACAAATGCTCCACCAACCGCCCCGCCGCCGGGCTCAAGTCCTCCCGGCGCCGGAAGCAGATCGCAAACCGCCGCTGAGCCCACGGCTCGCTCAATGAAACCAGCCGCACGCGCCCGTCCAGCGTGTGCGGCGTGCTCACCTCGCGCGGCACCACGCTCACCCCCAGGCCGGCGCCCACCACGCGCAGCGCGGCGTCGAAGCTCGACACCACCACCCGGTAGTTGAATGAGCGCCCCAGCGCCGCGGCCTCGCGGTGCAGCATGGAGTGCACGGCGGTGGTGGGTGGCAGGCCCACGTGGGGGTGGTCCAGCGCTTCCGCCAGGCGCAAGGCCTCGCGCCCGGCCAAGGCGTGTCCCCCGGGCACCGCCAGCACCAACTCGTCGCCGCGGTAGGGCAGGGTGGCCAGCCCACCGAAGTCGATGCGGTCCCAGCAGATGCCCAGCGGCACCACGCCGTCGCGCACCAGGCCGACGATCTCGCGCGAGATGCGCTCTTCGATGTCGACCTTGATGTCCTGGTGCTGCGGCTCGCGCATGAAGGCGGCGATGTCGTCCAGCAAGGCCTCGGCGATGGCCGAGACGCTGGCGACCAGGCGCACCTGTCCGCGGATGCTGCCGCGAAACGCCGCCATGTCGGCGTCGATGCGCGCGAGCGTGAACTGCAGGCCTCGCGCATGCTCCAGCAGCGCCTGACCGGCCGGCGTAGGCCTGGCCCCCTGGCGCCCTCGCAGCAGCAGGGGCTGGCCCACGGCGTCTTCCAGTTGCGCCAGCCGCTTGCTGATGGCCGAGGGCTCGATGTGCTCCTGCGCGGCAGCGGCCTTGATGTTGCCGTGGTCGCACACCGCCACGAACAGGCGCAGGCTTTTCAGGTCCAGGTCTCTCATGGGTTCCGATCGGGAATTCAATGGCTTCCAAATATTCACTTGAAGTCCGTATGGGAAGCCAACACACTCTAGCCGAACCCCGGAGACAAGGAAACGATGCTGACCCTGCCCACCCACGCGGTGATCCGCGAAGTCGGCCTGCGCGATGGCCTGCAGAGCATCGCCACCGTGCTGAGCACCGAACGCAAGCGCGCCTGGGTGCGCCGCGCGTTCGAGGCTGGCCAGCGCGAGATCGAGGTCGGCTCCTTCGTGCCGCCGCACCTGCTGCCGCAACTGGCCGACACGGCCGAGGTGCTGGCCTACGCGAAGACCTTGCCTGGCCTGGTGGCCAGCGTGCTGGTGCCCAACCTCAAGGGCGCCGAGCGCGCGCTGGCGGCCGGTGCCGACCTGATGCTGCTGCCGCTGTCGGCCAGCCACGCGCACAGCCTGGCCAACCTGCGCAAGACGCCCGACGAGGTGGTGGCCGAGATGGCGCGCATCCGCGCCGCGCGCGACGCCTCGGGCCGGTCCACGCTGATCGAGGGCGGTGTGGGCACGGCCTTCGGCTGCACGCTTCAGGGTGAGGTGAAGCCTGCCGAGGTGCTGCGTCTGATGGCCGCGCTGTTGGATGCGGGCGCCGACCGCGTGAGCCTGGCCGATACCGTGGGCCACGCCGACCCGGCGGCCGTGAGCCGGCTGTTCGAGCAGGCCCTGAAGCTCGCGGGCGAGCGCTTCGCGGGCGGGCACTTTCACGACACGCGTGGCCTGGCGCTGGCCAACACCCTGGCCGCGCTGCAACTGGGCGTGGCGCGTTTCGACGCCTCGCTGGCCGGCATCGGCGGCTGTCCGCACGCGCCCGGGGCCAGCGGCAACGCCACCACCGAGGATCTGGCCTTCATGCTCGCGGCCATGGGCGTGCGCACCGGCATCCGCCTGGCGCCGCTGCTGTCGCTGCGCGCCGATCTGGCGCAATGGCTCGATGGTGAAGCCACTCACGGCACGCTGTGGCGCGCGGGCGTGCCGCAGCACCTGGAGTTGAGCGAATGAGTTCGAGCAACACCGGCCTGCCGCTCGAGGGCGTGCGCGTTGTCGAGTTCACGCACATGGTCATGGGCCCCACCTGCGGGATGATCCTGGCCGACCTGGGCGCGGAGGTCATCAAGGTGGAGCCACCCGGAGGCGACAAGACACGCCACCTGCCGGGCCTGGGCATCGGCTTCTTCCGCAGCTTCAATCGCAACAAGAAAAGCGTGGTGCTCGACATCCAGACGCCCGAGGGCCTGGCGAGCGCACGCGAGCTCATCGGCGCGAGCGACGTGCTGATCGAGAACTTCCGCCCCGGCCTGATGGACCGCCTGGGCCTGGGCCACGAGGCGCTGTCGCGCGACTTCCCGCGGCTGATCACCGTGTCGCACAAGGGTTTCCTGCCCGGGCCGTACGAGGACCGTCTGGCGCTGGATGAGGTGGTGCAGAACATGGCCGGGCTCACCTACATGACCGGTCCGCCCGGTCGACCGCTGCGCGCGGGCAGCAGCGTCAACGACATCATGGGCGGCATGTTCGGGGCCATCGGCGTGCTGGCCGCGCTGCGCGAGCGCGAGCGCACCGGGCGCGGCCAGGCCATCCAGAGCGCGCTGTTCGAGAACTGCTGCCTGCTCGCCGCGCAGCACATGCAGCAGTTCCAGATGACGGGCGAGGTGCCACCGCCGTTTCCGGCGCGCGTGTCGGCCTGGAGCGTGTACGACACCTTCGAGGTGGCGAATGGCGAGCAGCTGTTCATCGGCGCCGTGAGCGACAAGCAGTTCCTGGCCCTGTGCGGCGTGCTGGGCCGCGAGGACCTGGCCGGCGACCCGGGCCTGGCCACCAACGCGCAGCGCGTGGCGCGGCGCCCCGAGCTGCTGGCCGAACTGGGCCGCACGCTGCGCGCGCACGCCATCGACGGGCTCTGCGAGCGCCTGCAGGCCGCTGGCCTGCCGTACGCCCGCGTGATGCGCCCCGATCAACTGGTGGCCGACGAGCACCTGCTGCAAAGCGGGGGCCTGGTGCCCATGGCCACCGACGACGGCGACACCACGCAGGTGGTGCTGCTGCCCTTGCTCATGGGCGGCCGCCGCCCCGGCGTGCGCCACCCCCTGGCCGCCGTGGGCGAGCACACCGAGGAGGTGCTGGGCCGCCGGACACCCGCACCCCAATCCGCCTGAGCGCACGCCCGGGCTTCACGCACCCCCAGAAGAGGAGACACACCATGCACAAGACCCCGACACTGCGCCGCCGCCACGTGCTGGCGCTGGCCACCGCCGCCAGCCTGGGCGTTCCCGCCTTCGCGCAGGCCCCGTCCGCGCCGCTGCGAGTCATCCTGCCCCTGGGCGCCGGCTCGGGCGTGGACACCATCATGCGTTCGACGCAGAACGCGTTGAGCAAGGCCCTGGGCGGGCAGTCGGTGGTGATCGAGAACCTGCCCGGCGCGGGCGGCATCACCGGTACGCACGCGCTGGTGCGCGCGCCGGCCGACGGCCTCACGGTGGCCGTCATCTCCAACAACCACGCGGTCAACCCCAGCGTCTACAAGAGCCTGCCGTACGACAGCCTGGCCGACATCACGCCGATCTGCGTGGTTGGCGGCTCGCCCTTCGTGCTGGTGGTGAACCCGGCCAAGGTGCCCGCGAAGGACGCGAAGGAGATGCAGGCCCTGCTGAAGTCGCGCCCCGGCCAGTTCAACATGGGCTCCTCGGGCAACGGCACCATCATCCACCTGGCGGGCGAGATGTTCGTGGACGCGCTGGATGTGAAGGTGCAGCACGTGCCCTACAAGGGCATGGGGCCGATGATGGTGGACATCATCTCGGGCCAGGTGGAGTTCGGCGTGGGCGCGGTGCCGGCGGTGCAGGGCCACCTGGCGGCCGGGCGCATGCGCGCCATTGGCGTCATGGGCGCGCAGCGCGTGGCCTCGCTGCCCGATCTGCCCACCATCGCCGAGCAGGGTTTCCCCTCGGTGGACGTGGCGGGCTGGTTCGCGGTGGTGGGCCCCAAGGGCCTGCCCGCCGCCCAGGTGCGGCGCCTGCACGACGCTGTGGTGGCGGCCTTCGCCGATCCCGAGGTCAAGGCGGCCATGGCCAGGCAGGACAACTTCATCCAGCCCATGAGCCCGGAGCAATCCGCGGCCTTCCTCAAGGCCGAGCAGGAGCGCTATGCGCGCCTGGTGGCCAAGGCCAGCATCAAGCTCGACTGAACCGGCAGGTGCCAGACCGGACAGAAATCAACATCCCCTGAACGAGGGGATGCCCGGGGTTTCGAGGGCTTGCCGGGCCTGGGGTCGGCGTGGATGATGCACGGATGCCCCGCGCCAGCCATCCCACGAGCCCCACCCCCGCATGCTGATCGCCCAGGTGTCCGACCTGCACGTCTGTGCCCCGGGCCAACTGGCCAATGGTGTGGTCGACACCAACGCCATGGCCCGCGAAGGCCTGCGTGCTGTGGCGGCGCTGCAACCCCGGCCCGACGCGCTGCTGTTGTCCGGTGACCTGGTGGAGGCGGGCGGACCGGATTCCTACGCCCACCTGCTGCAACTGCTCGCGCCGGTCGATCTGCCGCTGTACCCGCTGGCGGGCAACCACGACGAGCGCGAGTCCCTGGCTGAGGCCTTCGCCGGGCGCATCGGTCCGCACTCGGCCCGCCTGCCCGGCTTTTGGCAGTACGCCGCCGCCCTGGGGCCCTTGCGGCTGCTGGCTCTGGACACGGTGGTGCCCCTGAAGGGTCACGGCGCCCTGTGTGCGCGCCGGCTCGACTGGCTCGATCAGCGCCTGGCCGAGGACGCCACGCCCACCGTCATCGCCATGCACCATCCCCCGTTCGCCACCGGCATCGGGCACATGGACGAGATGGGCCTGCTCGAAGGCGCCGAGGCGCTGGAGGCCATCGTGCGGCGGCACGGCCAGGTGCAGGCCATTCTCTGCGGCCACCTGCACCGCGCCATCCAGGTTCGCTTCGGCGGCACCGTGGCCATGGTCTGTCCGAGCACGGCGCACCAGATCGCGCTCAACCTCCTGGGGTCCTCGGCCGATGGATACGTCATGGAGACTCCCGGATTTCAGTTGCACCTGTGGCACGGCGGCCGGCTGGTGAGCCACACCGTGCCGATCGGCGACTTCGGCGGCACGCGGCCTTTTGCCTGAAGCCATCATGGACGCCGGGGCGCCACTGCCTTACGACGAGCTCTTCCACCTCTCGCCGGTGGCCGCCTGCATCACGCGCGTGCGCGACGGCCTGGTGATGGACGTCAACGCCGCCTGGGAGGCCCTCTCGGGCATCGCCCGGCGCGACGCGATCGGGCGCACCACGGTGGAACTGGGGCACTGGACCGACGAGGCCGAGCGCAACGCCGCGCTGGCCAAGGTGCCCGGCACGCTGGCGCCCACCACGGTGCGTTTCAAGGGCGGCGACCCGCACCTGGTGCGCATGCACGTGGCGGTGCTGCCGGCCACGTCGCAACGGCCCGAGGCACTGCTGCTGGTGCAGATCACACACGCCGAGCGCGAGGTGATGGCAGAAGCCGCGCGCGAGCAGACTGCCATGGCCTTGCGCGAGGCCAACCGCGAACTGCAGCAGCGCGTGGAGCTGCACTCCCTGATGGAGCAGACCGCGCACGTGGGCTACTGGACGAACGCCGAGAGCGAGCAGGAGGTCTCCTGGTCGCCCGGCCTCTACGCCATCACCGGCCTGACGCCGGGCAAGGGCCTCACCCGCGCCGTGGTGCGCGGCGGCATCCACCCGGACGACATGCCTCACTGGCTGGAGGCCCGCAACAGCCGCGACAGCCGCGAGGTGGAGTTCCGCTGGCGCCACCCCGACGGCCGCATCCGCTGGTTCCGCACGCGCACCGGCCAGACCATGGTCAAGGGCAACCCGCAGACCGACTTCGGCGTGGTGCAGGACATCACCACCGAACGCGCGGCCCGCGAGCGCCTGGCCGAGCAGCTCAAGCTGCTGCAGAACATCGCTGCGCGCGTGCCGGGCATCTTCTACCAGGCCCGCCTCACGCCCGACGGGCGCAGCGAGCTGGGCTACATCAACGAGGCCGTGCGCGAGCTGTTCGACGAGGACGCGGCAGCGCTCATGCGCGAGCCACGCAAGCTGTTTCGCGTGCTGCACCCCGACGACCGCGAGCGCGTGGTCAATACGCTGGCGCGCTCGGCCAGGCACCTGCTGCCCTGGCGTGAAACCTACCGCGTGATGCTGCCCAAGCTGGGCTTGCGCTGGCTCAGCCTGGAGAGCACGCCGCAGCGCGAGCCCGACGGCAGCGTGGTCTGGCACGGGCTGGCCACCGACGTGACCGAAGCGCGCCTGGATGCGCAGCGCCGCGAGCGCGTCAACCGCATGCTGGCGGCCATCACGCAGGCGCAGTCGGTGTTCATCGAAGCCGACGACAAGCGCCGCGCGTTCGAGGGCCTGCTCGATGCCTTCCTCAGCGTCACCGGCAGCGGCTACGGTTTTCTGGGCGAAGTGCTGTACGACGACAAGGACCAGGCCTACCTGCGCACGCACGCGATGACCGACATCTCGTGGGACGAGGCCTCGCGCCTGGCGTACGCGGCGCACGCCGACACGGGCATGGAGTTCCGCAACCTGCACACCCTGTTCGGCCACGCGCTGCGCACCGGTGAGACCGTCATCGCCAATGACCCTCGCCACGACCCGCGCGCGAGTGGCATGCCCGCTGGCCACCCCGGGCTGAACGCTTTCCTCGGCATACCGCTCGCGGTGGGTGAGCGCCTGGTGGCCATGGTGGGCCTGGCCAACCAGCCCGGCGGCTACAGCGAGGATGACGTGGCCTTTCTGCAGCCGCTGCTGGGCGCGCTGCGCCAGCTCGTGCTGGCCTGGCGCCACCACGGCGAGCGCCTGCGCACCAGCGCCCAACTGGAGGCCACCAGCGCCCTGTTGGCCGAGAAAAGCGCCGCGCTGCAGGTCACGCTGGACAGCATCAACCAGGGGCTCGTGAAGATCGACCCCGAAGGCCGCGTGAGCATCTACAACCGCCGCTTCCTGGAGCTGCTGGACCTGCCCGACGAGATGATGCGCCAGCGCCCCCTGCACGACGACGTGGTGGCCTACCAGGCGAAACGGGGTGATTTCGGGCCCGACTTCGCCTGGGTCGAGCCGGGGGCGCGCGACTACGTGGCGCTCGACCCCCGGGCTGAACTGCCCCAGCAGTACTGGCGCCGCACGCGCGGCGGCCGCACGCTGGAGATCCACACCTTCCGCTTCCCGGAAGGCGGCCTGGTGCGCACCTACGCCGACGTCACCTCCTACATCCAGACGCAGGAAGCGCTGCGCGGCGAGCGCCAGCGCCTGGCCTGGGTGCTGGAGGCCACACGACCCGGCATCTGGGAGACCAACCTCGCCGACGGCAGCATGCAGATCAATGACCGCTGGGCCGAGATGCTGGGGTACACCCGCGCCGAGCTGGAGCCCATCGACCACAGGACCTGGTCCTCGCGTGTGCACCCGGATGACCTGCCGCGCGCGATCGAGGCGCGCGACCGCCACGCCTCGGGCCAGTCGCCGTACTACGAGTGCGACGTTCGCCTGCGCCACAAGGACGGCCACTGGGTGTGGGTGAACTCGCGCGGGCGCGTGCACCAGCGCGACGCCAACGACCGCGCGCTGTACATGTCGGGCACGCACCTGGACATCAGCGAGCGCGTGGCCGCGCAGGAGCAGATCCGTGCCCTCAACACCGGCCTGGAACAGCGCGTGCGCGAGCGCACGGCCGAACTGGAACGCTCCATGCGCGACATGGAGGCCATCTCGTATTCCATCGCCCACGACCTGCGCGCGCCGCTGCGCTCCGTGAACGGCTTCGCCCAGATCCTGGCCGAGGAGGAAGTGCAGCGCCTGAGCGAGAGCGGGCGCGAGATGTTCCTGCGCATCTCGCGCTCGGCGCGCAGCATGGGGCAGATGATCACCGACATGCTGGAGCTGTTGCGCGTGGTGCAGGTGGAGCTGGAGCCCCGCCCGGTGGACATGACCGCGCTGGCGCACGCCGTGGCCGAGGCGCTGGGACCGCAGGCGCCGCAGGTGCGGGTGGAGGTGGGCGAATTGCCCGAAGCGATGGGCGATGCGACGCTGCTGCGCCAGGTGCTGAGCAATCTGGTCGACAACGCCATGAAGTACTCGCGCCAGCAGGCCGCGCCCTGCGTGTGGGTGGGCTACGACCAGGCGCTGCACGCCTACTTCGTGCGCGACAACGGCATGGGCTTCGACATGGCGCGCGCGGCCAAGCTGTTCGGTTTGTTCCAGCGCCTGCACGCGGACAGCGAGGTGCCGGGGCTGGGCGTGGGGCTGGCGATCGTGCTGCGCATCGTCGAGCGGCACGGCGGGCGCGTGTGGGCCGAGTCGGCGCCGGGGCAGGGCGCCACCTTCTGGTTCAGCCTGCCGCGGACGTGAAGCCTTATTCGCGCTCGGCCGGGTCTTCGGTGTCGGGCGCCGCTTCGGGCTCCGCCGCCGGTTTGCCCACGGTTTTGCGTGCTGCCGCGCGCGCCTGGCGCACGGCTGCCTTGTCGCCCGCGCTGGCGAACTTGCTGTACTTGCCCGTCAATGCCACCAGTTGGCCGTAGATCTTGGGGTTGGCGGCCACGCATTCCTTCTGTTCCAGGAAGTCCGGCTCGCCCGTGAAATTGCCGATCAGACCGCCGGCTTCCGTCACCAGCAGCGCGCCCGCCGCCACGTCCCAGGGCGACAGGCCCATTTCGAAGAAGCCGTCGGAGAAGCCGGCTGCCACGTAGGCCAGGTCCAGCGCGGCCGAGCCCGGGCGGCGCACGCCGGCCACCTTGGGCATCACCTCGCCCAGCATCTGCATGTAGGTCTGGAAGGCGTCGCCCGGGCGGAACGGAAAGCCGGTGGACAGCAGGCAGTCGCGCAGCGCCGTGCGCTTGGCCACGCGGATGCGGCGCTCGTTGAGGTAGGCGCCGCGCCCGCGCGTGGCGCAGAACAGGTCGTTTCGGGTGGGGTCGTACACCACGGCCTGTTCGATGCGGTTGCCCACCATGAGCGCGATGCTCACGCAGTACACCGGAAAGCCGTGGATGAAGTTGGTGGTGCCGTCCAGGGGGTCGATGACCCACACGTGGTCTTTCTCGCGACCCTTGCCGGGCTGCTCACCGGACTCCTCGGCCCGGATGCCATGGCCGGGGTAGGCGGTCTTCAAGGTCTCGATGATCGCGGCCTCGGCCGCGTGGTCGATCTCGGTGACGAAATCGTTGGTCTGCTTGGCCGTCACCCGCACGGCTTCGACGTCGAGCGCGGCGCGGTTGATGATGGCGCCGGCGGCGCGCGCGGCCTTGATGGCCACGTTGAGCATGGGGTGGTAGCTGGACGACATGGATTGTGACCTTCGCGCCGCGGCGCAACGGTGAAGAGCAGGGGG
>NZ_DATIGV010000213.1:0-31805 GCF_035481345.1 Hydrogenophaga sp. | reverse complement strand
CGCCTCAAGGCGAGCGACCTCGAGCACCTGCTCATCACCATCGAGAAATCGCTGGAGGTGCAGACCCGCACGCAGTTCTACCTGTGGGCGCAGGGCGCCTTGCAGGGCTTCGTGCCGCACGAGGCGCTGTGGTGCGCCTGGGGCGACGTGGAGGCCATGCGCCTGAAGGTGCAGATGTTCGCGCGCGGCGTCATCAACCCCCGCGTGGAAAGCCAGATGACCAACCCCACCGACGGCGTGCTGCCGCGCATGGTGGACGACTGGCTGCGCGGCGGGCGCGCGCCGCGCCTGCTCAGCAGCGAAGGCGGTGAGCAGACCGGCCGGCGCCAGCTCATCGGCGACCTCAAGCGCTGCGGCTTCGACCACGTGGCCGCGCACGGCGTGCGCGAGGTGCAGGGCGACTACGGCAGCTTCTTCGTCTTCGCCGGCCTGGAGCGCCTGCCCGACCAGCGCACCGCCTACCTGCTGGAGCTGCTGATGCCGCACATGCACCTGGCGCTGCACCGCATGCGCCAGCGCGAGGCCGACGAAAGCTCCACCGACATGGCGCCGGTCACCATCCTGTCCAAGCGCGAGATCCAGGTGCTGCACTGGGTGCGCAACGGCAAGACCAACTTCGAGATCAGCCAGATCCTGGGCATCAGCCCGCCCACGGTGAAGAACCACGTGCAGAAGATCATGCGCAAGCTCAACGTCAACAACCGCGCGCAGGCGGTGGGCAAGAGCGCCACGCTGCGGCTGGTGACGCACACCGACCTGCAGGAAGTCGCACGCTGATCGATCACGTGTCATCAAGCACCATCTGAAAGAACTATTGGCGCCGCGGAACCAGCGCGGCGCGTCGCAACCTTCGGTTCCTAAAGTCCTCCTCGTTCAACGAAGAAGCCATCACACACAGCGGCTTTGGAGTTGGCACCGGCAAGAAGTTCCCTCCACTTCCTCACCCTCAGGACAGGACCCGACATGAAACTGAAACTGATCGCGGCCGCGGCCGCCCTGGCTGCCGCTGGCTCCGCTGGCGCTGCTGTGACCCTCCCCTCCACCGGCAACAGCGACATGGTCGCCAACTTCTTCAGCACCGCCAGCAACTCCACGATCTCGTTCGACCTGGGCATCTCGATGCTCGACTTCACCAACGCCGTCGGCGGCTCGGCCACCGGCATCAAGCTGGTGTGGGACCTCGACGCCGGCACCTTCCAGGACCTCAGCGCTGCCGCCACCGGTCTGGTGAGCCAGGCCATCAACTACGGCAACCTCTTCAACGAGTTCCTGGCCGAAGGCTCGCTGGACAGCCTCAAGTTCGACGTGAAGGCCGGTGACCGCAACCCCACCTTCAACCCCGCCGCAGGCACCAACAATCTGCTGACCACCAGTGCTGCTCCCTCGGTGACCTCGCAGAACGCGGCCTTGTTCAACGCGCTGAACGTGCTGGGCACGTCCTTCGGCTTCATGAACGGCGACGCCACGGGTTCCACCCATGGCGCGGCCACCGCTGGCGCCAACAAGTACAACGACGGCGACATTGCCGCCCAGTACGCCTTCCTGACGCGCGATGGCGAGAACCTGAAGAACCTGCCGTTCCAGACCACGGGTTCCGTCTCCAACCCGCTGAACATGTTCCTGCTGGCCAACAGCAGCTCGGCCGCCGCTGGCGCCGCCGTCGTGACCGCCCTCAGCGGCCTGTGGACCTTCGACGCGCTGACCAACCAGCTGATCTACGCGACCGCCCCGGTGCCCGAGCCCGAGGCCTTCGCGATGTTGCTGGCAGGCCTGGGCCTGATGGGCGCGATCGCCCGCCGCCGCCGCTCGCAGGCCTGATGCCGCGCGCGATCGTCTGATCCCCATTTCCTGGAGTCCATCCATGCAACTCAAGCACATCGCTGCCGTCGCCGCCATCGCGGCAGCGGCCCCCGCCTTCGCCGCCACTGGCTCGCTCAACACCCTCTACGGCGTGACCGCCGCCCGCACCGTGTACGTGTCCGGTGCCTCGGCCTTGTCCGGCTCGCTGGCCGCCGCTGTCGGCGCCCTCTGCCAGGGCAGTTCCGCCAACGTGCGCACGCTCAACGTCGGTGGTTCCACCAGCGACGGCCGCGTGATCGTCTGCACCACCCAGTCGGCCGGCCCGGCCGCTGGCGTGTTCAACGGCCCCTTCGCCATCGTCAAGCGCGACACCAACGGCTCCTTCGACGGCGTGGGTCCCGTCATCAGCGGCACCACGCTGACGACCTGGGCCGACGTGAACAACTGCGACAACGTGGCCCTCAACTGCGCACGCGACACCACCACGGCCCGCGTGCCCAACGGCGGCCTGTCCGACGTGGAAACCGCCATCTGGCGCGGCCTGAACAACACCGGCACGCTGTCCCAGCCTGTGCCGGTGCCCACCGGCATCACGCTGGAAAGCGGCTTCGCCGGCCAGGGCTTCGGCGTGATGGTCAGCGAAGAGCTGTACAAGGCCATGCAGACGGTTCAGAAGGCCGATGGCCGCCTGGCCGGCACCTGCGTCGTGGGCGACTACACGCCCGGCGCCTGCCAGCCCAGCATCGCCAAGAGCGAGTACGCGGCCATCGTGCGCGGTGACTCCTTCTCCTACGTGGCGAACGCGTCCCTGACCGGCAAAAACCCCTCCACCGACGCGCCAGACGTCATCAACCTGTGCCGCCGCGTCGAGACCTCGGGCACCCAGGCCAGCTCCAACGCCTACTTCCTGAACAACCCCTGCGGCAACGCGGACCCGACCTTCGGTGCCGTGCAGCCCAAGTTCGTGGACTTCGCCACCAGCGGCTCCGCCGTCGCATTCTCCAGCGGCGCTGGCGACAACGTGACCGGCAACTACGACGACTTCGGCGGCGCCTTCGGCCTGTTCGAGGGCTCGGGTACCGGTGACGCGCGCAACTGCGTGATCCGCCGCAACAACGGCAACAACCCCAACAACGTGAACGACTCGCTGGGCAAGTTCGCCATCGGCTGGATCTCGCTGGAGAACGCGCCCGCCGCCGGCTGGAAGTACATCAAGCTCGACGGCGTTTCCCCCAATGCCTACCAGACCGCTGGTGGCTGGGTGGTGGACAACGACCAGCGCCGCAACGTGGTGCTGGGCCGCTACGACGCCGCGCCCGAGTTCGAAATGATCTATCCCACGGCCAGCTCGTTCGCCGGTTTCTTCACCGCCCTGAAGACCGCGTTCTCGACGCCCGCGGTGCTCAACACCCGTGGCATCTACATCGCCCCCGCCGGCAGCAACACCCACAACCTGTTCCCCACGCAAGTGGCCAAGGGCATCCGTGGCGGCAACTTCTGCGCCCCGCAGAACCTGACCGAGTGATCGTCGCCACCGTCTGAAGGATCGGGTCCCGCTCGACCGGGACCCGGTTCCCACCGGTGATTTCCTTCCAGCCATCTGCCGGCAGCGGCAGATGGTCTTTGCCTTGTGTGGGGCTGTTTGTTCATGCCTGCCTTTGCCCGAATGGCCCGCCTCGCGCGGCCGCGTCTCGCGTGCTTGCTGTTGATGCTGTCCTGGCCCGCTGCCGCCCAGGACGCGCGTTTCAACGTTTTCGAGTTCCGCGTCGAAGGCGCCACGCTGCTGCCCGCGCAGACCATCGAGCGCGCGGTCTACGCGCATATGGGCGAGCACAAGACCCTGGCCGACGTGGAGAAGGCGCGCGAAGCGCTGGAGAAGGCCTACCACGGTGCCGGCTACCTCACCGTGCTGGTGAGCATCCCCCAGCAGCGCGTGGACGAGGGCGCGGTTCGCCTGCAGGTGACCGAGGCGCCGGTGGATCGCTTGCGCGTCACCGAATCGCGCTTCTACAGCCCCGAGGACATCAAGGCCGCCGCGCCCTCGCTGGCCGAGGGCGAGGTGCCCAACTTCCAGGACATGCAGAGCGAGCTCACCGCGCTCAACCGCAGTCCCGACCGGCGCATCACGCCCGTGCTGCGCCCCGGCAAGACGCCGGGTACGGTGGAGGTGGACCTGAAGGTGCAGGACCGCTTCCCCTTCCACGGCAGCGTGGAACTCAACGACCGTTACAGCCCTGACACGTCACGGACACGCGCCAGCGCCAGCCTGCGCTGGGACAACCTCTGGGGCCGCCAGCACAGCATCGGCCTGACCGTGCAGACCGCGCCCGAGGAGCCCGACGAAAGCCAGGTGTTCTCGCTCAACTACACCTGGCCACTCAGCGGTGGAGGCTTCCTGGCCGTGTACGGCATCCGTTCCGATTCGGACGTCTCGGCGGTGGGCACGCTCAACGTGCTGGGCCGCGGCACCATCCTGGGCGCGCGCTACATCCGCCCGCTGCCGGGCAGCGACAGCTTCTTTCACAGCGCCAGCTTCGGCATCGACCACAAGGACTTCGACCAGTCCGTCAAGCTCATCGGCAGCGGCGGCTTCAACACGCCGATCGCCTACACGCCGTTCACCATCGGCTGGGACGGGACCTGGCTCGCGCAGCAGCGCACCACGCGCGCGGGCGTGTCCTTCAACTTCCACATGAGTGGCCTGGGTGCGAGCGAGCAGGAGTTCGCCGATAAGCGCTACCGCGGCAAGCCGTCCTACGTCTACCTGCGTGGCAACGTGTCGCAGGAGCGCAGCTTCGAGAACGGCTGGGGCCTGAACTGGCGTGGCGCCTGGCAGCTCTCGGGCCAGCCACTGATCTCCAACGAGCAGTTCGCCATCGGCGGCGCGGACACGGTGCGCGGCTACTTCGAATCGGCGGCGCTGGGCGAAGAGGGCTATGCGCTCAGCCTGGAGGCCAGCACGCCCAGTTTCCACCAACGCCTGGGCTCGTTGGCCGATCACTTCAACGAACTGCGCGCGCTCGCCTTCATCGACGCCGGCCAGGTGCGCGTCATCGACCCCATCACCGAGACCGACCGCTTCCGCCTCTCGAGCGTGGGCCTGGGCCTGCGTGCGCGCGGCGCCCACGGCCTGCAGGCCGGCCTGTGGTGGGCCTACCCGCTCAAGGCCGTCGGCAACACCGCGCGCGGCGACCACCGATTGCACTTCAGCCTGGCCTACGAGTGGTGAGCCCTGGTTGAGCGAGCCACTGACATTGGAATCTGACCCCATTTAGGGAGAGCACCGCGATGAACAGCCAACGTTACCGACTCGTCTTCAGCCGGCACCTGGGCACGCTGGTGGCCGTGGCCGAGTGCGCGCGGGCGCAAGGCAAGGCCGCCAGCGGCGCGCGTGGCGCGGTGGCGCTGGCCGGCGCGCTGCTGTTGGCCGCGCCGGCCTGGGCGCAGAAGCTGCCCGTGCCCAGCGCGGGCGGGGGCATACCCAACTTCGTGACGGCGGGCCAGGCCACCTACCAGGCCATGGGCCACCAGGCCTTCGTGAACCAGGTGGGCAACAAGGCCATCCTGAACTGGCAGAGCTTCAACGTGGGCGCGGGCCACAGCGTGCAGTTCCGCCAGGTGCACGACCTCAACAACAACCAGCTCGTGCAGGGCGCCAACTTCACCACGCTCAACCGCATCTGGGACATCAACCCCAGCGTGATCGCGGGCGCCATTTCGCAGGCGGATGGCCAGAAGGCCAACATCATCATGGTCAACACCAACGGCATCGCCTTCCTGGGCGGTTCGCAGGTGAACCTGAACAGCTTCACGGCCAGTTCGCTCAATATCGCGGACCGCTTCATCACCGAGTCCTTCGTGCCGGGCGACAACGTCGCGCAGTTCCAGGGCGATACCGGCTTCATCAAGGTCTTCCCGGGGGCGCAGATCAGCGCGGGCAACTTCGGGCGCGTGATGCTGCTGGCGCCCACCGTGGTGAACCGCGGGACGGTCACCGCGCCGGACGGACAGATCGTCGCGGCCGCGGCCAGCAAGGTCTACCTGACCAGCGCCGACGCCAGCAGCGACGTGCGTGGCCTGCTGGTGGAGATCGACACGCCCGCCGCGGCCAACGGCCTGGACGTGGCCAACACCAGCGTGAAGGATGGCGTGTTGGACGGGCAGGCCGTGGCGCTCATCAACGCCGCCGACGACAAGCTGGGCGCGGTGAGCAACTTCGGCACGCTGAGCACGCCGCGTGGCAACGTCACCATGATCGGCCTGTCGGTCAACCAATCGGGCATCGCGCACGCCACCACCTCGGTGGTGGCCAATGGCTCCATCTACCTCACCGCCGCCGACCGCGCGATCGACGCCAACGGCACGCGGCTGGCGGCCGGTGCGCAGCGGGGCGGTCGCGTCACGCTGGGTGCCGGGAGCCTGACCACGGTGGAACCCGAAAAGGACAGCAAGGTCACCTCCACCGACAACCCCGGCAAGGGCGGCAGCGGGCTGGACCGCCGCTCGGTCATCGATGTGATCGGTCAGGACATCCGCATGGCCGGCGGCGCCGCCATCGTGGCGCGCTCGGGCGAGGTGTCGATGACCGCGCTGGACGCGCCGGGTTCGCTGAATTCCGGTTCGTCGATCTACAACGGCGGCGCACCGGCGTCCAGCACGGCCCGGGTCCACATCGCCGACGGGGCGCGCATCGACGTGTCGGGCCTGGACGATGTCGAGGTCGACGTCGGGCGAAATTCGGTGGAGGTGGAACTGCGCGGCGACGAACTCAAGGACTCGCCGATCAACCGCAACGGTCCTCTGCGCGGCCAGAAGGCCTACCTGGACGTGACGCGCGCGCTGGCCAACGCCGCGGCGGGCCTGCCCACGCTGATTGCCCAGGACAGCCTGCAGGCCTATGCGGCGCGGCTGGAACGCACGGTCGCCGAGCGCTCCACCACGGGCGGCAGCATCCAGATCCACAGCCAGGGCCAGGCCATCGTCGAGAGCGGCGCGGTGCTCGACGTCTCCGGCGGCAAGGTCACGCACACGCCGGGCATCGTCAGGACCACCTTGCTGCACAGCCGGGGCAAGCTCACCGACCTGGCCGACGCGCGGGCCGACGTGGCCTATGGCGGCATCGCCAACCGCTACGTGGTGAACCATGAGCGCTGGAACAAGCAGGACAACATCGAGTTGCCCACCAGCTACCGCTACGACCCGGGTTACGTGGAAGGCAAGGCCGCTGGCGGCGTATCGGTCTTCGGCATGAAGGCCACGGTGATGCAGGGGCAGGTGATCGGCCGCACCACCACGGGCACGCTGCAGGCCGCCGCGGGCGCGCGCCCGGCGGGAGCCACGCTGACCTTGGGGTACGACGACACCCTGGCCAATCGCAACGTGGCCGAACTCGCGCTGCGCACGCGCGATTTCAAGCTCAACCAGTCGGTGGTGATCGGCCAGGGGCCGGGCGGCTTGTCCGGCGACTTCGGCTTCGGTGACGAACTGCCCGAGGAGCAGGCCGAGACCTTGCACCTGGACAGCGACTTGCTGGGCGACGGCAAAGTGGCGAACCTGCGCGTGTTCAGCAACCAGGCGATCGAAGTGCGCGATGCCCTGCGTGCAACAACCGGTGGTTCAGTGCAGCTCACGGGTTCGTCGATCGACGTGCGCGCGGACATCACCGCGCGCGGTGGTGCGGTGGACTTGCTGGCGCGCAACACCGCGGGCACGGTGCCCGCGAGCGTTGGCGATCCGATACCCGATCCGCAACTGCGTGTGCGCGATGGGGTCCGCATCGACACCTCGGGCGTGTTTGCCAACGCCCGGCGCGGCGTGGCGGGGGACCGCCAGGCGCAGGCGCGCATCGACGGCGGCAGCATCCGCCTGCGCGCGGAAAGCCAGGCGAATGGCACGGAGCTGGCTTCCCGGGGCGAGGTTCTGTTGGGCCAGGGTGCGCGGCTGGACGCCAGCGCCGGCGCGGCGGTGCGGGCCGATGGTTCGCTGGCGCAGGGCGATGGCGGTGCGATCGAGATCGCCGGCCACACCGTGCAGGGACTTGCGGGCGACACGGCCCAGGCCTATGGCGCGGAGCAGGGAGGCTCGCTGACGCTGGGCAGCCACCACATCCAGGTGGGTGGTGAAGCGCCCGCCACGGCCGGTACCTTGCATGTCGATCCCGCGCTGCTGTCGCGCGGCGGCTTCCAGTCGATCGAGCTGGCCGCGCTCGGACGGGTTGAAGTGGCGGCCGGCACCACCGTGGCGCCGCGCCTGCAGAACCGCGTGCTGGACCCTTCCGCCACGACGCGCCCGAGCGGTTCGTCGCTCGCCGACATGTCCATCGTGCAGACCTTGGCCAACGAACAGCGCCAGGCGGTGGACCTCACGCTCTCGGCGGGACAGGGCGAACTTGGCGTGGGCACCGTGGTGCTGGGGGCGGGAAGCCGCATCGAGGCCGATCCGGGTGCCACCGTCACGATGGAGGCCCGCGACGCCATCCTCATCGATGGCACGGTGCGCGCGCAGGGCGGACGCATCGTGGCCACGTTGGACCGCAGCTCAGGGCAAGTCAACACGCCGACCAACGTCAACCCGATCTTCATCGGATCGCAGGCCGAACTCGATGTCTCCGGCACCTTCGTTCCGTACACCGACGCCAGTGGTTCGCGCCTGGCGCGCCGCTTCGATGGCGGGACGATCGAACTGAACGCGCAGACCGGCTACGTGATCACCCAGCAAGGTTCGACGCTGAACGTGTCCGGTGCCGCGCCGCGGACCCTGGACCTGCCCACTGCGTCGGGCGGCCTCGGCCGCACGCTGGGCACCGACGCGGGCACCGTGCGCATCCACGCCGAAGAGGGCGCGATTCTCGATGGCCGCCTGCTGGCCAAGGGAGGCAGCGACAGCGACCGCGCCGGGACCTTCGAATTCACGCTCAGCGAGTACGTGCAGCAACCCACGGGCAGCCCACCGCAGCCACCCATCACTCTGCGGCTGGACCAACAGGTGGGGCCACAGGCCGGCGGGCTCACGCCCGGGTCGGCTGTGCCCAACGGCGACAGCACGCGCGCGACGCTCAGTGCCCAGGCGCTGGAGGACGCGGGCTTCGACCGGATCCGGCTGAGCAGCCGCGACGGCATCACCCTGGGCGATGGCCTGCAACTGGGCGCGGGACGCGAGCGGCCCCTTCGCGAGGTGACGCTCGACGCCGCGCGCATCCGCACCGGGGACGGCGACGCCCGCCTGGCCGCGGAAACGGTGCGCCTGGGCAATCACGACGCCGCGCGTGTGGCCGCGGCTGGCACCGCCAGCACGGCGGGCAGCCTGCGCGTGGACGCGGGCCAGATCGAAGTCGCCGGCAAGCTGCAGCTGGAAGGCATGGCCTCAGCGCAACTGAACGCGCGCGAATCGATCGTCCTTGCGGGCTTGAGCAACGGCACGGCGCGTCCCGTGGGCGAGTTGTCGAGCACCGGTGACCTGAGCCTTCAGGCGTCGGTCGTCTCGCCCTCGACCTACAGCGACTTCACCATCAATGCGCCGGGCCGGACGGTGCGTTTCGAGGCCGGCGAGCAGCCGGCGAGCCAGCCCCTGTCGGCGCAGGGCAGGCTCACCGTCAAGGCGCGGGACATCGAGCAGGCCGGCACCGTGTGGGCTCCCCTGGGACAGATCGACTTGCAGGCCACCGGCGCGCTGACGCTCGAGAACGGCAGCCTGACCTCGGTGGCGGCGGCGCCCGGCTCGGTGATCCCCTTCGGCAAGTTGCTCAACGGCCGCGACTGGGTCTATGACGTGGACAGCGGCAACGTGCCGGGCGGCCAACTGGCCATCGACGAACTCGAAGGCAAGGCGATCCGCACCAGCGGCGCCACGGTGGACCAGCGCCAGGGCGCCCGCGTCGATCTCTCGGGCGGTGGCGACCTGCAGGCCTACGAGGTCACGGTGGGCCCGGGTGGCTCCAGCGACATCCTGGCCGCGCCGGACACCTACGCCATCCTGCCCGGGTACCAGGGCGGTACGGCCCCCCTCGACGCACAGGAGGGACAGTCCTTCGACCGCGCCGCGGGCGAAGCGGTCTACCTCTCGGGCGTGCCCGGTCTGCCCGATGGGGTCTACACGCTGTTGCCGGCGCACTATGCGCTGCTGCCGGGCGCTTATGCGGTCAAGCTCGGCGCCCAGGCCGGCGCCGTCGTGCCGGGGCAGGGCCATACGCGGCAGGACGGCATACGCGTCGCCGCGGGCTACCTCACCGACACGCGCGGCCAGGCCACGCGCTCGTCCGAGTGGCAAGGCATCCAGGTGCTGAGCGGTGAACAGGTGCGCGAGCGCACCGAGTTCACGCTGGCGCGTGCCGCCGCATTCTTCGACGCGGGGGCGCGCCCGCAGGACGCGGGCCTGCTGTCGGTGGCCGCCAGCCAGGCCGGGGCCCAATCGATCCAGTTGAACGCGCAAGTCCTCAACCGCGCGGCCAGTGGTGGCCGCGGCGCGGCGCTTGACATCGCGGCCCCCGAGCTGGTGATCGTGGGGGCCAGGCACGAGACCTCGTCCACGGGCGCGACCGCCGTGGCGGCCGAACGCCTGAACGAACTGGGTTTCCAGAGCCTGCTGATCGGCGGCACACGCACCGAGGGCGCCGATGGCGATGCGGTGCAGACCCGCGCAGAGCGCGTGACCGTGGCCCACAGCGGGGCGCACGCGCTGAAGGCGGGCGAGGTCATGCTGAGCGCGCGCGACACCCTGAGCCTGGAGGATGGCAGCCGCATCGAGGCACAAGGGGCTTCCGGCGACCGCGGCACGGTGCGGGTGGATGGCAACGGCGCCTTCCTGCGCGCGGCATCAACCACCGCGCGTTTCGAGCGCACCGGGGCACCGGATGGCAGCACCGGCACGCTGCAAGGGGCGCCGGTCGTGGCAGCGGCGCCGGGCGTGCAAGCGAAGGCGGGCGCGGTCGTCACGGCGTCGTCGTCGGTGGTGCTGGACGCGACCCGGGACAACGCCTTCGAGGGCGACGTCGCCTTCGAGCGCGATGGCGCCGCCGTGGCCGGAAACCTCACGGTGGGGGCTTCCCGCTTCCACTTCGGCGCCGCGCCGGACGGTGCGACCGGCATCACCTATGGCCAGGACGATCTGGACGCCTTCTCGGGGCTGGCCTCGCTCACCCTGTCGAGCTACAGCAGCTTCGATTTCCATGGCAACGTCCATGTGGGCCAGAAGGATGCCGCGGGCCAAGCCATGCTGGGCTCGCTCACGCTGCAGGGCGGCGGGCTCAACGGGGCCGGTGCGGCGGGCGATCAGGCCACCCTGCGCGCGGACACGCTCACGCTGAGCAACCCCTCGAAAGCAACGGCCAGCGCCGCCTCGGGCGAGGGGAGGCTTCGCATCGAGGCCACCCGACTGAATCTGGGCAATGGCGACATGGTGGTGGACGGGTTCACCGGCGTGGACGTGCGAGCCGACGAGGTCGTGGCGCTGGCCGGCACGGGCAGGTTCAGTGCGAACGCGCCGCTGAACGTGGCCACGGCGCGCGTCGGCGGCGCGGCGGGCAGCCAACTGACGCTGCAAAGCCAGGGCGCCATGCAGCTCACGCACATCGAGCCGTCCAAGGCGCTGGCCAATGCCACGGCCCTGGGTGGCCGCGTGGCACTGGAGGCCACGTCGGTGCACTTCGACACCACCGCGACACTGCCCTCGGGCCGCTTCTCGGCGTCGGCCCGCTCGGGCGACGTGACCCTGGGCGCCAATGCGCGCGTGGACGTGGCGGGGCGCAGCGTGGCCTTGCTCGACGCGACGCAGGTGACCCACGCGGGCGAGGTGGTGCTCAATGCGCAGGCCGGCCATGTGGACGTGCAGGCCGGCGCGCGCATCGATCTCTCGGCCCCGGCGGGCGGCAACGGCGGCAGCCTGCAACTCACTGCCGCCGCGGGCACGGTGTCGCTGGCCAGCGGCAGTGTGGTGGCCGGCACCCGCGCGGCCGGCGATGTCGCGCCCCAGGGGGCGAGCGTTCAGATCGATGCCGGCGCGGTCGACAACTTCTCCGCGCTCAACGCCGTGCTCGAAGCGGCGGGCGCGCACGGCGCGCGCGCCGTGCGTGCGCGAACGGGCGACCTCACGGTGGCGCAGGGCGACACCGTGCGCGCTGGCGCCATCGCGCTGGTCGCCGACGCCGGCAAGGTTGAGGTGAACGGCCACCTCGACGCCTCGGGCGAGAAGGCCGGCACCATCGACGTGCACGCGGGCCAGAACCTCAACGTCGGCGGCACGGCGGTGATCGAGGCCCGCGCGAGCGCGGCTGGCGAGGAGGGTGGCCGGGTGCTGATCGGCTCGCGCGACGGGCAGATCGCGGTGGCCTCGGGCAGCCGCATCGACGTGGCGGGTGGCCAGGGGGGCGCCGGTGGCACGCTGCAGTTGCGCGCGCGGCGCACCGGGGGCGGCGCCGGCAGCGGTGTGGCGGTGAGCGAGCTGGCGGGCACGGTGGCCAACGCCAGCGCCATCAACATCGAGGCCGTGAAGGTCTACCAAGGCCACACGCTGCAGGCCACGGGCACGGGCAACGGCAGCACCGTCTCGTTGAGCGACATCAACGCCGACAACACCGCGTTCGCCGCCTCGCACGGCACCATCCAATCGGATCTGAACCTGACGGGCGATGCGCGCGTGCACGTGCTCAGCGGCGTGGAGGTGCGCTCAACCGGCGACCTCACGGTCGGCAGCGACATCAACCTCAACCCCAGCAAGGCCGGCGGCGAGGCGGGGGTATTGACGCTGCGCGCGAACGGCAGCGTCAATGTCAACAACCATCTCTCGGATGGCTTCAGTCAGGCCGCGCCCACCATCGGCGCACAACTGCAGTCGAGCCCGTCGTGGTCCTACCGCATCGTCGCAGGCGCGGACGCGGGTGCGGCCGATCCGCTGCAGGTCCGCCAGGGGGCCGAGGCGGACGTCACGGTGGCGGCCGGCAAGGTGGTGCGCACAGGCACGGGCCATATCGACGTGCGCGCCGCCAGGGACATCAAGCTGGCCAGCAACACCAGCGTGATCTACACGGCCGGCCGGGTGGCCGACGCCTTGCCCGGTTTCGTGGCGCCGCCCTCAACGCTGCAGCCGACCTTCGCGCAGGATGGTGGCGACGTGAGCCTGCGGGCGGGCAACAACATCGACGCGCAAGCTTCGACGCAGCTGTTCTCCGACTGGCTGTTCCGCGTGGGATCGGGCAACGCGGGCACCGGCAACTACAACCAGGCGCCGGCCTGGTGGGTGCGCTTCGACCAGTTCCGGCAAGGCGTGGGCGCCCTGGGCGGCGGAGACGTCCAGGTGCACGCGGGCGGCTCGATCAAGAACCTGTCGGTGTCGGTGCCCACCCAAGGCCGGGTGCTTGGCGCCCATCCGGGCACGGCGGCCGCCACGGTCACCGGCGGGGGCGATATCACGGTCACGGCCGCAGGGGACGTGCTCGGTGGCAGTTGGCTCGCGGGGAAAGGGCAGCTCGACGTGCGGGCGGGGGGAACGATCGGCGTCGGTGACCGTGGCTTGGCGCCCGTGGTGGCGCTGGGCGATGCCCTGGCGCGGCTGGAGGCTGGCGGCGACGTGGTGATCGAGAACATCGTGAACCCGCAGTTGCTGCCACAGAGCGCGCTGAACCTGACCACCATTCCGTTCCCGGTCAATCGGCCGATGCGCAGCGCGTTCTCGACTTATGGGAACGACAGTGGCGTGACCGCCCGTTCCCTTGGCGGCGACGTGCGCGTCGTGGAAGCGATGGAGACGCTGCAGAACGCATTCGCCGCCTTGTTCACGGGCAACGAATGGACCAACGACGCCCGCAAGGACCTGGTGTACCTGCTGCCGCCGCGTCTGGCGGCCATCGCGCTGCAGGGATCCGTGGCATTCGGCACCAACACGCGCAACGTCACGCTCGCTCCGTCTTCGCAAGGACAGCTCGAGTTGCTGGCGGCCGACTCGGTGACGATCAACAGCATGGTTTCGCTCAGCGACCAGGCCGCCAGTGCCATTCCCACGGTGCTGCGGCCCGCGAACGCGTTCTTGACGTCCACGAGTCCGCTCGATCTTCGCCCGGTGGTGTTCAACCCGGACAGGCCCACGGTGCACGACCACGCGTCCACGCCGGTGCATGGCGCCAACGCCACGCCCGCGCTGATCATCGCGCGCGATGGCGACGTTGCCGGCTACTACAACGCCGCGCAGCAGGACCTGTACGGGGGTGTCAGCAGTTCCAAGCCGCTGCTGGTGAAGGCCGGCCGCGACGTGAAGGACCTGACGGTGCTGATACAGCACAGCGACGCCGCGCAGACCTCGCGCGTCGAGGCCGGGCGCGACGTGGCCTACTCAGGCAACCAGCGTCGCGACCTGTCGCGCATCGCCATCGGCGGCCCGGGCGCGCTGGAGGTCACCGCCGGCCGCGACCTCTCGCTGGGCACCTCGCGCGGCATCAGCAGCCGGGGCAACCTGGACAACGCCAACCTGCCCGAAGCCGGTGCCGACCTGCGCCTGAGCGCCGGCGTGGGTGCCCAGGGCCTGAACCTGGAGCGGGCCGTCGAGCGCCTCCTGGCCGCGTTGCAGTCGGGCAGCGTGGACGACAGCACCTTGTGGCAGGCGCGCTGGCTCACAGGCAAGCCCTCGCTCGATGCCGCCGACGCTCTGGAGGCCGTGCGAACCGTGGCCGCGGCGGACGTGGCGCAGCAACGCCGCCAGGTGCGCGAGATGCTGTTCGCCGCCTTGCGCCAGACCGGGCGCGACCGCAACGACCCCGACAGCCCGTACGCGGGCAGCTACGACCGGGGCTACGCGGCGCTCGAACTGGTGTTCCCGGGCATCGGCGACGCGGAGCAGACGCTCTACCAGGGCGGCATCGACATGTTCGCCAGCCGCGTCAAGACCGAGCGTGGCGGCAACATCGACGTGATGGTGCCCGGCGGAGGCTTGGTGGTGGGCCTGGCCAATACGCCGCAGGCCCTGCTGGACGTGGGCAGCGACGTGCTGGGCATGGTGGTGGCGGGCTCCGGTGATCTGCGCGGCTTCACGCGCGACGACATTCTGGTGAACCAGTCCCGCATGCTCACCCTGGGCGCAGGCGACGTGATGCTGTGGTCCAGCGAAGGCGACATCGACGCGGGCCGTGGCAAGAAGACGGCCTCCGCCGTGCCGCCACCGGTGGTGTCCACCGACGGCCAGGGCAACGTGACCCTGGTGCTGCAAGGCGCGGTGTCGGGCTCGGGCATCGGTGCGCTCAAGAACGCCGCCGGCCTGGCCGGTGACGTCGACCT
This sequence comes from Hydrogenophaga sp., assembly GCF_035481345.1. Classification (GTDB taxonomy): domain Bacteria; phylum Pseudomonadota; class Gammaproteobacteria; order Burkholderiales; family Burkholderiaceae_C; genus Hydrogenophaga. The sequence goes on along the minus strand of NZ_DATIGV010000213.1, from coordinate 16,749 downwards.
GATCGCCCCCAAGGGCACGGTGAATGCCGGCGACGCCGGCATCCGCGCGGGCAACCTCAACATCGCCGCGCAGGTGGTGCTGGGCGCCGACAACATCTCAGTGAGCGGCACCAGCACCGGCACGCCGGTGGCCGACACCAGCGCCGTCACCGCGGCGTCCTCGGGCGCCACCAGCGGCGGCAATGACGCCTCCAGCGTGGTCGAGTCCCTCAACCAGGCCGCCGCCGAGTCCGCCAAAGCCGCGCAGGAACTCGCCAGTTCGCTGCGCCCCTCCGTCGTCCGCGTCGAGGTGCTCGGCTACGGCGAATGAGCGTGGGCACACCCGGTCGGGCCTGAATAGTCCGATCGGGTGATGCCTTCGTTCTGACACAAGCCCGCCGCCGTCCCTTCGTACCTTCTTCGTTTGTCCGCCGCACGGCGGTTCTGTTTCGCACGACCATGAAACGCCTCTTCGCCCTGTTCGCGCTTGCGCTGCTGCTCCCCCTGTCCGCCCACGCCTGGTGGAACGAGGACTGGACCGTGCGCAAGAAGATCACGCTCGACACACAGGCCGCCGGCCTCAACGCCGAGCTGGCCGACCTGCCCGTGCTCGTGCGCCTGTCCACCGCCGGCTTCGATTTCCTCAGCGCCAAGGAAGACGGCAGCGACCTGCGCTTCGTCGCCGAGGACGACAAGACCGTGCTCGCGCACCGCATCGAGCGCTTCGACGCGGTCAACGAACTGGCCTTCGTCTGGGTGCGCGTGCCGCGCCTGGCGCCGGGCAATGCCGCACAGCACGTGTGGCTCTACTACGGCAACGACGCCGCGCCGCCCGCGCAGGCCCTGCCGGTGTACGCCGAGTCGCAGTGGGCCGTGTGGTCCATGGCCGAAGACACCGGGCTGCCGCAGGACAGCGCCAGTGCGGGCAACCACGTGCGCGGCGGCACCGTGAGCTTCGTGCCCGCCGGCCTCATTGGTGGCTCGGCGCGCCTGGCGGGCGACGGCGGCCTGCAGGCCGGCGCGCCCTCGCTGGGCGCAGCCAACGGTCTCACGCTGGCCGCCTGGATCAAGCCCGAGCGCCTCGATGGCCAACTGCTGGCCTTCGACGGTCTCACGCTGGTGCTGGAGCAGGGCACGCCTGTGGCAGTGGTCAACGGCGCCCGCGCCGCCGCGCCCACGCTGCTGTCGCTCAACGCCTGGCACCACGTCGCGCTGAGCTGGGACGCCAGCGCGCTCACGCTTTATGTGAACGGCCAGCCCGTGGCCACCGCCGCCGCGCCTTTCGCCGCCGCGCCCGCGCTCACCCTCGGTGCTGGTCTGGTGGGTGAGATCGACGAGGTGCAGGTGTCCACCGTGGCGCGCCCCGCCGCCTGGGTAGCGGCGCTCGCCGACAACCAGGGCATGGCCACGAAACTGGTGCGCCAGGGCGAGCAGGAGAGCACCGAGGGCGGCGCCGAGACCGGCTACTTCATGGCCACCATGAACAACCTGACGGTGGACGGCTGGGTCGTCACCATCATCTGCGTGCTGATGCTGTTCGTGGCGGTCTACGTGATGTGGGCCAAGGCCATGTTGCTGTCGCGGGTGGAGAAGAGCAACCCGCGCTTCAACGAGGCCTTCCACCAGCTCAGCGCGCAGCTGCGCTCGCTCAACGCCAGCGCCAGGGAGCACGCCAGCCGCCTCGACGGGCTCGTCGCGCAGGCGCCGCAGTACCGCCACTCGCCGCTCATGCGCATCTACGAGGTGGGCGCGCGCGAGCTCAAGTCGCGCTTTCACCTGGGTGATGCGAACGCGGCCACGGTGCAGCACGACGGCGTGGTCGCGCCATCGGTGAGCGAGCGCGCCATGCTGGCCGTGCGCGCCGCGCTGGACGCGCAGATGACGCGCGAGCGCGCGCGCTTGGACAGCGGCATGGTGCTGCTGACCATCGCCATCTCGGGCGGGCCCTTCCTGGGCCTGCTGGGCACGGTGGTGGGCGTGATGATCACCTTCGCGGCCATCGCCGCCGCGGGCGACGTGAACGTGAACGCCATCGCGCCCGGCATCGCGGCCGCCCTGGTGGCCACGGTGGCGGGCCTGGGCGTCGCCATTCCGGCGCTGTTTGGCTACAACTACCTGCAGACGAAGATCAAGACGCTGTCGAACGACATGACGGTGTTCGTGGACGAGTTCGTCACGCGCATGGCCGAAACCTACGGCGACTGAGCCCGGAGCACGACATGGCCAAGGCTCAGGAAGACGGCGCGGTCTACGACGACATCAACATCACTCCGATGCTGGACCTGTCGTACGTGCTGCTGGTGATCTTCATCCTCATGACGACCGCATCGGTGCAGGGCATCAAGGTGAACCTGCCGCGCGCCAGCAACACGCCCAGCCTGGCCAAGCCGGCCACGCGGGCCATCACCATCACCGAGACCGGTGCGCTCTACCTCGACGCCTACCCCATGGCCACGCTGGCCGAGCTGGAAGCGAGGCTGCTGCAGTTCAAGGCGAACACGCCGGAGTTCCCGGTGATCGTGAAGGGCGACTCGGCCGTGCAGTACGAGAAGGTCGTTCAGGTGCTGGATCTGCTGGGGCGCATCGATCTGAACCAGATCGGTCTGGTCACGCAGCGCTCGACCCCTTGAGCGAGTGAGCGCCCGATGTCGGAAGGACCCAAGCGCTACGCGCTGATCGCACGTGTGGCGCTCGTCGCGCTGCTGGCCGCGTTGCTGATTTCGCTGGCGGTGTGGCTGTACCAGCTGTTTTCGTCGCCCGATGCGGGGACGAAGAAGCGCGCGGTGCAGCAGATCGAGCTGGTGAAGCCGCCACCACCGCCACCACCCCCCAAGACCCCACCGCCGCCGCCCCCGCAGCAGCAGGAAAAGATCGACGTGCCCAAGCCCGATCCCTCGCCAGCGCCCGCGCCGCCCACCGATGCGCCGCCGCCGGGGCCGACGTCATCGCTCCCCGGCAACGGCAGCAGTGATGCCTTCGGTCTGCCGCAGGGCGATGGTCGCCTGAGCATCGGTGGCGTGGGCGGTGGCGGCGGTGGCGACCGCTTCGCCTGGTACGGCGCGCTGGTGCGCGAGCGCATCACGGACGCGATCGCGCGCGACGAGAAGCTGCGCAAGGCGCAGGACTACCTGCGTGTGGTCAACGTCTGGGTCGACGCCAGCGGCCGGGTTACGCGCGTCGAGCTGGTGGGCGCGGCCTCTTCGCCCGAGCTCGACGAGGCCCTTCGTGCCGCGCTGCGCAACCTGGCGCCGGTGCGCGAAGGCCCGCCCGGCGACATGCCGCAACCCATCCGGCTGCGCGTGTCCGCGCGGTCCTGAACCCAACGACCCCCCACCTTCTGAAGAGACGGACCCATGAACCCCACCTTCGCCCATGCCCTGCGCGCCACCGCCCTGGCCGCCGCCCTGGCCACCGGCGCCGCCCAGGCCCAGACCAGCGAGCGCGAAAGCCTGGAGGTGCTGCGCCAGACCACGCTGCAGCTCATCGAGGCTTTGGTGCAGCAAGGCGTGCTGCCGGCCGACAAGGCACAGGCCCTGATCGCCCAGGCCGAGGCCAAGGCGCGCGCCGCCGTGGCCGAGCAGAAGAAGACCGAGCAGAACACGGTGCGCATCCAGTACGTGCCCGAATCGGTGCGCCAGCAGATCGCCAACGAGGTGCGCGAGGAGGTGGTGGCCCAGGCCAAGGCCGAGCGCTGGGGCGACGTGAACGCGGTGCCCGAGTGGGTGGACCGCTTCCGCTTCGACGGCGAGATCCGCGTGGGCTACCAGCGCGACATGTTCGACGAGGCGAACGCGCCAGAGTTCGTGTTCCTGACGGCAGGGCAGAACATCGGCAACACCCTGATCGACCGCAACCGCGAGCGCGTGCGCGCCCGCCTGGGCGTGACCGCGCGCGTGACGCAGGACATCACCGCCGCGCTGCGAATGAGCACCGGCAGCAGCGACGACCCGGTGTCCACCAACCAGACCCTGGGTAGCTACGGCAACAAGTACAACTTCGCGCTCGACCGCGCCTACCTGCGCGCACGATCGCAGGACTTCATGCCATGGATGACCACCACGGCGGGTCGCATCCCCAACCCCTTCTTCAGCACCGACCTGGTGTGGGACGACGACCTCAACTTCGACGGCCTGGCCCTGCAGTTCGATGACCCCGCGGCCAACGCGCGCGTGTGGCGGCCTTTTGGCGTGGTGGGCTGGTTCCCGCTGCAGAACCTGGAGCGCTCGTCGTTCAACGAAGCGCGCAGCAAATCCCTGCTGGCGGCGCAGGGCGGTGTGGAATGGGTGCCCAGCAACGACCTGCGCGCCAAGGTCGGCCTGGCGATGTACGACTACCGCAACATCAGCGGCGTGCGCAACGACGCGGGCGACTTCACCCGGGACGCCACGCAGCCCGCCTTCCGCCAGAAGGGCAACTCGCTCTTCAACCTGTCCAGCCCCGTCGACTTCGCGGGTCCCTTCGGCCTGGCGGCCGACTACCGCTTGCTCAACCTCACGGCGGCCTTGGACTACACCCTGTTCAACCCGGTGCATCTGATCGTGAGCGCGGACTATGTGCGCAACATCGGTTTCGACAGGGAAAAAGCGTTCGCCCGCTCGGGCCTGGACCTCGACAAACAGGACACGGGCTACATGCTGCGCGTGGCGGTGGGCATGCCGACGATGCTGCTCAAGGGCGACTGGCAGTTGTCCCTGGCCTATCGCTACCTGGAGGCCGATGCCGTGCTCGACGCCTTCACCGATTCCGACTTCCACCTGGGTGGCACCAACAGCAAGGGCTTCATCGTCGGCGCACAGTACGGCCTGAGCCGCAACACCTGGATGAGCGCGCGCTGGCTGTCGAGCCGGGAGATCGGGGGGGCGCACCGCACGGGCAGCCAGGTGTCGAACCTGCCGCTGTCGATCAACACCTTCCAGGTCAATTTCCATGCGCGCTTCTGAGGCCGCAGGATTCGCCGCGCTGCTGGCCCTGCTGACTGGCTGCGCCGCGCCCGACGCCGAGCGACTCGCGCTGCGCGAGCGCATCGAACAGGGCGGGTTGGCGCCGCAGGACACGCCGCGTTTCTTCACCTCGCCACTGGACAACGCCGAGGCGCAGCGCGCGGCGCGCGAGCTGGCGCCGCGCCTGGCCTCGCCGCTGGACGCCGAACTGCTGGCCGCCGCCGAAGCCGCCGACGCCGCGCGCCTGCGCGAGGCCTTGAAGCAAGGCGCCCAGGCGAACGCCACCGACGCGCTGGGCCGCACGCCGCTGATGTTGGCCGCGCGCAGCGGCGACCTGGAAAACGCGCGCGCGCTGCTGCGCGCCGGTGCCGAACCCGACGGTCGCGGCCACCGGGGCGCGACGCCGCTGTCGGCCGCCGTGGTGCGCGGGCACGAACACATGGTGCGCCTGCTGCTCAAGGCCGGTGCGCGGCCCGATGCCGCGGCCGATGGCGACACGCCGCCTCTGGTGCAGGCGGCCCACCTGCGCCACCTGGGGGTGGCCCGTGCCCTGCTGCAGGCGGGCGCGCGGCCCGACGCGGCCGATCGCGCGGGCGACCGCCTGCTGGTGATCGCCATCCACACCGACCAGCCCGCGCTGCTCGATGCGCTGCTCGCGCACGGCGCCGACCCGAACGCGATCGACGCGAGTGGCCTGAGTCCGCTGTACTGGGCCGAGCGCGAAGAGCGGCCCGCGATGGCGCAGCGCCTGCTGACGGCGGGCGCGCGCGCCAGCGAGCAGCAGCGCGCGTTGCGAGCCAGCGCGCCTTACCGCACGGAGGATTTCTGATGAACCACTGGAACTGGCAACGCGGTGCCGTGCTGCTGCTGGCCCTGGCCAGCCTGTGCACCGGCGCCCTGGCGCAGGACGACAAACGCGCCAGCCGCGAGCGCGAGGCCCTGCGCCGCGCGCAACAGCAGGCGCAGCGCGCCGCCCAGGAAGTGAGCACCTTGCAACAGCAGCTCAGCACGGCCGATCAGGAGCGGCAGCGCCTGGCCGCCGACGCCGAGGCCTTGCAGCAGCAGGCGCGCAGCGAGGCCGCGCGGGGGCAGCGACTGTCGCGTGAGTTGTCCACCACCACGGCCGAGCGCGATGCGCTGCGCACCGACAAGGCCGCGCTGGAAGGGCAGGTGAAGACGCTGCAGGCGCAGGTGGCCCAGTTGCAGAAGGAACTGGCCGTCGCCACCGAGCGCGGTCGCGTGCTCAACACGCAGGGCCAGGCGCTCAACAGCGAACTGACCGCCTGCGCTGCGCGCGGCGACGGGCTCTACTCGGTGGGCCGCGCCCTCATCGACGACTGCCGCACCCACCAGGAGGGGGTGAAGGCGAGCGGCCTGGAAGCCTTCACAGGCCTCAAGCGCGTCGAACTTGAAAACATTCTGCAAACATACCGCGACAAACTCGACGAGCACAAGCCTCCGCCCCCGAAGGCACCCTGAGAAGGACATGCTCGATCCCACGCGCCAACGCCTGCTGACCCGATCCATCGCCTGGCTGGCCGTGGTGTGCGCCCTCGTGGGCTGCGCCGCGCTGCCAGCGGACGAGGACCCGTCCACCGTGGAGCAGGCCCTGGCCGACTCCAACTGGGCGCGCGCGTCCGACTGGGGCTTGCTGGGCGCCACGCCCGGTTGGCGTCACCAGCGCTACGGCTCGGCGCGCCCCACGCGCTACGGCGTGGGTGAGCGCGAAGGCCGGCCCGCGGTGCACGCGAACAGCCGCGCGGGCAACAGCACCCTGCGCCTGCCGCTGGGCGAGCCGGTGGATCCCTCGCTGCGCCTGGCGTTCTCCTGGCTGGTGCCGCAGCTCAACGGCAAGGCCGATCTGCGCGACGCCGACATCGACGATGCGGTGGTGCGCGTGATCATTACCTTCGATGGCGACCGCGGTGCCTTCCGCCCGCGCGACCGCTGGCTGTCGGAGATCGTGCAACTGATCACCGGCGAGCCCATGCCCTACGCCACGTTGATGTACGTGTGGGACCACCGCTACCCGGTGGGCACCGTGGTCCCCAACCCGCACACGGACCGCATCCGCATGCTGGTGGTGCAGTCGGGCGAGGAGGGCGCGGGCCGCTGGAACGACATCGAGCGCGACGTGGCCGCCGACTACCTGGCCGTGTTCGGCGAAGCGCCGGGCCGGCTCACCGGCCTGGGGCTGATGACGGACTCGAACAACACGGGCGAGTCGGTGGAGGCCTGGTTCGGGCCACTGGTGCTCAGGCCGGCCGAGTTGCCGACGCAGGTGGCGCGCCCCGTGGGGCCTTGATCAGAACCGCCCGCTGATCCCCACGCGCCAGAGCTCGCTGCGGTAGCGCCAGCTCGGCACGTTGCTCTGTCGGCGGCTGTCCTGCCAGGTCAGGTCCAGCGAGGCCTGCCGCATGAAGGCCCAACGCAGGCTCAGCAGGCGTTCGCGCGTGCGGTCCTTGCGCGGGTCGGGCAGGGCGCCGGGGGGCGGGCGCTGGAAGTCGCGGTCGGCGCTGCCCCAGCTGCCTTGCAGGCTGAGCTTGCTGGTGAGGACCCAGGTGCCTCCCAGGCTCCAGCGCCGGGTGCGCGTCACGCTGGCGTTGCTGGTCTGGTAGCTGCTGAAATCCTCGCTGGCGCTCAGGCGCAGCACGGTCTTGGCGCTGGGCGTCCAGTTCGCCGCGACGCGCCAGTTCAGGGCGTCGTAGTCGCGCGCAGACACGCGGCGGTGTTGGCGGTCGACCCACGCGAGGTTGGCGTCCAGTCGGGTCTTGTCCGTCACCGGCCAGCGCGCGTCAAGCGCCCATTCATCCTGGCGGAAGTCGTCGTCGCGCAGCACGGCCGGTGGGCGGTCCGGGTCGATGGTTTCGCCTTCGCCGCTGCGCCATCGCAGCGTGAGGGAACTGCCCTTGGGCGTCTCGCGCCGCAGGCCCACACCGGTGCTGCGCAGGATCTGGCTGTCCTCGCCCACCAAGGGCTGCTGGTTTTCATTGCGGGCTTCCTGGGCCTCGGCGATCGCGGTCCATGCGCCGTCGAGGCGCCAGTTGGCGTCCACGCTCTGAAAGCGGCGCAGGCGGCGGTTGCCGTTGGTGAGCGCGCTGGTGTCCTCGAAGCTGTTGACGCTTTCGTCGCGCTGCGTTCTCACCGTGCCGGTGAGGTCGGGCGTGATGGCCCAGCGCCAGCGCAGGTCGTGGTTGCGCGCCAGCAGGTCGAGCTGGTCGAAGGTGTCGTAGGCGTAGTCGACGAGGCCGATGTCGGCCTCCAGGCGCTGCAGGCTGAAGTCGCGCGCGTAGCGCAGGCCCACGGAGCGGATGTGCACCGTCTCGGCCGCGCTGGGTTGGCCGAGCGCGAAGCGCGGGTCCACGCCGTCGGCCAGGCGAAAGAGGTTGTTGTCGCGCTGCACGCGGTACGCGGCGGAGAGGCTCAGGCCGTCGTCTTGTGCGAGCGCCAGAGGCGCGGCGAGGCACGCCAGGGCGGCACCAGCGCCGATGCCCAGCCGAGAGAGACCACCGATCCGGCTTTGCCGGTCGGTCGGTCTCGCCCCCTTGAGGGGGACGCGCGAAGCGCGGCGGGGGTGTGCCATCAGTACGCTTGCTGGTCCTTGAAGACCAAGCGGATGGTCTTCAGGATGATCAGCAGGTCGAGCTTGAGCGACCAGTTGCGCAGGTAGTCCAGGTCCAGCGCGATGCGGCCTTCCATCTTCTCCAGCGTGTCGGTCTCGCCGCGGTAGCCGTTGACCTGCGCCCAGCCCGTGATGCCCGGCTTGACCTTGTGCCGCACCATGTAGCCCTTGATGAGCTTGCGGTACAGCTCGTTGTGCGCCACGGCGTGCGGGCGCGGGCCGACGATGCTCATGCGCCCCTGCAGCACGTTGATGAACTGGGGCAGCTCGTCCAGCGAGGTGCGCCGCAGCACGGCGCCCAGGGGGGTGATGCGCTGGTCGTTGCGGCGCGCCTGCGTGACCTGCGCGCCGTCCTCGGCCACGGTCATCGAGCGGAATTTGTAGACCACGATCTGCTCGCCCGACTGGCCGTAGCGGCGCTGCTTGAAGATGACCGGACCGGGCGAGGTGGCCTTGACCAGGACGGCGATGGCGATGAGCACCGGCGCCAGCAGCACCAGCAGGAGCGAGGCCAGCACGATGTCGCTGCCGCGCTTGAGCCCGCCGCTGATGCCCTGGAAGGGCGTGTCGCACACCGAGATGACGGGTACGCCGCACAGCACCGTGGGCTTGCTCTGGATCAGGTCGGTGACGAACAGGTCGGGCACGAAGTAGATGGAGGCCGTGGTGTCCTTCAGGTCGTCCAGGATCTTGAGGATGCGCGGCTGCGAGGCCATGGGCAGCGAGATGTAGACGTGGTCGATGCGCTGCTGGCGCAGCACCTCGCCCAGGGACTCGAAGCGCCCCAGCAGAGGGAATCGCCTGTCCTCGGGCAGGCGCTCGCGCGAGCGGTCGTCCACGAAGCCCACGAGCTCGAAGTTGTGGAAGCGCGCGTCCTGCAGGCTGTGCGCGAGTTGCAGGCCCTGGGGGTTCATGCCCGCCACCAGGGCGCGCACGGGGCGGCCCTGCAGACGCACCAGCGTGGGCGCGGTGGCGCGCAGGCCCAGCCAGGCCACCAGATCGATGGCAGGCACCAGGCCCATCCACCAGGCGATGAGCTCGTCGGGGAACAGGCGCACGTAGCCGGTGGTCCAGCCGGCTGCGAGCAGCAGGCCGAAGGTGGTGCCCCAGCTCAGCAGCACGTCCAGCAGCAGCAGCCGCACCGAACCCGTGAGACGCGAGGGGCCGGGGAAGGTCATGGCGAACACCACCACGGCGAGCAGGAAGTACTCGGGGTGGATGCCGCCATCCAGCACGCGCGCCAGCACCCAGAGCACGGCCACGCCGATGACCGGGCTGAGCGAGATCTCCAGCAGGTTGAGCAGGCTGCCGCGCGCCGTCGCGCCCGTGGCGCCGGCCACGCGCGGGGAGCTGTTGGAGGCGAGTGAGCTGATGTCGATCACGACGGGCAGGCGCTGGAAAGAGGCGGTGTGGCAGCGGTCGCAGAAGCGGCCCAGTGTGCGGCCCTTGTGTGACAAATCGACGCGCTGCAGGCTTGTTGCGGGTGCGGCGGGGGGCGGTGGTGGTCCGTTCGGACCATGTGCGGCGCGGCCCTCAGGCTGTCGGCAAACCGTCACGCGATGCGGCCATGCTGGGCGCCCTTTGGTGGATGAAAGACGGTGCGCGATATGCCGGGCATGGAACGACGTGAAGGACTCAAGCGGCTGGCCTTGCTGGCCGGCCTGGGCGGGGCAGGGCCCGCGCTGGCGCAGGCGGTGGGCGCACGCCCGGTGCGCGACGAGGCGGCCCTGACGGCCATCGTGGAGCGGCTCACGGGCGCCACGGTGCAGTTCTTCGGCGCGGGCCCCTTGCCGGGCCTGCACGAGGTGATCGTGAAGGACAAGGTGTTCTACATCGACGCCGCGGGCGAGCACCTGATCGACGGCCACATCATCGACATCGCCAACCGGCGTTCGCTCACGGCGCAGCGCCAGGCCGAGTACGTGGTGGCGAGCACGCCGACGTTGCGCCTGGCCGAGCTGGACCTGGCCGACGCGATCACCATCCAGCGCGGCCGGGCCGTGGCGGGCCGCGTGCTGGTGAGCTTCGAGGACCCGCGCTGCGGCTTCTGCAAGCGCCTGCACGTGACGCTGAAGGACGCCACCGATCTGACGGTGCACACCTTTCCGATCTCCTACCTGGGGCCCGAGTCGCGCGCCTTGAACGAACGCATCTGGTGCGCGCCGTCGCGACCGATCGCCTGGGAAGCGGCGATGGCCGACCAGGAAGTGCCCGGCAATGGCGCCACGGGCTGCGGCGTCGAGGCGCTGGAGCGCAACATGGCGCTGGCCGAAAAATTCCGCGTGCAGGGCACGCCCACGCTGTTCACGGCGCAGGGGACGCGCCTCGATGGCGCGGTGGGGCTGGACGTGATCGAGGCGGCGCTGAAAGGGGCGTGAACGCGCTCAGCGCAGCGCCTTGATCTGCGCCTGCAGGAACCGCAGGAAGCGCGGGTCGGTGGCGTAGGCCACGTTCACGCGCATGGCCGCGCACGCGGCGTGGCGGTCGGGGTGGAACACCGAGCCCGGTGCCAGGAAGATGCCCTGCGCGGCGGCGCGCCGCGCGAGCTCCAGCTCCGCCAGGCCCTCGGGCAGTTCCACCCAGAGGTAGTAGCCCCCCGGCGTGGCCGGGTGCACCGTGGCGCCCGCGCGGCGCAGCGCCTTGATGGCGGGCTCATGCACCTCGTCCAGCCGCGCCTTCAGGCGGTTGAGGTGGCGGCGGTACTGCCCGCCGGAGATGAGCTGGTGCACCACGCGCTCGACGAAGTCGGAGGTGGAGACCACGGTCACCATCTTGAGGTCGCACAGCGCGGTGATGTGGTGCGCCGCGCCCGCGATGTAGCCCACGCGCAGGCCGGCCGAGAGGGTCTTGGAGAAGCTGCTGACGTAGATCACGCGCTCGAGCTGGTCGAGCGCGGCCAGGCGCGGCGCGCCCGCCGGCAGCAGGTCGGCGAAGGGGTCGTCCTCCACCACCAGGCAGTCGTGCTCGGTGATGAGTTGCAGCAGCTTGTGCGCCTTGGGCAGGCTGATGGAGCCGCCCGTGGGGTTGTGCGCCAGCGACTGCGTGAAGAACACCTTGGGCCGGTGCGCCTTGAGCAGGCGCTGCAGCGCATCGAGGTCGGGCCCGTCGGCCTGGCGCGGCACGCCGTGCATGTTCACCTTGGCCAGCTTGAGCTTGCCGAACAGCGGGTAGTAGCCGGGCGAGTCCACCAGCGCGTGGTCGCCAGGTTCGAGCAGGTGGCGCACGATGAGATCGAGCGCGTGGTTGGCGCCCTGCGTGAGCAGCACCTGGCGCGGGCTCACGGGCAGGGTGCGCTCGCCCAGCAGGCGCGCGACGGTTTCGCGCAGGGGCAGGTAGCCCCAGGGCGTGCCGTAGCCGTGGTCGATCTGCGAGAGCCCGCTGCTGCCGGCGCCGCGCAGGTGGCGGCCCAGCTCGGACCCCTCCATCCACGACGCGGGCGGGCGCCCGTCGCCCACGCGCACCTCGTAGTGCTGTTCGAGCTGCTCGCGCAGCAGCGAGACCACGTCCACCGCCTCGGTGACGTGGGCCGGTGCCGCGTGCGAGCGCGTGCCGGCGAGGCGGCGCACGAAGTAGCCCGAGCCGGGCCGGGCCTCGACGTAGCCGCGCGCGACGAGGCGGTTGTAGGCCTCCACCACCGTGTTCACGCCCAGGCCGTCCTTGGCCGCCGCGTCGCGCACCGAGCGCAGGCGGCTGCCCGGCGGCAGGCTGCCCTGTTCGATGGCTTTGGCGAGGCGGTTGGCCAGGGATTCGACCTTGGTGTCCACGCAGGGGGTCCTGTGGAGAAAGAGAAACCGTACCTATGCAGCGATGGGTACAGTTCATTGAACTGTGTCCAAACTGTACCTGTGACCAATGCCCGCTGTCTATAGACTTTTCCGCAGCGTGACCCGCATGGCCCGGCGTGGCCAGGTACGCGCACCAGAGCACCGCCAGCCACGGCGGGACGACCAACCGATCGGAGACATCACATGAAAGACGCGATCAAGCGACGCGGCCTCCTGAAAACCTCTCTCGCCGGCGTGGCGGTGGCCGCCACCGCGGCGCCGCTGGCCGTGCACGCGCAGTCGCCGGCCGTCACCTGGCGCATGCAGGCGCTGTGGGACGGCGGCACCACTCCGCAGAAGTTCGAGGAACGCTTCGTGGCCCGCGTGGGCGAACTCACCGGCGGGCGCTTCAAGATCAACCTGTTCGCGGCCGGCCAGATCGTGCCCGCGGCCCAGGCCTTCGACGCCGTGCGCGGCGGCGCTTTCGAACTGATGAAGACCTTCGACGGCTACGAGGCCGGCAAGATTCCCGCGTTCGCCTTCACCAGCACCATTCCCTTCGGCTTCGCCGAGAGCGACGAGTACGAGGCCTGGTTCCACGAGCGCGGCGGCCTGGACCTGGTGCGCCAGGCCTATGCGCCGGCCGGCCTGCACTACATCGCGCCCACGGTGTATGGCCAGGAGCCGCTGCACTCCAAGGTACCGATCCGCAAGATCGCCGACCTGGCGGGCAAGAAGGGCCGCTTCGTCGGCCTGGCCTCCACGGTGATGGGCGCGATGGGGGTGTCCGTCACGCCGCTGCCCACGGGCGAGGTGTACTCGGCGCTCGACAAGGGCGTGGTGGACATGGCCGATCGCGGCGACCTGACCGCCAACTTCGAGGCCGGCCTGGCCGAGGTGGCCAAGTTCGTGATCGTGCCGGGCTTTCACCAGCCCACCACGGCCACGGCCTACGTGGCCAACCGCGGCGCCCACGAGCGCCTGCCGGCCGAGTACAAGGCCGCGCTGGTGGTGGCCGCGCGCGAGGTCTCGGGCGCGCTGCGCCAGAACATCCTGGTGAACGACGCGGCCGTGCTCGGGAAGTACGCGGCCAAGGGCTGCGAAGTCATCCGCTTCAGCCCCACCGACGTCGCCGCCGCACGGCCCAAGGCCATGGAAGCCTGGCGCACCGCCACCAAGGGCGACGCCCTGGCCACGCGCATCCTGGACAGCCAGGTCGCGTTCATGAAAGAGCTGGGCCTGCTGGGCTGAGCCCCGTTGAAGCGCCCGGTTCGCCTGCGCGGCGGGCCGGGCCTTCCCGTTCGATTTGAGGAGTGTCGGCATGCCCCTCTGGCTGTCCGCGATCGCGCGCGCGATCACCACGTTCAACCGCTGGCTGTTCCAGCTCACGGTGTGGCTCATGGCCATCGTCGTGCCCGTGATGCTCTACGAGGTGGTGATGCGCTACTTCTTCAATGCGCCCACGGTGTGGGGCATGGAGCTGGCCGTGCTGCTGTTCGGCCCGTATTTCCTGTTCGGTGGTCCCTGGCTGCTGCACCTCAAGGGCCACGTGGCGCTGGACCTGCTGCGCCAGCGGCTGAGCGCCGCCTGGACGCGCCGCCTCGACCTGGTGAACTACCCCGTGATCGTGGTCTTTTGCGGCATCCTGTTGATCTACAGCCTGCCCGCCGCGATCAGTGCCTTCGAGTACCGCGAGACCAGCTTCTCGGCCTGGAACCCGCCGGTGTGGCCCGTGAAGGCCGCCGTGCCGTTGGCGTTGCTGCTGATGCTCTTGCAGGCGCTGGTGGAGTTCGCGCGCGCGCTCTTCGGTGAAGCCGGCGAGGCGGGCGAAGGGGCCCAGGCATGAGCTCCAACACGATCCTGCTGCTGATGTTCGGCAGCCTCACGCTGTTCATGCTCAGCGGCCTGCCCATCGCCTTCGTGCTGGGCGGCCTGTCGCTGCTGTTCACGGTGACGCTGTGGGAGCCCAACGCGGTCATCGTGCTGGTGCTGCAGATCTTCGACACCATGAAGTCGGAGGCGCTGCTGGCCATTCCGCTGTTCATCCTGATGGCCTGCATCCTGCAGCGCTCGGGCGTGATCGAGGACCTGTACCGCGCCATGGAGCTGTGGTTCGGCCGCCTGCGCGGCGGCCTGGCCATCGGCACGGTGATCATCTGCGTGGTGATGGCGGCCATGACCGGCGTGGTCGGCGCGGCCGTCACCGCCATGGGCATCCTCGCACTGCCCGAAATGCTGCGCCGCGGCTACAACCCGCAGCTCGCGCTGGGCACCATCTGTGCGTCGGGCACGCTGGGCATCCTCATCCCGCCGTCGGTGCTGACCATCGTGTACGCGGTCACGGCGCAGGTGTCGATCGGGCAGATGCTGATCGCGGGCATCGTGCCGGGCCTCATCCTGGCCGTGCTGTACATCGCCTACATCGTGGTGGTCGGCTGGCTCAAGCCTGAGTGGGTGCCGTTGGACCCGGGCGCGCGCCGCGCGCCGCTGCGCGAGAAGCTGCTGGCGCTCAAGGCGCTGATCTTCCCGTCGATGCTGATCGTGCTGATCCTGGGCTCGATCTTCTTCGGCGTGGCCACGCCAACCGAGTCGGCCTCCGTGGGCGTGGCCGGTGCCATGGTGCCCGCGCTGCTCAAGCGCCGCCTGCGCCTGCCCATGCTGCGCGAGGCCGGCGTGGACGCGCTCAAGGCCACCTCCATGATCCTGTGGATCACCATCGGCGCGAAGGCCTACGTGGCCATCTTCACCGGCCTGGGCGGTGCCGACACGCTGCTGGAGTTCATCAAGGGGCTGGAGGTGAATCGCTGGGTGGTGCTGGGCGCCATGATGCTGCTGCTCGTGTTCCTGGGCACCGTGCTCGACGAGCTGGGGATCATCCTGCTCACGGTGCCGGTGTTCCTGCCCATCGTGCGCCTGCTGGGCTTCGACGAGATCTGGTTCGGCGTGCTCTACGCCATCACGATCCAGATGGGCTACATCAGCCCGCCCTTCGGCTACACGCTGTTCTACATCAAGGGCACCTTGCCCAAGCACCTGGACATGGGACACGTGTACCGCGGCATCTTGCCCTTCTTCGCCCTGCAGTTCGTGGGCCTGCTGGTCTGCGCCGCTTTCCCCGATCTCATCACCTGGCTGCCGCGCCTGATGGCCGCGCGCTGAATTCCTTCCATCCGTTGCGAGACCTTCCATGAGCACCTCCGACCAGAGCAGCCGCATCGGCGGCTTCCACAAACTGCCCATTCCCGAGCGCATCGACGCCGTGGCGCGCTTTGCCGGCCTGAGCGAAGCCGAGCGTGCGCACCTGCTGAACACGGGCAACCTGCCCGCCGATTTGGCCGATCACCTCATCGAGAACGTGATTGGCACCATGAACATTCCGGTGGGCGTGGCGACGAACATGCGCATTGACGGCCGCGACCGGCTCATCCCGATGGCCACCGAGGAGTCGTCGGTGGTGGCCGCGGTGTGCAACGCCGCGCGCCAGTGCTACGACGCGGGCGGCTTCGTCACCTCCATGTCGGGCACGCGCATGATTGCCCAGATCCAGCTCACGCACGTGAGCGACCCGCAGGCCGCGCGCCTGCGCATCCTGGAGCGCCAGGCCGAGGTGCAGGCCATCTGCGACGACTGCGACCCGGTGCTGCTCAAGCTCGGCGGGGGGTTTCGCGAGCTGGAGGTGCGCGTGCTGGAGACGCGCGGTGGCGCCATGGTGATCACGCACATCGTGGTGGATACGCGCGACGCCATGGGCGCGAACGCGGTCAATACCATGGCTGAGAAGCTTGCGCCGCGCATCGCGGCCTGGACGGGGGGGCGCACGAACCTGCGCATCCTCTCCAACCTGGCCGACCGGCGCCTGGCGCGCGCGCGCTGCGTGTGGCCGCTGGCGGCCATTGGCGGCGCCGAGGTGCGCGACGGCATGCTCTCGGCCTACCACTTCGCCGACGCCGACCCCTACCGCGCCGCCACGCACAACAAGGGCATCATGAACGGCATCAGCGCCGTGGTGCTGGCCACCGGCAACGACACGCGCGCGGTGGAAGCCGGCGCCCACGCCTACGCGGCGCGCAACGGCCGCTACGCCAGCCTCACGCATTGGGAGGTGACGGCCGACGGCGACCTGGCCGGTAGCATCGAGTTGCCCATGGCCGTGGGCCTGGTGGGTGGCGCCACCAAGCTGCACCCCACGGCCAAACTCTCGCTCAAGGTGTTGGGCGTGCAGTCGGCCGAGGAACTGGCGCGCATCATCGCGGCCGTGGGCCTGGCGCAGAACTTCTCGGCGATGAAGGCGCTCGCCACCACCGGCATCCAGAAGGGCCACATGGCGCTGCACGCGCAGAACATCGCGATGATGGCCGGGGCGGTGGGAGACGAGATCGAGGCGGTGGCCCGGGTGCTGGTCGAGCGGGGGGCGGTGAGGATGGATGTGGCGGAGGGGGTGTTG
>NZ_DATIGV010000212.1:0-3919 GCF_035481345.1 Hydrogenophaga sp. | reverse complement strand
CAGCACCAGCACCGACCCGCTGGACAACAGCGGCGCGAGCAACGGCGCCGTCTACGTCTTCACGCGCAGCGGCGCGGCATGGCAGCAGCAGGCCTACCTCAAGGCGTCCGTGACCGATCCGCACGACGCCTTCGGCACCAGCCTGGCCCTCTCGGCCGACGGCCTGACCCTGGCCATCGGCGTTCCGAACGAGGACAGCACCAGCACCGACCCGCTGGACAACAGCGGCGCGAGCAACGGCGCCGTCTACGTCTTCACGCGCAGCGGCGCGGCCTGGCAGCAGCAGGCCTACCTCAAGGCGTTCGTGACCGATCAGAACGATTCCTTCGGCACCAGCCTGGCCCTCTCCGCCGACGGCCAGACCCTGGTCGTCGGCGCCCCGGGCGAGGACAGCAGCAGCACCGACCCGCTCGACAACAGCGGCTCGGCCAACGGCGCCGTCCACGTCTTCACACGCAGCGGCGCGGCATGGCAGCAAGAGGCCTATCTCAAAGCATCCGTCCCCGGTTCACACGACCGCTTCGGCACCAGCCTAGCCCTCTCGGCCGACGGCCTCAGCCTGGTCGTCGGCGCCCCGGGCGAGGACAGCACCAGCGCCGACCCGCTGGACAACAGCGGCTCGGACAATGGCGCCGTCCACGTCTTCACACGCAGCGGCGCGACTTGGCAGCAAGAGGCCTTTCTCAAGGCATCCGTCCCCGATTCAAATGACCGCTTCGGCATCAGCCTGGCCCTCTCGGCCGACGGCCAGACCCTGGCCATCGGCGCCCCGGGCGAAAGAAGCGCCGGCACCGACCCGCTGGACAACAGCGGCGGCGCGTACTGCGGCGCCGCCTACATCTTCAGGCGCAGCGGCGCGACATGGCAGCAGCAGGCTTTCCTCAAGGCATCCGTTCCCGATGCAAACGACTACTTCGGCGTCGGCCTGGCCCTCTCGGCCGACGGCCTGACCCTGGCCGTCGGCGCGAACCAGGAATCCAGCATCGCCACCGGCATCGGTGGCGATGCGAACGACGACAGCGCGCAATCCAGCGGCGCTGCCTACCTGTTCTGAACCAGACGCCGGCCCGGCGCCCCTGGGCCTCAGTACGTTTCCAAGTGCAGGCGCCCCTCGCGCTGCAGCGAAGCACCCACGGTTTCCCAATCAAGCCCGGCGCCCGTCGCGATGTCGCGCAGCGCCAGCACCACGCCCTCTTCCATGCTCTTGAGCCCGCACACATAGAAGTGCGCGTTCGGGTCCTTGAGCAGCGCGGCCAGGTCGGCCGCGCGCTCACGCATGGCGTCCTGCACGTACTTCTTGGGTTGCCCCGGCGTGCGGCTGAAGGCGAAGTTGGTGTCGATGAAGTCCTTGGGCAGGCTTTGCAGAGGGCCGAAGTACGGCAGCTCCTGCTGCGTGCGCGCGCCGAAGAACAGCATCAGCTTGCCGCTTTCGAACTTGCCCGACTGGCGCAGCCGGCGCCGCCATTCGGTCATGGCCCGCATCGGCGCCGAGCCGGTGCCGGTGCAGATCATCACGATGTGACTCTTCGGGTGGTTGGGCATGAGGAAGCTCGCGCCAAACGGCCCGATCACCTCGACCTTGTCGCCCACCTTCAGGTCGCACATGAAGTTGCTGGCCACGCCGCGCACCGGCTGGCCGTCGTAGTCCTCCAGCACGCGCTTGATGGTGAGCGAGAGGTTGTTGTGGCCCGGACGCTCGCCGTTGCGCGGGCTGGCGATGCTGTACTGGCGCGCGTGGTGCGCGCGGCCCTTGGCGTCGGTGCCCGGGGGCACGACACCGATGCTCTGGCCCTCCAGCACCGGGAAGGGCATGGCGCCGAAGTCCAGCACGATGTGGTGCGTGTCGTAGTCGGTGCCGACGTCGGTGACGCGCAGGTTGCCCGTCACCGTGGCGGTGATGGTCTTCTGCGCGGCCTTGGGGCCGTAGAGGTTGGTGAAGGCGTGCGCGGCCGACCAGGGCGGCAGCGTGGCGCCGTAGCGGCTGGCGACGAACTTGTCTTCGGTGGTGGCGGGCGCAGCCGCGGGCGCGGGGGCCGGCGCGGTGGCCGCGGGGGCTTCTGCGCCCGCGGCGGCCAGTTCCTCGGGCGGCAGTTCCTCGGGCAGCGACTCCCAGCCGAACTGTTCCTCGATGGTGTACGCGCGCGCCTTGGGCATGGTGCGCCAGTTGTCGATCGAGCCCGTGGGACACGGCGGCACGCAGGCCATGCACAGGTTGCACTTGCTCGCATCGACCACATAGTTGTTCGAGTCGTGCGTGATCGCGTCCACGGGGCAGGTCGCCTCGCAGGTGTTGCAGCGGATGCAGATCTCGGGGTCGATCAGGTGCTGCTGGATGACAGCGAGTTCAACAGGGGCGTTCATGTGCAATCTCCAAACAACGAGGGCCCGTTAGCGCGCACGGGCCCTGGCCGAGGATGCCGCGGATCCGGGTTTCCCGGTCCGCTGGCATTGTCCCCCTTCCAGGGGGAAGCGGCGAAGCCGCGCAGGGGGTCATCCGAATCTGACGTACTCGAAATCGACGGGCTGGCGGTTGATGCCCATCACCGGCGGCGCGATCCAGCCGGCGAACTTGCCGGGTTCGACCACACGGCCCATCAGCGAGGCCACGAAGGCGAAGTCTTCCGGCGTCGGCAGCCACTCGCCCTTCTTGGCGTTCCACTCGGCGTCGTTGACCACGCGGCCTTCGGGCGACATCCTGATGCCCGCGAGCGCGCCGATCTGGCGGTTGAAGGCCTTGTGCGGCACCGTCAGGCGCGTGGGGATGCCGGCCTTCTCCAGCACCTTGTTCCAGCGGTTCACGCCCGCCACGGAGTCGGTGATGAAGTCGTCGCGCAGCACCTCGTTGAGGGCGTTGAGCATCGGCACTTCCTTCTCGACGAGCTGGCCGTCCTTCACCTCGAGCACCTTGTAGGTCTGGCCCTTGAGGACGTGGTCGTCGCTGCGCTTGCCCTCTTCGTAGCGGCCCTTGAGGCCCGAGCTGTAGAAGATGGCGGCGTTGCTCGACTGGTCGGCGCCGAACAGGTCGATGGTGACCGAGTAGTGGAAGTTGAGGTAACGCTGCACGGTGCCCAGGTCGATGGCGCCGGCCGCGCGCACCTTGGCCGGGTCGTCGGTCTTGAGCTCGTTCATCACCTGCGCGGTGCGCTGCAGCACGCGCGAGACGCCGCTTTCGCCCACGAACATGTGGTGGGCTTCCTCGGTCAGCATGAACTTCGTCGTGCGCGCCAGCGGGTCGAACGCGGACTCGGCCAGCGCGGAGAGCTGGAACTTGCCGTCGCGGTCGGTGAAGTAGGTGAACATGAAGAAGGCCAGCCAGTCGGGCGTCTTCTCGTTGAACGCGCCCAGGATGCGCGGGTTGTCCTGGTCGCCCGAGGTGCGCTGCAGCAGGGCCTCGGCCTCTTCGCGGCCGTCGCGGCCGAAGTGCTTGTGCAGCAGGTAGACCATGGCCCAGAGGTGGCGGCCCTCTTCCACGTTGATCTGGAACAGGTTGCGCAGGTCGTACATGCTGGGCGCGGTCAGGCCCAGGTGGCGCTGCTGCTCCACCGACGCGGGCTCGGTGTCGCCCTGCGTGACGATGATGCGGCGCAGGTTGGCGCGGTGCTCGCCGGGCACGTCGTTCCAGGCGGCCTCGCCCTTGTGGTCGCCGAAGTGGATCTTGCGCTCGGCCTCGCCGGGGTTGAGGAAGATGCCCCAGCGGTAGTCACGCATCTTCACGTGGCCGAACTGGGCCCAGCCCTGCGGGTCCACGCTCACCGCGGTGCGCAGATAGACCTCGTGGTTGGTCGAGCCCTCGGGGCCGACGTCGTCCCACCAGTTGATGAAGTTGGGCTGCCAGCCTTCCAGCGCGCGCTGCAGCGTGCGGTCTTCGGACAGGTTGACGTTGTTCGGGATCTTCTCGCTGTAGTTGATCGTGGACATG
>NZ_DATIGV010000211.1:0-28404 GCF_035481345.1 Hydrogenophaga sp. | reverse complement strand
TGCTGGCGCCGGCGCGCCCACGGTCGTGGTGGCCAGCGGCGCGCTGTGGCAGGGCATCGACGTGCCGGGCGAGGCCCTGCAACTGCTGGTGATCGACAAGCTGCCCTTTGCCCCGCCCGACGACCCCTGGCTGCAGCGGCGCCTGGAGCGCGCCCGCGCGGTCGGGGCCGATCCGTTCACCTCGGTGCAACTGGCCGATGCCGCCATGGCCCTGCGGCAAGGCGCCGGGCGCCTGATCCGCCGCGCGGGCGATCGGGGCTTGATCGTGATCGGTGACGTGCGCCTGCGCCGGCGCGCTTACGGCCCGGCCTTGCTGGCGGCGCTGCCCGCCTGCCGTTGGCTGGACCGCGAGGAAGAGGTTCAGGCCTGGCTGGATGAGCTGGTGGCGCTCACCAGACCTTCCACCACGGATCGCCCGACTTCTTCTTGACGCCGCCGCTGAGGTACTCGCTGTCCGGGTAACTTGCGCGCATCACGCGCTCGGCGTCGTCGCGCAACTGGGGCAGGCCCAGGGCGTCGTACGAGCGGATGATGAGGAACAGCGCCTCTTCGAGTGCGGGCGCGTCGGTGTAGTCGGTGAGGGCGGATTGGGCGCGGTTGATGGCGGCCACATAGGCGCCGCGCGTGAAGTAGTAGCGCGCGACGTGCACCTCGTACTGCGCGAGGGAGTTGACGATGTAGCGCATGCGCGCCACCGCGTCGGGGGTGTAGCGCGATTCGGGGAAACGCGTGCTCAGCTCACGGAAGGCCTCGAAGGACTCCTTGGCCGCTTTCTGGTCGCGTTCGGAGAGGTCCTGCCGCGCGAGCGCGCCGAAGAGGCCGAGGTTGTCGTTGAAGTTGACCAGGCCCTTGAGGTACAGCGCGTAGTCGAGCGCGGGGCTGGCCGGGTGCAGGCGCATGAAGCGGTCCAGCGTGGCCAGGGCCTGGGCGGGCTGGTCGCCACGGTACTGGGTGAAGGCCTTGTCGAGCTGGGCCTGTTGCGCCAGCGGCGTGCCGGCGGCGCGGCCTTCGAGCTTTTCGAACAGGGTGACGGCGCGCTCGAAGTTGCCGGCGTCGCGCTCGTCCACGGCCTCGGTGTACAGGCGGTTCGGGCTCCAGCCGATGGTCTCGTCGACCGGCGTCGTGCTGCAGGCCTGCAGGAGTACCGCCAGGGCGATGGCGGCCAGGGACGGGGCCGATAATCCGCGGCTCAACTTCAAGGGCATGGCGCTGGAACAGGACTCATTGAACGAAGCGGACAGTATATCGGCCGGGGGGGTGGCGCCCGAGGGCGACGCCTGGGACGAGCAGGCCGAGCAGCGCCGCCACGAAGTGCCCGCCGGACTGCACGGCTGGCGGCTGGACCGCGCGCTGGCCACGCTGGTGCCCGAGTTCTCGCGTTCCTACCTGCAGCAACTGCTGGCCGAGGGCGAGGTGCTCTGGCGCGACAGGCCCTGCACCAAGGCCTCCACCAAGGTGTCGGCGGGCGATGCCGTGCAGCTCACGCTGCGCCCCACGCCGCAGGCGCGTGCCTTCGTGGCCGAGCCCATGGCGCTGGACGTGGTGTTCGAGGACGAACACCTGCTGGTCATCGACAAGCCCGCTGGCCTGGTGGTGCACCCGGCCGCGGGGCACTGGGGTGGCACCCTGCTCAACGGCCTGCTCGCGCACCACGCGGGCGCCGCCGCGCTGCCACGCGCGGGCATCGTGCACCGGCTGGACAAGGACACCTCGGGCCTGATGATGGTGGCCAAGTCGCGCCAGGCCATGCAGGCGCTGGTGAATGCCATCGCCGCGCGCGAGGTGGGGCGCCAGTACCTGGCGATCGCACACGGCGCCTGGCGCCACCAGGGCCTGCGCAGCGTGCGCGAGCCCATCGGCCGCGACCCGCGCAACCGCCTGCGCATGGCGGTGGTCGGCGAGGGCGCGGGCAAGCCGGCTCACAGCGATTTCCTCTCGCTCGGTGCGAACGGCGAGGCCATGCTGGTGGCGTGCAAGCTGCACACGGGCCGTACGCACCAGATCCGCGTGCACATGGCCTGGCTGGGGCACCCTCTCGTGGGCGACGCGCTCTATGGCGGGCGGCCGCTGTGGGGCCTGCAGCGCCAGGCGCTGCACGCCATTTCCCTGCGCCTGTCGCACCCGGTTTCGGGCGCGCCGCTGGCCTTCTGGCGCGACCCGCCCGCCGACCTGGCCGCGGCCTTGGCGGCCGGGGGGCTCCGGTACAATCCGCCCCCTGCCGGCCAGGGCCTGATCGACTGATCCGCCCGCGCGGGCAATCCTTCTTCGCGGCCTGTGCCGCGACCTGTGGCCGGGCCCGCGCTCCGGCCTCCGCCCACCCAGAGCCCTCATTCGCGGCCCCGGCGCCGAGCGACAAGATCATCATGAACACCACGGATGCCAAGCGTGTCCTCGAGACGGCCCTCATCTGTGCCGCGCAACCCATGACGGTGCGCGAACTCTCGGTGCTGTTCGACGGCGAACTCGCGGCCGACACCCTCAAGTCCCTGCTGGCCGATCTGCAGCTCGAATGGACCGGCCGCGGTGTGGAGCTGGTGTCCGTGGCCACGGGCTGGCGCTTCCAGAGCCGGCCCGAGATGCGCCACTACCTCGACCGCCTGCACCCCGAGAAGCCGCCGCGCTACTCGCGCGCCACGCTGGAGACACTGGCCATCATCGCCTACCGCCAGCCCGTGACGCGCGGCGACATGGAAGACATCCGCGGCGTCACCATCAACTCGATGATCCTCAAGCAGCTCGAGGACCGCGGCTGGGTCGAGGTCATCGGCCACCGCGAAACGGTGGGCCGCCCGGCGCTGTTCGCCACCACCCGACAGTTCCTCGACGACCTCGGCCTGAGCTCGCTCGACCAGTTGCCTCCGCTGGAGGCCAGCGAGGTGCAGGAATCGTCGCTGGGCTCGCTCGATTTCGAGAGCCTGGCGGCGGCGCAGTTGCCGGTGCCGACCGAGGAGGGTGACGGCGTGCCGGCGGACGCGGCAGCGGACACCGCCGTGCAATCGCCGGCCGAGACCGGGCACCTGGCCGATGCGGACCACGCCACCGCCACCGCCGCCGATGCGCTCCCCGATGAACCGGCCGACGTCGACGCGCCCGCCACCGACGAACCCGCCCCTGAGGACGACACCGATGAGCCCGGCCACCCCACGCAAACCCCGGCCTGATCGGCCCCGCGCCGACAAGCCTCGCGCCGAGCGGCCCGGCCCGGCGCGCGCCCGGCGCGCGCCCGACACCGACGCCCTGAGCTTCGACGAGGTCGTCAGTGGCGCCTTCGACGAAGCCCAGTCGCACGTCCCGGAAGCGGCCGCCGAGCCGGCCAAGCGCGTGCTCGCGCCCGAAGCCGAATCGCCCAAGTTGCACAAGGTGCTGGCCCAGGCCGGCCTGGGCTCGCGCCTCGAGATGGAGCAGCTCATCGTGCAGGGCCGCCTGTCGGTGAATGGCGAGCCCGCGCACGTGGGCCAGCGCATCCAGCACGGCGACCAGATCCGCCTGGACGGCAAGCCCCTGCGCGTGCGGCTGGAGCCGCCCGCGCCGCGCGTGCTGGCGTACCACAAGCCCGCGGGCGAGGTCGTCACGCACGACGACCCGCAGAACCGGCCCACGGTGTTTCGCCGCCTGCCGCGTTTGCATCAAGGGAAGTGGCAGTCGGTCGGCCGGCTCGACCTCAACACCGAAGGCCTGCTGCTGTTCACCAACGCGGGCGAGCTGGCCAACCGCCTCATGCACCCCAGCTTCGGCCTGCAGCGCGAGTACGCGGTGCGCGTGCTGGGGGCCATCTCGAACGAGGAGCGCCAGCGCCTGCTCGACGGCGTGCAACTGGAGGACGGCCCGGCCCAGTTCCAGTCCATCGAGGACGGCGGCGGCGAGGGCGCCAACTGCTGGTACCGCGTCACCATCGGCGAAGGCCGCAACCGCGAGGTGCGCCGCCTGTTCGAGGCCGTGGGCCACGCCGTGAGCCGGCTCATCCGCATCCGCTACGGCGCTGTCGTGCTGCCACGTGGCCTGCCGCGCGGCGCCTGGATCGAACTCGGCGAGCGCGACGTGCAGCGCCTGGCCCAGGCGGCCGGCGTGCGCACGCCCCGCACGCGCGCCCCGCGCGAGGAGGCCGCGGCCCCGGCCACGGCGCGCCGCCGCCATGGCCCGGGTCCCAAATCGCCCCCGCCCAAGGCCTCGGCGCCGCGCCGCGCCGACGGCGCGCCTGCCCGCGGGCGAAGCACCGGCGGCCAGCCCGACCCCATGAAAACCAGCCAGGGCTACATCGGCCACGACGCCGTGCAGCGCCAGCGCCGCGAAGGGGGCAAAGGCCCCGCCAAACCCACGCGTCCTCAGGGGCGTCGCCCCAGGGGCTGACACTTCCGCCATGTAGAATGGCGGGCTTTGCGGACCACGGGTCCGCTGCTCCGATCGCTCTCAAAACTTCAGGAAACCCATGGCCATCGAACGCACCCTCTCGATCATCAAACCCGACGCCGTCGCCAAGAACGTGATCGGCCAGATCTACGCCCGCTTCGAGGCCGCCGGCCTGAAGGTCGTGGCCGCCCGCATGGCCCACCTCTCGCGCCGCGAGGCCGAGCAGTTCTACGCCGTGCACAGCGCGCGCCCCTTCTTCAAGGACCTGGTCGACTTCATGATCAGCGGCCCGGTGATGATCCAGGTGCTCGAAGGCGAAGGCGCCATCCTCAAGAACCGCGACCTGATGGGTGCCACCGACCCCAAGAAGGCCGCCGCCGGCACCATCCGCGCCGACTTCGCCGACAGCATCGACGCCAACGCGGTGCACGGCTCCGACGCGCCCGAGACGGCCGCCGTGGAAGTGGCTTTCTTCTTCCCCGGCATGAACGTCTACTCGCGTTGATCATGTCATGACGGTCAACCTGCTCGACTTCGATCTCGAGGGGCTGGCCGCCTTCTGCGAAGGGCTGGGCGAAAAGCGCTTCCGCGCCGTTCAGCTCTTTCGCTGGATCCACCAGCGCGGTGCATCCGACTTTTCCCAGATGACCGACCTCGCGCGCAGCCTGCGCGAGAAGCTGCCCGGCGTGGCGCGCGTCGAAGGCCTGAAGGTGCTCTCGCGCCAGGACTCGGCCGACGGCACCATCAAGTGGCTGTTCGACGTCGGTGACGGCAACGCCGTCGAGACCGTGTTCATTCCCGAAGACGACCGCGGCACGCTGTGCGTGTCCTCGCAGGCGGGCTGCGCCGTGGGTTGCCGCTTCTGCTCCACGGGGCACCAGGGCTTCTCGCGCAACCTCAGCACCGGCGAGATCCTGGCCCAGCTCTGGTACGCCGAGTTCTTCCTGCGCGCTTTTCTCAAGCGCCCCGGGGAACGCGTGATCACCAACGTGGTCATGATGGGCATGGGTGAGCCTCTGCAGAACTACCACGCGCTGGTGCCCGCGCTCAAGGTCATGCTCGACGACCACGCCTACGGCCTGTCGCGCCGGCGCGTGACCGTCTCCACCTCGGGCGTGGTGCCCATGATCGACCGCCTGGCGCAGGACTGCCCGGTGGCCCTGGCCGTGTCGCTGCACGCACCCAATGACGCGCTGCGCGACGACCTCGTGCCGCTGAACCGCAAGTACCCCATCGCCGAGCTGCTCGACGCCTGCCTGCGCTACCTGCCGGCCGCGCCGCGCGACTTCATCACCTTCGAGTACTGCATGCTCGACGGTGTGAACGACCAGCCCGAGCACGCGCAGGCGCTGCTCAAGCTGCTGCGCGAGCACGGCGGGCGCGGCGTGCCCGCCAAGCTCAACCTCATCCCCTTCAACCCCTTTCCCGATTCCGGCCTGCGCTGCTCGCCGCGCGCGGTGGTGCAGCGCTTCGGGCAGTTGCTCAACGAAGGCGGCGTCGTCACCACCGTCCGCAAGACGCGCGGCGACGACATCGACGCCGCCTGCGGCCAGTTGGCCGGCGACGTGCTGGACCGCACCGACGCCGCGCGCCGCATGGCGCGGCGCCGCGAATCCGTGCACCCCATCCGTTTGATGACCCCGAAGAAGGAAAGGCAGGCATGACCCACGCAGCGAACCGTCCGCTCCCCACCCGAAACCCGAAGGCGCTGTGGCTCTTGGCCATGGTCCTGGCGCTGGTGTGGCTGGCCGGTTGCGCGTCGCAGGGCCCGCGCGTGTCCGCCTCGCCCACGCCGGGCGTGGAGCCCATCACCGCGTCGGACGAGCCGCCCGCGGTGCGCCGAGCGCGCATCCGCTACGAACTGGCCGCGAGCTACTACGAACAGGGCCAGACCACCGTCGCGCTCGACGAAATCAAGCTCTCGCTGCAAGCCGACCCGAACTACGGCCCGGCCTACATCCTGCGTGGCCTGGTCTACATGCGCCTGAACGACTCGGCGCTGGCCGAGGAGAGCTTCCGCCGCGCGCTGCAGATCAATTCGCGCGACGCGCAGGCCCAACACGCCTACGGCCTGTTCCTGTGCGAGCAGGGCCGCTACGCGCCGGCCGATGACATGTTCAACCAGGCCCTGGCCAACCCCACCTACGGCGGGCGCTCGCGCACCTGGCTCGTGCAGGGCGTGTGCCAGATCCGCGCCGGCAAGCTGCAGGAGGCCGAGGCCACGCTGTCGCGCGCCTACGAGTTCGACGCCAGCAACCCCATCGCCGCCTACAACCTGGCCAGCCTCAAGCACCGCCGGGGCGACCACCAGGGCGCGCAATTCATCATCCGCCGGGTCAACAACTCCGAACTGGCCAACGCCGAGACCCTGTGGCTGGGCATCAAGGTGGAGCGCCAGATGAACAACGACGTGGCCGCCGCGCAACTGGCCCAGCAACTGGGGCGGCGGTTCCCGCAGTCCACCCAATGGGCGGCGTATCAGCGAGGGGCATTCAATGAGTGAGTTCGAGGAGCAGACCCTCGAATCGCCGGCGGCGGTGAGCCGCCCGGTGTTGTTGCGCGAAGCGCGCGAGGCCGCGGGCCTGCACATCGCCGCGCTGGCGGCGGCGCTGAAGGTGCCGGTGCGCAAGCTCGAGGCCCTCGAAGCCGGTCAGTACGACGAACTGCCCGACCTCACCTTCGCGCGCGCCCTGGCCTCCAGCGCCTGCCGCCAACTCAAGATCGACCCGGGCCCGGTGCTGGAGCAGATTCCGCAGAATCCGACGCCCGCACTGCGCGGCAGTGAGAGCGCGATCAACGCGCCCTTCAAACCCGCCAGCGAGGCGCCGGCGGCCAGCCCGCTGACCTGGCTGTCCAAGCCCGCGCTGCTGGGCACCATCGCCTTGCTGCTGGCGGCCCTGGTCGTGATGTTCCTCCCCGACATGGAGCCCGCGGGCACGGCCGACGAGGCTGCGCAGAACACGGCGCAAGAGGCCGCGCCGGCGGCGCCCGCCGCGGCGCCCGGCCTGCCGATCTTCCAGCCGGCGGACCCCGCGCCCGCCGCAGCGCCCGGTGCACCGGCGAGTGCGGAAACCACCGCCCCGGCCGAAGACGGCGCGGCACCCGCCGAGGCGTCGGCGCCGCCCCCGGCGGCGGGCACGCCGGCCGTGCCGCAGGCGCCTGCGGCGGCCCCGGCCGCCAGCGCGACGGTGCTGCAGATCGAGGCCAGCGAAGAGTCCTGGGCCGAGGTCACGAACGGCACCGGCAACGTGGTGCTGCAGCGCCTGCTGCAGCCGGGCGAGCGCGTCGAGTTCTCCGCTGCGCCGCCGTACGCCGTGGTATTGGGCAAGGCCAGCGCCGTGAAAGTCAACGTGCGCGGCCGCGCCTTTGACGCCAAGGCGATCGCCCGCAACGACGTGGCCCGCTTCGAGGCCCGGTGAGTTCCGTCATGTCCAAGGCACCCATTCCCCTGCCACAGGCCGCGCCGCGCCGCACGCGCCAGGGCGTGGTGCGCTGGGGCGACCACGGCGTGAGCATCGGTGGCGACGCGCCGGTGCGCGTGCAGTCGATGACCAACACCGACACCGCCGACGCCATCGCCACCGCCATCCAGGTGAAGGAGCTGGCCCAGGCCGGCTCCGAGCTCGTGCGGATCACGGTCAACAACGACGAAGCCGCCAAGGCCGTGCCGCACATCCGCGAGCAGCTCGACCGCATGGGCATTTCCGTGCCGCTGATCGGTGACTTCCACTACAACGGCCACCGCCTGCTGACGGACCACCCGGCCTGCGCCGAGGCCCTGTCCAAGTACCGCATCAACCCCGGCAACGTGGGCCGCGGGGAGAAGGGCGACCGCCAGTTCGCGCAGATGGTGGAGATCGCCGCGCGCCACGACAAGCACATCCGCATCGGCGTGAACTGGGGCAGCCTCGACCAGGACCTGCTCGCGCGCCTGATGGACGAGAACCATGCGCGCGCCCAACCCTGGGACGCGAAGCAGGTGATGTACGAGGCCCTGATCACCTCCGCCATCGACTCGGCGAAGAAGGCCGAGGAGATCGGTTTGCCGGGCGAGAACATCGTGCTCTCGTGCAAGGTGAGCGCGGTGCAGGACCTCATCGCCGTCTACCAGGCGCTGGCGCAGCGCTGCGATTACCCCCTGCACCTGGGCCTTACCGAGGCCGGCATGGGCACCAAGGGCGCGGTGGCCTCCACGGCGGCGCTGTCCGTGCTGCTGCAGCAGGGCATCGGCGACACCATCCGCATCTCGCTCACGCCGCAGCCCGGCGAAGCGCGCACGCAGGAAGTGCTGGTGGGCCTGGAGATCCTGCAGGCCCTGGGGCTGCGCAGCTTCGTGCCCAGCGTCACCGCCTGCCCCGGCTGCGGCCGCACCACCAGTACCACCTTCCAGGAGCTGGCCAAGCAGATCGACGACTACCTGCGCGCCTCCATGCCCGTCTGGCGCGAGCGTTACCCCGGCGTCGAAGGCATGAAGGTGGCGGTCATGGGCTGCATCGTCAACGGCCCGGGCGAGAGCAAGCACGCCGACATCGGCATCAGCCTGCCGGGCACCGGCGAGGCGCCCGCCGCGCCCGTGTTCATCGACGGCCAGAAGGCTGTCACGCTGCGCGGTGAAGGGATCGCGCGCGAGTTCCAGACCATCGTCGAAAACTACATCGAGAAGCGGTTCGGCGCGCAGCACGCCTGACCCCGTATCCCATGGCAGAGAAACTGGTTGCCGTCAAAGGCATGAACGACATCGCCCCTCCGCAGTCGGCGCACTGGGAGTGGCTGGAAGACAGCCTGCGCGCGCTCATGGCGCGCTACGGCTACCGCAACCTGCGCACGCCCATCGTGGAGCCCACGGCCCTGTTCGTGCGCGGCCTGGGCGAGGTGACCGACATCGTCGAGAAGGAGATGTATTCCTTCGAAGACAAGCTCAACG
This sequence comes from Hydrogenophaga sp., assembly GCF_035481345.1. Lineage (GTDB taxonomy): Bacteria > Pseudomonadota > Gammaproteobacteria > Burkholderiales > Burkholderiaceae_C > Hydrogenophaga. Next base: position 19,133 of record NZ_DATIGV010000211.1, on the reverse strand, counting down.
GCGAGCAGCTCACCCTGCGGCCCGAGAACACCGCGGGCGTGGTGCGCGCCGCCCTCGAGAGCAACATGCTCTACGAAGGCCCCAAGCGCCTGTACTACATGGGCCCCATGTTCCGCCACGAGCGCCCGCAGCGCGGCCGCTACCGCCAGTTCCACCAGTTCGGCGCCGAGGCCCTGGGCTTCGCGGGCCCGGACGTGGACGTGGAGCTGATCGTGCTGGCCTGCGACCTCTGGGCCGCGCTGGGCCTCACCGGCATCGAACTCGAGGTCAACAGCCTGGGCCAGCCCGCCGAGCGCCTGGCGCACCGGCAGGCGCTCATCGCCCACTTCGAGTCGCACGCCGGCCTGCTCGACGAAGACGCGAAGCGCCGCCTGCACAGCAACCCACTGCGCATCCTGGACACCAAGAACCCCGCCATGCAGGACATGGTCAACGCGGCGCCCCGGCTCATCGACCACCTGGGCCCCGAGTCGCTCGCGCACTTCGACCGCGTGAAAGCCCTGCTGGACGCGCACGGCATCGCCTACCGCGTCAACCCGCGCCTGGTGCGCGGCATGGACTACTACAACCTCACCGTGTTCGAGTTCGTCACCACCCAGCTCGGTTCGCAGGGCACGGTGTGCGCGGGCGGCCGCTACGACGGCCTGTTCGAGCAGATCGGTGGCAAGCCCACGCCCGCCGTGGGCTGGGCGCTGGGCATGGAGCGCATCCTGGAGCTGCTCAAGGAGCAGGGCCGCCTGCCCGAGCCGCCCACGCCCGACGCCTATGCCGTGGTGCCCGATGCCGCCGCGCTGCCGCGCGTGATGCCGCTGCTGCGCGCCCTGCGCCAGGCCGGCGCGCGCGTGCAGATGCACGCCGCCGGCGCCGAGGGCATGGGCAGCATGAAGTCGCAGTTCAAGAAGGCCGACGCCAGCGGCGCGCGCTTCGCGCTGATCTTCGGGGCCGATGAACTCGCCCAGGGACAGGTGGCGCTCAAGGCCCTGCGCGGCGAGCGCGACGCCGCCGCGGCGCAGTTGGCGCTGTCCCTGACCGACCCCGCCGCCATCGTGGCCCGCCTGCGCGCCGACTGAGCCCGTTCGCCTACCTACAATCCAGCACTTTCGCGTCCGTCCAGCACCCATGGCCAAACACCTCGACCTCGAAGAGCAGGAACAGCTCGACCAGCTCAAACACTTCTGGGCCAAGTACGGCAACCTCATCAGCTGGGTGCTGATCGTGGTGTTCGGCTCCTTCGCCGCGTACAACGGCTGGAACTGGTGGCAGCGCAACCAGTCCGCCAAGGCGGCGGTGCTGTACGAGGAAGTCGACCGCGCCGTGCAGGCCAAGGACCTGGACCGCGTGGGCCGCGTGCTCTCCGACATGCGCGCCGATTTCGGCGGCACCACTTTCTCGGCCCAGGCCGGCCTGCTGGCGGGCAAGGCGCTGTTCGACGGCGGCCAGCTCGACAAGGCCCGCGAGGCGCTGCAGGCCGTGCTGTCCGACAGCAAGGACGACGGCCTGCAGGCCGTCGCCCGCCTGCGCCTGGCCTCGGTGGAATTGCAGGCCGGCCAGCCCGACGCGGCCTTGCAGGTGCTGCAGGCCAAGGTGCCTGCGTCCTTCGAACCGCTGATGGCCGATCGCCGGGGCGACGTGCTGCTGGCCCAGGGCAAGGCGGACGAGGCCAAGGCCCAGTACGAGGCCGCCTGGAAAGCGCTCGACGCCGGCAATGAACTGCGCCGCCTGGTGGCCGTGAAACTGGCCTCCCTGGGTGTGGCCGTGGACACGGAGGTCAAGCCATGATGCGCCAACGCCTGATCGCCGTCGGCCTGTGCCTCGCGGCCGCGCTCACGCTCGCGGCTTGTTCCTCCGGGCCCAAGAAACCGCAGCCGGCCGACCTCGGCCCCGCGGCCCAGTTGATGGGCGTGCGCCAGATCTGGACCGCCAGCGTGGGCGAGGGCGGCTCGGGCTTCGTGCCGGTGCACGCCGCGGGCCGCGTGTACGTGGCCGGGGCCGCGGGCGTGGTGGCCGCGATCGACGCGCGCACCGGCGCCGACGCCTGGCGCCTGGACCTGCGCACGCGCCTGTCCACCGGCGTGGGCAGCGACGGCCAGACGGCGGCCGTCATCACCGCCGAGAACGTGCTCGTGGCCATCGCCGACGGCGAATCCCGCTGGCGCGTGCGCCTGCCGGCGCGCTCCTTCACGCCGCCGCTGGTGGCGGGCGGCCGGGTCTTCGTGCTCACGGCCGACCGCACCGTGGTGGCCTACGACGCCGCCAACGGCGCGCGCCTGTGGGGTCAGACCCGCACGGGCGACCCGCTCACGCTCAACCAGCCGGCCGCGCTGGCGGCGGTGGGCGACACGCTGGTGGCCGGGGTGTCCGGCCGCCTCGTCGGCCTCAACCCCGACAACGGCTCCGTGCGCTGGGAGTCCCTGGTGGCCACCTCGCGCGGCACGAACGAGGTCGAGCGCCTCGTGGACGTGGTGGCTCCCGTTGGCCGCATCGGCACCAATATCTGCGTGCGCGCCTATTCCGCGGCGGTGGGTTGCCTGGACGGCGTGCGCGGCTCGGTCATCTGGACCAAACCCGCTCAGGGCGTGGTCGGCGTCCACGGCGATGACCGCCTGGTGTTCGGCAGCGAAAGCAACGGCACCCTGCAGGCATGGCGGCGCGACAGCGGCGAGCCGGCCTGGACCTCCGAACGCCTCAAGCACCGCCAGCTGAGCGCGCCGCTGGCCCTGGGCCGCGTCATCGCGGTCGGCGACGGCACCGGCCTGGTGCACGTCCTGTCGCGCGAGGACGGCAGCGAAATGGCCCGCCTGTCCACGGACGGCTCGGCCATCGTGTCGCAGCCCCTGCTGGCCGGTGAGGCGCTGGTCGTCATGACCGCGCGCGGTGCGCTGTACGCCTGGCGTCCCGAATAAAGAAGGCTTGCGCCCCTGCCCATGAAACCCGTCGTCGCCCTCGTGGGCCGCCCCAATGTGGGCAAGTCCACGCTGTTCAACCGCCTCACGGGCACGCGCGACGCCATCGTGGCCGACCTGGCGGGCCTCACGCGCGACCGCCATTACGGCAACGGGCGCCTGGGCAAGCAGGAATACATCGTCATCGACACCGGTGGCTTCGAGCCCGACGCCGGCGAGGGCAGCATCTACCGCGAGATGGCCCAGCAGACCCGGCAGGCCGTGGCCGAGAGCGACGTGGTGCTGTTCGTGGTCGACGCGCGCGCCGGCCTGAGCGCGCAGGACCACGACATCGCCACCTACCTGCGCCGCCTGGGCAAGCCCTGCGTGCTGGTGGCCAACAAGGCCGAGGGCATGACCCAGGGCGCGCAGTTCCTCGAGTTCTTCGAGCTGGGCCTGGGCGAGGTATTGCCTGTGTCCGGCGCGCACGGGCAGGGCGTGCGCTCGATGATCGAAGCCGCGCTGGAGCGCCTGCCCGGCCTGGTCGAGCCCGACGAGGACGAGGAGCAGGCCGCGCCCGACACCATCCGCCTCACGGTGGCCGGCCGCCCCAACGTGGGCAAGTCCACCCTGATCAACGCCTGGCTCGGCGAGGAGCGCCTGGTCGCCTTCGACATGCCGGGCACCACGCGCGACGCCATCCGCGTGCCTTTCGAACGCAACGGCCAGCGCTTCGAGCTGGTCGACACCGCCGGCCTGCGCCGCAAGGGCCGCGTGTTCGAGGCCATCGAAAAGTTCTCGGTCATCAAGACCCTGCAGGCCATCGAAAGCGCGCACGTCGTGCTGCTGCTGCTCGACGCCACGCAGGGCGTCACCGATCAGGACGCCCACATCGCCGGCTACATCCTCGAAAGCGGCCGCGCCGTGGTGGTGGCCATCAACAAGTGGGACGCGGTCGACAGCTACCAGCGCGAGCAGATCGAGCGCCAGATCGAAACCCGGCTGGCCTTCCTCAAGTTCGCCGCGCTGCACCGCATCTCGGCGCGCAAGCGCCAGGGCCTGGCGCCGCTGTGGGCCTCCATCGCCCAGGCCCACGCCTCGGCCATGCGCAAGATGTCCACGCCGGTGCTGACCCGCCTGCTGCAGGAGGCGGTGGCCTTCCAGGCGCCTTCGCGCGGCGGGCAGGCGCGGCCCAAGATGCGCTACGCCCACCAGGGCGGCATGAACCCGCCCGTCATCGTGATCCACGGCAACTCGCTCGACCGCGTGCCCGACGCCTACCGGCGTTTCCTCGAAGGACGCTTCCGCAAGGCCTTCGATCTCGTCGGCACGCCGTTGCGGATCGAATTCAAGACGTCCAGCAACCCGTTCAAAGCCGAATAAATGGCCTCGTGAGGCCACGGGGCATGCCCGTGTGGTATGTTTCCACCCTCCAAAACCAGCCGAACACGGAGCATATCGTGAGCAACAACAAAGGCCAGCTCTTGCAAGACCCGTTCCTGAACCAACTGCGCCGGGAACACGTCCCCGTTTCGATCTACCTGGTCAACGGCATCAAGCTGCAGGGTCAGATCGAGTCCTTCGACCAGTACGTCGTCCTGCTGCGCAACACCGTGACGCAAATGGTCTACAAGCACGCCATCTCGACCATCGTTCCCGGTCGTCCCGTGCAGTTCTCGGTCAACAACCCCGACGATCCCAACGCCGCCTGAGTCCGCCACTGCGAGACACGCGCAGCCCGAGCCGCCAGGCACGCCCTGACGGCCGGGCGGGCAACGCAGGGCGCGTTGCCCCACCGATTTGACAGCACCCACCCCCTCTCTCCCGAACGCCACGCCGCCGGTCATCCTGGTGGGGGTCGACTTCGGGTATCCCCATTTCGACGCCGAGCTGCAGGAGCTGGGCCAACTGGCCGAGACGGCCGGCTACCGCGTGGCCGATCGGGTCACCTGCAAGCGCCGCGCGCCCGACCCGGCCTTGTTCGTGGGCTCCGGCAAGGCCGACGAGATCAAGATGCTGGTGCAATCCACCGGCGCGGCCGAGGTGCTGTTCGACCAGGCGCTGAGCCCGGCCCAGCAGCGCAACCTGGAGCGCCACATGGGCTGCCCGGTCAACGACCGCACCCTGCTGATCCTGGAGATCTTCGCGCAGCGCGCGCGCAGCCATGAAGGCAAGCTGCAGGTCGAACTCGCGCGGCTGCAGTACCTGTCCACGCGGCTGGTGCGGCGCTGGTCCCACCTGGAGCGACAGAGCGGCGGCATCGGCATGCGCGGCGGCCCGGGCGAGACGCAGATCGAGCTCGATCGCCGCATGATCAACGAGGCCATCAAGCGCACCAAGGAGCGGCTCGAGAAGGTCAAGAAGCAGCGCGCCACGCAGCGCCGCCAGCGCCAGCGGCGCGATGCCTTCACCATCTCGCTGGTGGGCTACACCAACGCCGGCAAGAGCTCGCTCTTCAATGCCCTGGTGAAGGCGCGCACCTACGCCGCCGACCAGCTCTTTGCCACCCTGGACACCACCACGCGCCAGCTCTACCTGGGTGAGGCGGGGCGCACGGTCTCCTTGTCCGACACCGTTGGCTTCATCCGCGAACTCCCCCACGGCCTGGTGGACGCCTTCGCCGCCACGCTGCAGGAGGCGGCCGACGCCGATCTGCTGTTGCATGTGGTGGACGCCGCCAACCCCGACCACCCCGAGCAGATCGCCGCCGTGCAGCGCGTGCTCGGCGAGATCGGCGCGGCCGAGGTGCCGCAGTTGCTGGTGTTCAACAAGATCGACGCCATGGACCCGGCCAACCGCCCCCGGCGGGCGCTGGATGCCATGGAGCTCGACGGCCAGAGCGTGCCGCGCGTGTTCGTGAGCGCGCTCTCGGGTGACGGCCTGCCCGAGCTGCGGGCCTGGCTGGCGGCCGAGGTGGCGCGCCGACAGGCGCCGCCGACAGAACAAGACCCCTTGCAGACCGCCGAAGCCGCGGACCCGCTGCCCTGATTGGGCACAATGTGAACTCCGAGTCGATAACAGGAACAACACCGAGCATGGATGTGAACCTTGGGACCCCGCACGCCGGGCGCAATGCCGCCCCGGCCCGCTCGCGTGGCTGGCGCCGCTGGCTGGGCGTCTTCAACCTCAACGACCCGCGTTGGGGCCGCGATGACGGCGATCAGAACGGCCGAGGCGAGGACGACCCGCGTTCGCCGCAGCGTCCCCCGCGCGGCCAGGGCCCCAACCAGGGCCCGCCCGACCTGGACGAACTCTGGCGCGACTTCAACCGCAAGCTCGGTGGTTTGCTCGGCAACCGCCGGCCCAACGGCCAGGGCGGATCCAACAACGGTGGGGGCAATGGTGGTGGCGGTGGCCGACCGGGCTTCAACCCCAACCCCAAGGCCGCCGGTTTCGGCGCGGGCCTCATCATCGGCATCGCGGTGCTCATCTGGCTGGGCACCGGCTTCTTCATCGTGCAGGAAGGCCAGCAAGCCGTCATCACGCAGTTCGGCCGCTACCACAGCACCGTGGGCGCGGGCTTCAACTGGCGCCTGCCATACCCCGTGCAGCGCCATGAAACCGTGTTCGTGACGCAACTGCGTTCGGTCGACGTGGGCCGCGACAACATCGTGCCGGCCACCGGCCTGCGCGAATCGTCCATGCTCACCGAGGACGAGAACATCGTCGACATCAAGTTCGTGGTGCAGTACCGCCTGAGCGACGCGCGCGCCTTCCTGTTCGAGAGCCGCGACCCCGACCTCGCCGTGCTCAAGGCCGCGGAAACCGCGGTGCGCGAGGTGGTGGGCAAGATGAAGATGGACGCCGTGCTCGCCGAGGAGCGCGACCAGATCGCCCCGCGCGTGCGCACGCTCATGCAGACCATCCTCGACCGCTACAACGTGGGCATCGACGTGGTGGCCGTGAACCTGCAGCAGGGCGGCGTGCGCCCGCCCGAGCAGGTGCAGGCCGCCTTCGACGACGTGCTGCGCGCCGGCCAGGAGCGCGAGCGCGCCAAGAACGAGGCCGAGGCCTACGCCAACGACGTGGTGCCGCGCGCACGCGGTACCGCCTCGCGCCTGATCGAGGAATCCGAAGGCTACAAGGCCCGCATCTCGGCCCAGGCCCAGGGTGACGCGCAGCGCTTCAAGTCGGTGCTGGCCGAGTACCAGAAGGCGCCGCAGGTCACGCGCGACCGCCTCTACACCGAGACCATGCAGCAGATCTACGGCAACGTGACCAAGGTGCTGGTGGACACCCGCAACGGCGGCTCCAACCTGCTGTATCTGCCGCTCGATCGCCTGATGCAGGCCGCGGGATCCGGCAGCAACGCCCCTGGTGCGCCCATCACGACCCTGCCAAGCACCTCGTCCGCACCGGCGACGGGCCCGGTGGAACGCACCGACCCCGCCCGCTCGCGCGAGCGCGAAAGCCGCTGAAGCCGGGAGACCCACATGAACAAACTTGGCTTCATCATCACCTCCCTCATCGTGTTGCTGGCCGTGGCCAGCTCCATGCTGTTCGTGGTCGACCAGCGCCAGTTCGGCGTGGTCTACCAGCTGGGCCAGATCAAGCAGGTCGTCACCGAGCCCGGCCTGAACTTCAAGCTGCCGCCGCCGTTCCAGAACGTCACCTACATCGACAAGCGCCTGCTCACGCTGGAAAGCCAGGACAGCGAACCGACGCTCACCGCCGAGAAGCAGCGCGTGGTGATCGACTGGTACGTGCGCTGGCGCATCAGCGATCCGCAGGCCTACATTCGCAACGTCGGCGTGAACGAGCGCGCCGGCGCGCTGCAGCTCAACCGCGTGGTGCGCAACGCCTTCCAGCAAGAGGTGAACAAGCGCACGCTGCGCGAGCTGCTGGCCACGCGCCGCGAAGAACTCATGCGCGAGGTGCAGCGCGGCGTGGTGGCGGCCGTACAGAGTGCCAACCAGCCCTGGGGCATGGAGGTGGTGGACGTGCGCATCAACCGCGTCGACTACGCCGAGTCCATCGTTTCGTCCGTCTACCAGCGCATGGAGGCCGAGCGCAAGCGCGTGGCCAACGAGCTGCGCTCCACCGGTTTCGCCGAGGGCGAGGCGATCCGCGCTGACGCCGACCGCCAGCGCGAGGTCATCGTGGCCGAGGCCTACCGCGAAGCCCAGCGCATCAAGGGCGAAGGCGATGCCGCGGCCGCCGCGTCCTTCTCCGAGGCCTTCGGTCGCGACCCGACCTTCGCCCAGTTCTACCGCAGCCTGGAAGCCTACAAGGCGAGCTTCACCAGCCGCAACGACGTGATGGTGGTCGATCCCTCGACCGACTTCTTCCGCGCCCTGCGCAGCCCGAGCGCCGCGACGCAGCGTTGAACATGGACAGCGGCGACGCCTGGTGGCTGGCGCTGGGCCTCGTGCTGGTGTTCGAAGGCCTGCTGCCGCTGCTGTCGCCCAGCGGTTGGCGCCGCGTCTTCACGCAGATGCTCTCGCTGCGCGACGGGCAGATCCGCTTTTTCGGTCTGGTCAGCGTGGCGGTGGGCGCGCTCATCGCGATGCTGTTCGGCTGAAGGCCGCGGGCCCGGGTTCGAGGGCCCCGCGATACACCCCGGTAGAATCCCGCTTTTAACAGCGCCTGAAAACGCCATGTCCGCCTGGGTCCTCCCGGATCACATCGCCGATGTCCTGCCGTCCGAGGCCCGGCACATCGAGGAACTCCGCCGCAGCCTGCTCGACACCGCTCGCAGCCATGGCTATGAGCTGGTGATGCCGCCGCTGCTCGAGCACATCGAGTCGCTGCTCACCGGCACCGGCGAATCGCTCGACCTGCACACCTTCAAGCTCGTGGACCAGTTGAGCGGCCGCACGCTGGGCCTGCGCGCCGACAGCACGCCGCAGGTCGCGCGCATCGACGCCCACCTGCTCAACCGCCAGGGCGTGGCCCGCCTGTGCTACTGCGGTCCGGTGGTGCACACGCGCAGCGAGCGCCCCAGCGCCAGCCGCGAGCCGCTGCAGTTCGGCGCCGAAATCTACGGTCACGCCGGGCTGGAAGCCGACCTCGAGGCGCTCGAGCTGGCGCAGGCCTGCCTGCACAGCGCCGGCCTGCGCGAGCTGCAGGTCGATCTGGCCGATGTGCGCATCATCGACGCCGTGCTCGACCCGCTGGATCTGCCCGCCGCCACCGTGGCGCGTCTGCACGCCGCCCTCACGGCCAAGGACGTGGCCGAGCTGCGCCTGCTGTCGCGCGCACTGCCCGCCGCCGCGCAGCGCGACCTGACCGCGCTCGCCACCTTGTTCGGCGACGCCTCGGTGCTCGCCGAGGCACGCCGCGTCATCACGCCGTCGCCCGCGCTGCACGCCGCGCTCGACGAGTTGAAGTGGCTCGCCGATCACGTGCAGGGCATGTCGGTGTCCTTCGATCTCTCCGACCTTCGAGGCTACGCCTACTACACGGGCGTGCGCTTCGCCGTGTTCGCACGCGACGCGCGCGGCCCCGCCACCGACATCGCGCGCGGTGGCCGCTACGACGAGGTGGGGGCCGTGTTCGGACGCAAGCGTCCGGCCGTGGGTTTCAGCCTCGACCTGAAGGAGCTCGTGGCCTGCGTGGCGCCGCGTCCCCTGGTGGCGGCCATCCGGGCGCCCTGGGGCATGGACGCCAGCCTGCGCCAGGCGATCGCGGCCTTGCGCACCCAGGGCCACACGGTGGTCTGCGTGCTGCCAGGGCACGAGCACGAAGTCGATGAATTCCTCTGTGACCGCGAGCTGGTGTCCGACACCAGCCGCCCGGACGGCTGGACCGTCCGGCCTCTTTGACTGGACAAGCGAAATGAGCAACAAGGGCAGCGCCGCAACCCCCGGGCGCAACGTGGTGGTGGTCGGCACCCAATGGGGCGACGAAGGCAAGGGCAAGCTGGTCGACTGGCTGACCGAGACCGCGCAGGGCGTGGTGCGCTTCCAGGGCGGCCACAACGCGGGCCACACGCTGGTCATCAACGGCGTGAAGACCGCGCTGCACCTCATCCCCAGCGGCATCATGCGCGCGGGCGTCAAGTGCTACATCGGCAACGGCGTGGTGCTCTCCGTGGGCAAGCTGTTCGAAGAGATCGCGGGTCTGGAGAAGGCCGGCGTCGAGGTGCGCTCGCGCCTGCGCGTGAGCGAGGCCTGCCCGCTGATCCTGCCGTTCCACGCCGCCGTGGACATCGCGCGCGAGGCCGCCAAGGTCAAGGCCGGTACCGAGAAGATCGGCACCACCGGTCGCGGTATCGGCCCGGCCTACGAGGACAAGATCGCGCGCCGCGCGCTGCGCGTGCAGGACCTGAAGTACCCCGAGCGCTTCGCCACCAAGCTGCGCGAACTGCTCGACCTGCACAACCACGTGCTCACCACGTACCTGCATTCGGCCGACATGGCCTGGGACGACAAGATCGCGCCCTACATGAAGGGCGGCGCCATCCAGTTCGAGCCGGTGTACGCCGAGGCCATGGCCCAGGCCGAGCAGCTCAAGCCCATGATCGCCGACGTTTCGCGCGAGCTCAACGAAGCGCACCAGGCCGGCACCAACCTGCTGTTCGAGGGCGCGCAGGGCACGCTGCTCGACATCGACCACGGCACCTACCCCTTCGTCACCTCCAGCAACTGCGTGGCCGGCAACGCCGCCGCTGGCGCGGGCGTGGGCCCGCAACTGCTGCACTACGTGCTGGGCATCACCAAGGCCTATTGCACGCGCGTGGGCGGCGGCCCGTTCCCCACCGAGCTCGACTGGGAGAAGGAAGGCACGCCCGGCTGGCACATGGCCACCGTGGGCGCCGAAAAAGGCGTCACCACCGGCCGCTCGCGCCGCTGCGGCTGGTTCGACGCCGCGCTGCTCAAGCGCTCGGCCCAGGTCAACGGCCTGTCGGGCCTGTGCATCACCAAGCTCGACGTGCTCGACGGCCTGACCGAGCTGCAGCTCTGCACGGGCTACGAGCTCGACGGCGAGCGCATCGACATCCTGCCCATGGGCGCCGACGAGATCGCGCGCTGCAAGCCCATCTACGAGACCATCCCCGGCTGGACCGATTCCTCCGTGGGCGTCACCCGCTTCGAGGACCTGCCCGCGAACGCGCGCCATTACCTCAAGCGCATTCAGGAAACCACGGGCGTGCCGATCCACGTGGTGTCCACCAGCCCTGATCGCGACCACACCATCCTGTTGCAGCACCCGTTCCAGGGCTGAACCCGGGAAAGCCCGGGTAGGGCCCCCGACCCCGCCACGACACACTGTTCCGCACCCCACCCCGGAGTCCGCACGCATGCTCACCGAAGACGGCAAACACCTCTACGTCTCCTACGACGAGTACCACAACCTCATCGAAAAGCTGGCGCTCAAGGTGTACCAGTCGGGCTGGGAGTTCGACACCATCCTGTGCCTGGCGCGCGGGGGCATGCGCCCGGGCGACATCCTCTCGCGCATCTTCGACAAGCCGCTGGCCATCATGTCCACCAGCTCCTACCGCGCCGAAGCCGGCACGGTGCAGGGCAAGCTGGACATCGCGCGCTACATCACCACGCCCAAGGGCGAGATCGCGGGCAAGGTGCTGCTGGTCGATGACCTGGCCGATTCCGGCCACACGCTCAAGGTCGTCATCGATCTGCTCAAGAACAACTACTCGCCCATCACCGAGCTGCGCAGCGCGGTGATCTGGACCAAGCAGCTGTCCACCTTCACGCCCGACTATTCGGTGGAGTTCCTTCCCACCAATCCCTGGATCCACCAGCCCTTCGAGGGTTACGACAGCCTGCGCCCGGCGCAGTTGCTGGAGAAATGGAAGCTGTGATGGGGAAGGAGAAGCTCTCCACCCGGCTCATCCACCATCCCTACAAGCCCCCCGAGGGCTTCGAGGCCGTCGCGCCTGGCGTGCACAAGGCCTCCACCGTCATCTTTCCCAACGTCCACGCGCTGCGCACCTACGACTGGAAAGACAAAAGCGGCTACACCTACGGCCTGCACGGCACGCCCACCACCTTCACGCTCGAAGAGCGCATCGCCACCCTGGAAGGCGGCACGCACTGCGTGCTGGCGCCCAGCGGCCTGGCGGCGGTGGCCCTGGTGGACATGGCCTTCCTGCGCACGGGCGACGAACTGCTGATCCCCGACAACGCCTACGGCCCTGGCAAGACCTTTGCCGCCGGGGAGCTTGAGTCCTGGGGCATCACGCACCGCTTCTACGACGCCATGGACCCGGCCGACCTGGCCGCGAAGATCTCGCCCGCCACGCGCCTGGTGTGGCTGGAGGCGCCGGGCTCCATCACGCTCGAATTCCCCGACGTTCCCGCGCTGGTGGCCGTGGTGCGCCAGGCCAGCCAGGGCCGCCAGCGCCCCATCGTCACCGCGCTGGACAACACCTGGGGCGCGGGCATCGCCTTCGCGCCCTTCGACCTAGGCGTGGACCTGTCGGTGCAGGCCCTCACCAAGTACCCCAGCGGCGGGGCCGACGTGCTCATGGGGTCGGTCGTCTCGCGCGACGAAGCCCTGCACCGCACCGTGCTGCTGTGCCACATGCGCCTGGGCCTGAACATCGGCGTGAACGACGCCGAACTGGTGCTGCGCGGCCTGCACACCATCGGCCTGCGGTACCACGCGCAGGACGCCGCCACGCGCGAGCTGGCCGGGTGGATGCAGCAGCAGCCCGGGATCGCGCGGGTCTTTCACCCGGCGCTGGCGGGCTCACCGGGCCACGCGCACTGGCAACGCGATGCGAAGGCGGCGGGCTGCCTGTTCAGCGCGGCCTTCGACGCCGCCATCCCGCAGGAGCGCATCGACGCCTTCTGCGACGCCCTCAAGCTGTTCAAGCTGGGCTGGAGCTGGGCCGGCCCCATCAGCCTGTGCGCTCCGTACCGCGTGCCCACGATCCGGTCTTTGGGTTGGCCTCACGCGGGGGGTCTGGTACGCTTTGCCATCGGCCTGGAACACGTCGAGGACCTGCGGGCCGATCTGGCCCAGGCCTTGCCCCGCTTGCAGTCCTGAACCCCCAACCTTTCGAAAGCGTGCTTTGGCAACTCCCAACTACGGCTACGAGAAACGACAGCGCGAGCTGGCCAAGAAGCAGAAGAAAGAAGAGAAGCTGCGCAACAAGGCCGCTCGCAAGAGCGACCACCCCGATGGCACCGATCAGCCTGAGGGCGATTCGACCGGTGCGCCGGGCGATGCCGGCTCCAGCGATGGTGGTGGCGCCGGCGGCGCCGACTGATTCCCCTCAGCCGTTCTGGAAGGCCAGGGCCGTTTCGCTCTCGATGATCTGACGCGCCGCCGCGCGCATCGCCTTCGCTGACCGGTCCACCGGTGCGCAGTCCAGTGCCCGCGCGAACCCACTGAAATTGCGCGCCGTGGAGGCCGCATAGGTCGGGTCGTAATGCTGGGCCAGCAGATCCAGCACCATCGCCGGCGTCTGGCCCGCGCGCACCAGGTCGATCCAGCCGTTCACCACCTCGCCCCCGCGCAGCGCGCGCAGCGCCTGCAGCCGCCCGATCAGCAGCTCCGGGTCGCGCACGAAGTAGTCGTAGTCCTCCAGCAGCAGCGCCACGCGTTCCTCGTCGCTCAGGCGCAGGGCGATGCAGGGGCTGGCCCGCATGGCGTCCATCAGGCCGTCGGGCACGCGCAGGTTGCCCACCTTCTTGCTTTCGCTTTCCACGTACACCGGCCGTTCGCGGTCGAAGCGGCGCAGCGCGTCCCACAGCAGGGAATCGAAGCGCTTCTGGCTGGGCTGGGGCTGGCCGGGCAGATGGCCCAGCACCGAGCTGCGGTGGCAGGCCAGGCCTTCCAGGTCGAGCACCTGAGCGCCTTCGGCCGCCAGGGCGTGTAGCAGGCGCGTCTTGCCGCTGCCGGTGGGGCCGCAGATCACGCGGTAGCGCAGGCTGGCGGCCAGGCGGGGCAGGTCGTCCACCAGCGCGGCGCGCCAGGCCTTGTACCCGCCTTCGATCAACGTGACCTGAAAGCCGATGGCGCCCAGGATGGTGGCCAGCGCACCGCTGCGGTTGCCGCCGCGCCAGCAGTAGACCAGCGGGCGCCAGCCCTTGGGCTTGTCGATCACCTCGCGCTCGATGTGGGCCGCGACGTTGCGCGCGGCCAGCATGGCACCGCGCTTCTTGGCCTCGAAGGGGCTGACCTGCTTGTACATCGTGCCGATCTGAATGCGTTCGGCGTTGTCCAGCGTGGGCCAGTTCAGCGCACCGGGCACGTGGTCGAGCGCGTGTTCGTCCTCCGTGCGGGCGTCGATGACGGTGTCGAACTCGGCGAGGCGGCGCAGCGCCTCGGGGGCGCTCAGGGTGGCAACGGGCATGGGCCCGATTATCCGGCCGCCACCAGCTTGCGCAGTTCCGGCCACACCGTGTCGCGCATCGTCGGCTGGGCCTTCTCGTTGGGGTGGATGCGGTCGCTCTGGAACAGGGCCAGCGGGTCGGTGCCGTCGGCCACGCCTTTCAGGAAGAACGGCACCAGCGAGGCCTTTTCCTCGCGCGCCACGGTGGCGAACAGCTCGCGGAATTCCTGCCCGTACTTCGCGCCGTAGTTGGGCGGCATCTCCATGCCCAGCAGCAGCACGCGCGCGCCAGCGGCCTTGGCGGCGCGGGTCATGGCGGTGAGGTTGTCGCGCGTCATGTTCAACGGCAGGCCGCGCAGGGCGTCGTTGCCACCCAGCTCGATGACCACGACCGCCGGCTGGTGCTGCTTCAGCAGCGCCGGCAGGCGCGAGCGTCCGCCCGAGGTGGTGTCGCCGCTGACGCTGGCGTTGACCACCCGCGCCGGAACCTTTTCGCCCTTGAGCCGCTCTTCGGTGAGGGCGACCCAGCCGCTGCCGCGTTTGAGCCCGTACTCGGCGCTGAGCGAGTCGCCCACCACCAGCACCACGGGCGCCGCCTTGCCCTGGGCATGCAGGGCGCCCGCTGGCGCGAAGGCCAGCGCGGCCAGCAGGCTCAGGCTAAAGTGGCGGCGGTTCGAATTCAGGGAATGTTTCATGTCCGATGTGATGATTGCGGTCAACCATGTGTTCAAGTCGGTGTCCGACTCGACCGGCACGCTGACCATTCTGCGCGATATCGATTTCAGCCTGCGCCGCGCGGAGACCGTGGCCATCGTGGGCGCTTCGGGCTCGGGCAAGAGCACCTTGCTGTCGATCATTGCGGGCTTGGATACGCCGACCCAGGGCACGGTTCACATCGATGGTGTCGATCTGTTCGCCATGGACGAAGACCGCCGCGCCGCCTTGCGGGCCGAGAAGGTGGGCTTCGTGTTCCAGAGTTTTCAGTTGCTGGCCAACCTCACGGCGCTGGAGAACGTGATGCTGCCGCTGGAACTGGCGGGCCGGCGCGACGCGCGCGCGGCGGCCACGCAGATGCTGCAGCGCGTGGGCCTGGGCGAGCGCCTCAGCCACTACCCCAAGGTGCTGTCGGGCGGCGAGCAGCAGCGCGTGGCGCTGGCGCGGGCCTTCGTGGTGCGCCCTGCCGTGCTGCTGGCCGACGAGCCCACGGGCAGCCTGGACTTCGCCACCGGCGCGAGCGTGATGGAGCTGATGTTCGAGCTCAACCGCGAGCAGCACACCACGCTGGTGCTGGTCACGCACGACCGCGGCATCGCCGAGCGCTGCGAGCGGCGCATCACCATCGCGGCGGGGCAGGTGGCGGACATCAGCACCGGTGCCGCCAGCGTCCCGGCCTGAGCCCGGCGCGGATTCACACGGCGCGCGGCCCGATAATCGCGCGCATGTCCAGCGCGCCCAAAGCCCCGTCCGCCACCAAGATCCTGTTCGGTTTCCACGCGGTCGGCGTGCGGCTCAAGACCGCGCCGCAGAGCATCGTCGAGGTCTACTTCGAGCCCACGCGCCGCGACGCACGCATGCGCCAGTTCCTCGATCGCGCCAAGGAAGCCGGCGTGCGCCTGATCGAGGCCGATGGCCTGCGCATCGCCAAGCTCGCCGGCAGCCACGGCCACCAGGGCGTGGCCGCGCGCGTGCTGCCTGTCGAGCAGGCCCGCTCGCTCGATGACCTGCTCGACCAGGTCGAGGGCGCGGACCAGGCCCCGCTGCTGCTGGTGCTCGACGGTGTGACCGACCCGCACAACCTGGGTGCCTGCCTGCGCGTGGCCGATGGCGCCGGCGCGCACGCCGTGGTGGCGCCCAAGGACCACGCGGTCGGCCTGAACGCCACCGTGGCCAAGGTGGCCAGCGGCGCGGCCGAGACCATGCCGTACTTCATGGTCACCAACCTCGCGCGCACGCTCAATGAACTCAAGGAACGCAACATCTGGGTCATCGGCACCAGCGACGACGCGCCCAAGTCGGTCTACGAGGTCGACCTCAAGGGCCCCGTGGCCCTGGTGCTGGGCGCCGAAGGGCCCGGCATGCGCCAGCTCACGCGCAAAACCTGCGACGAGCTGGTGCACATCCCCATGCGCGGTGCGGTCGAGAGCCTGAACGTCTCGGTGGCCAGCGGCATCTGCCTCTACGAGGCCCTGCGCCAGCGCGGCTGATCGCCCATGGATGAGGAACTCCGCGCCTGGGTCCGCTCGGCGCGGGCCATCGCCGTGCTCAGCGGCGCGGGCATGAGCGCCGAATCGGGCGTGCCCACCTTTCGCGACGCGCTCACCGGCCTGTGGGCGCGCTTCGACCCGCAGCAGCTCGCCACCGAGGCGGCCTTCCGCCGCCAGCCGCAACTGGTGTGGGACTGGTACGCCGAGCGCCGCGCTGGCGTCGCCAAGGTGCAAGCCAACGCGGGGCACCGGGCCATCGCCGATTTCCAGCGCCGCCACCCGGGCCGGCTCACGGTGATCACGCAGAACGTGGATGGGCTGCACCAGCGAGCGGGTGGCGTGGGCGTGCTGGCCCTGCACGGCAACCTCGCGCAGGACCGCTGGCTCGACGCGCCGCGCGCCTGCTGCCGCGAGCAAACCCTTGTCGATGGGCGCCCGCCGCACTGCCCGGTGTGCGGCAACCTGCGCCGCCCGGCCGTGGTGTGGTTCGGTGAGATGCTGCCCGAGGCCGAACTCGCGGCCGCCCAGGCGGCGGCAGAGGGCTGCGATCTCATGCTCGTCGTCGGCACCTCGGGCGAGGTGTACCCGGCCGCCGGCCTGGCCGCGGTGGCGCGCCAGGCGGGCGCGCGGGTGCTCGTCGTGAACCCGGACGCCACCGCCCTGGACGGTGTGGCCACGCGCTGCCTGCGCGCCACGGCCGCCGTTGCCTTGCCGGCCTTGCTGGACGGGGCCTGACAAGAAAAAAGCCCCGGGGCCGGGGCCGCGGGGCTCTTGTGCTGAACCGTGGCGCTCAGCGCGGCACGATCGCGTAGGACGGGTCGTTCTTGAAGTCCGTGCCCAGGTTGGGCGTGAAGGTCAACCACCGCGTGTAGGCCGCCGGCGCATCGGTGTGGCCGGCGTTCGCTGCGGCGCCGAGCATCCCGCGCGACACCGCCGCGTAGCCGCCAGCCCAGTCGGGATAGGCGCCGTCACCGTTGGCGAGGGTTCCACAGGATGGGCCGTCTCCGTTCGCATTGGCGTAGGCCGCCCAGGTCGAGAGCGCGGAGCCTCCACTGCGGCTCTCGTTCCAGTAGTGCGCGCCCTTCGAAGTGCAGAACCCCTGGGCCTGCACAGCCGATGTGAAGCGCCCGACGATGTAGCGAGCGATGTTGTTGAACGTCGCTTGCATGCCCGTCTCGCCGTTCTCCAACGCCCAGGCCGTCACGTACATGAAGAAGTCGTTTTCGTAGCCGGGGATCTGGTTGTTGTTGTAGATGCCCTTCAACCCCCCAAGCGGGAAGACGTATTGCGTGTCGGTGGTGGCGGTGAAGTTCGAGTTGAAGAACGAGATGTTGTTGTTGGCGATCGTGCGGAAGTAGGTCTTCTGCGGGTGGTTGTCGGGCAGCGCGAAGGCGGCTTCGAGGATCGAGCGGAAGCCCCAGGCCGCGCCGCGGAGCTGCTCCGAGCCCATGTGACCCTGCGAGGTGCCGCGCCCGGCCGGATCGTTGGCGGCGATGTTCCAGGCGGCCCAGAACATCATCTCGTCGAGGTAGAACGCGTCGCCGGTGATCAGGTACGGGATGTAGGCGTACGAGCCCTGGTGCGCGATGTCCGGCTTCCATGTGCTGGAGGTGCTCGCGGTCGGCACCGATGGGCTGGAAGTGCCGTAGCGCAGCGCGATGTTGGGGTACTTGATCACGCTGATCGGCTGGTCCGTGGCCTCGTCGCGGTAGTGGACCGGCGCGCTGGCAGCGGCGTCGGCGTTGGCCAGCATGGAGGCGCGGGCGCGGTCATCCTGGCTGATGAGGTACATCGCGGTCCAGCGCGGCACCGGTGCGATTTCGGAACGGCCACCGGTGCCAGGCATGTCGGTGGTCAACATGGCCGTGCCCATGGGTCCGGTGTTGCGCGAGGCCAGGCTGGAAGCCTCTGCCGCCAGCACGCTTTCCGGAATCGTCAGGCCCAGGTTGTAGTTCCAGGTGGCGCGGCTATCCAGGAAGTAGCGCATGTTGTGGCGCACGCGCACGTTCGGCGCGGCGGCGCCCGTCCACACCACCTTGTGCCAGCGGGCCTTGTGGTGGTGCGTGAAGGACGGCTGCGACAGCAGGGTCTGACCGTTGGCGGTGACGGTCAGCGAGTAGCTGAGGTCGGACGGCGAGGCCTTGAGGGCCCAGTTGTTCTCCATCACCACGTCGGTGCGGATCTGGCCGCTCTGGTACAGGCGGGTGTGCAGACGCGCCACCAGGTGCGGGTGGGCCGCGCCGGTCGACTGGTTGACCATGGGCGCGACGATGTTGAACTCGCTCGCCACGGGGCCGTGCAGGCGGCGGTTGTTGCCGGCCGCGATGGCCTGTTGCAGTGCCTGTTGCGGGTTGGCCACCAGGGTGCTGCCGTCGGACAGGCGGGCCGTGACCTGCAGGTTCCAGGCCGGCGAGGCGGGCAGGGAGACGCTGGGCGTGGTCTTGGTGGCCGGGTAGATGTTGATGATGCGCGCGGTGTTGGCCGGCAGGCTGGGCACGCTGGCGCTGAGCACGGCGAAGCGCACCGAGCCGTTCGTGTGGGTGGACACCTCGTCCATTTGCAGCGGCACGGTGTTGCCGGCGCTGTCCTGGGCGCGAAGGCCCTGGCTGGTGGCGAGGTCGCCGCTGCGGAAGGGTTGACCGAAGGTGATGGGCAGGTTGGTCTGGGCGCTGCTGGACGTCACCTCCACGCAGGTGATGGCGCCGGAGGCGCAAGCCAGGCCACCCACGCCGACGGCGGGAGCAGGCGGGGGCGGCGGCACCGGGGTGGGTGCAGGAGCGGGCGGCGTGGGGGTGGGCG
>NZ_DATIGV010000210.1:0-2179 GCF_035481345.1 Hydrogenophaga sp. | reverse complement strand
CAGCACCAGCGGGCCAGGCTGTGCGACATGCATGGCCAGGTGTTGCTTGAGGTCGGTGGCGGCCTCGATGCCGAGGTCATCACCCAGGGGCACTGCGCTCATCGTGTCTCCGGAAGGGCGGCTCTAGTGGGGTATCGGCGCTCACGGGCCACTCTTGAGCATCCGGTGTGGATATGTGACGCGGTTCGTGGAATGCAGGGAGCAGGCGGCGGGGATGGGAAGCCCACTTCGGCGCGTGCGTTCCCGGCTTCCAGAACACCTGGCAACACCGGCATGGAGGTGCTGGCGGAGTGCACCATCCTGTGTGCCTTGTTCCGATTTCCCCACATCACTGCAGGACTTGCGAGGCGTCCAGCAGGATCACCGCGCGTTCGTTGAGGCGGGCCACGCCGCGGAACAGGGGATTCGCGATGCGGCCGACGCGCGCGTTGTCGGGGGATTCGATCTGGTTGTCGGTCAGGTTGGCCACGTCCTCCACCGCGCTGACGCGCAGGCCGAGGATCTCGCCGTGCTCTTCGAGCACCACGATGCGCGTGGCGGCATCGGTGTCGATCGCACTGCGGCCCAGGTACAGGCCCATGTCGATGACCGGCACCACCTGGCCGCGCAGGTTCATCACGCCCAGCATGTGCGGCGCGGCGCCGCGCAGCGGCAGCAGGGTGGCGGGGCGCACGACTTCCTGCACCTTCAGCAGTTCCAGCGCGTAGTGCTGCTGGTCGCAGCGCAGGCGCAGCCAGCGCGTCTTGCGCTCGGTCGCGCGGCGGCGCTCGCCGGTGTCGGGCAGCGCTTCCTGCAGGTACGGCTTGCTGGGCAGCGGCGCCAGGGCACGCGGGGCCTGCACGGCGGGTGCGGCCGGTGCGGCGACGGGCGCGGGTCCGGCAATCCGTGCGGTGGGCGCGGCGCCGCCGTGCAGGTCGTCAAGCAGGGCTTCGAACTCGTCGTCGCTGATCATGTCGCCGGCGCTGCCTGCGCGCGCAGGCGCGACCGCCAGCGCAGGCGCGGGAGGCGTCGGCGCCGCGACGATCGGTTCGCTGGCGGGCGCGGCCACCGCGGTGGGGGCGCCACTGCCGTGCAGCTGGTCCAGCAGCGCTTCGAACTCATCGTCGTCGATCATGTCCGCGTCGCTGCCCGGCCGCACCGGGGCGATCGCCAGCGCGGGAGGCGCTTCGACCTTCGCGATGGGCGGCGCGGGCGTGTCGGCCGCGTCGGGGGATGTGCCGGCGGTCACCGCCGTTTCCTCGACGACCACGGCCAGGGACGGAGCGACGGTTGCCGTGCCCAGTTCGCCCAGCAGGTCGTGCAGGTAGTCGTCGAGGACGGCGGGCGTGTTCATGCGGCTTGCTCGGTGGCGCGTGCTTCCGTCAGCAGCAGCCAGTCCAGCGCGCGGCGGTAAGCCGACAACCCGCGACCGGGATACTGTGCGGGCGGGCTGGAACGGGTCAGTGCATCGACGCTGCAGATGCGCGTGTCGTTGGGGATGGCGTCGTTCCAGACGCGTCCGCCGTACTCGTCCTGCATCGCCTTCAACGTCTCGGCACCGGTGCGGGTGCGCTTGTCGTACAGCGTGGGCAGGATCGATACCGGCAGTTCGCGGTGGCGCGAGCGCTGGATCATGTCGACGGTGCGGCACATGCCTTTCAGGCCGTGCAGCGCCAGCGGTTCGGTCTGGGTCGGAATGATGACGTGGTCGGCAGCGGCCAGCGCATTGACCATCAGCAGGCCCAGCGTGGGCGGGCAGTCGAACAGCACGTGGTCCCACGCCTGGCCGCCGCGTGCGAGCGCATTGGACAGGGCCAGGCCCAGGCCCGGCTGGGTGGCGCTGCGGCGCTCCAGCGTGGCCAGCGGCGTCTGCGCGGGTACGAAGGTGAGGTTTTCGATCTCGGTGGCGCGCGCCACGCTGGCGAGCGTGGGCGGTTGCTCATCGAACAGGTCCAGCACGCCGGAAGGCTGCGGCTCGGCAGGCACGCCGAACGCGCGCGTCAGCGACGCGTGCGGGTCCAGGTCCACGAGCAGCACGCGGCGGCCACGCATGGCCAGCGCGCGCCCGAGGGCGAGGGTGGTGGTGGTCTTGCCGACGCCGCCTTTCTGGTTGGCGATTGCCCACACGCGCATCACTGGACTCCTTCATGGACCTGGGGCGCCGGCGGCGCTCCGGGCATGGGCGACGCGGCGTGGGTCG
>NZ_DATIGV010000209.1:0-14823 GCF_035481345.1 Hydrogenophaga sp. | reverse complement strand
TGGCGACGGGCGCGCCAAGACGGCTACCGTCACTGCTGCACGAACTGCATCTGCGTGCCGGCCAGCTCCAGCAGGTCGCCGTGGTGGAGGTCGATGCCGTCGGTGCTGAGCGGCTTCCCGTTGACCGTGGGCTTGACCGTGCCCTCGACCATGGCCACCACGTAGCCATGCGGGCGGCGGGTGATGGCGGCCACCGCCACTCCCGGCTTGCCGATGGTGGTGACGACCTTGGTCAAGGCGACCTCGCGGCCCGCGGCCGAGCCGCTGATGACCTTGATGGCGGCCGGGCCGAGATTGACCGCAGCGGCCGCCTCGGCGGCACCGGAGACCACCGCGCCAGCACTGATCACGGTGGTCTTCTCGTGGGAGTCGGCCGAGTCGTTGACGAACTTGATCTTGTACTTGCCGATCTCGACCGTGTCGCCCCCCTGGAGCTGCTGCTTCTTGATCGCCTTGCCGTTGACGTATGTGCCGTTGGTGCTGTTGAGGTCCTCGAGGAAGACGTCGGCGCCCGACATCTGAAGGACGGCGTGCTCGCCGCTGACGGCCAGGTTGTCGATCACGATGTCGTTGTAAGGACGGCGGCCCAGCGTGGTGCGGTCCTTGGTGAGCTGCACCTCCTTGATGACGACGCCGTCGATGGAAACGATCATTTTCGGCATGGCCGACTCCTCGGGGATTCCTGTTGGACTTGGTTTGGGATCAGAGCGGATTATTGGCCCAGCATGCGCGACAGCAGGCCGCGGCGGGTGGCTCGGGCGCGGGCACACGCCAGTATCACCGAAATATTGTCGCGCCCACCCGCGCCATTGGCGGCTTCCACCAGGGCCGTTGCCTTTTCCTCCAAGGTGCCGGCGGTGACCAGCAACGCGGCGATGCGCTCGTCGCTGAGCATGTCGTTCAGGCCGTCGGAGCAGAAAAGGTAGAGGTCACCGTCTTCGACGCGGTATTCGTTGACTTCGAGCAGCACGGTGTCTTCCACGCCCAGCGCGCGCGTCACCAGGTTGCGGTGCGTGGCAAACTGCGCCTGCTCCATGGAGATCAGGCCGGCGTCGATCTGCTCCTGCAGCAGGGAATGGTCGCGCGTCATCTGCACGAACTCGCCCCGGCGCAGGCGGTAGCAGCGCGAATCGCCGACGTGGCCGATCATCACGCGCCCATCGAGGAACACGCCCATCACGAGCGTGGTGCCCATGCCGGCGTACTGCGGGTTGGCGTTGGCGGCGTTGAAGATCGACCGGTTGGCGTTGTCGATGCAGATTTCCATCGCCCGCTTCAGTTCGCGCGCGCTGGCCTCGAAGCCGCCCTCGGCGATCCAGCGCCCCAGTTCCGTCTTGATGAAGGTGGTGGCCATGGCACTGGCCACCTCGCCCGCGTTGTAGCCGCCCATGCCATCGGCAAGGATGGCCAGGCGGTTGTCGGGGTCGAGCGCCACCGAGTCTTCGTTGTTGTCCCTGACGAGACCAGGATCGGTCAGGGCGTGAAACTCGAAATTCATGAGCGTGGCGTTATACCGGTGGGCGAATCGAGGCGCGTTCGTCGGCGGACGACCGCAGGGGCTGGGAGTGCCGAAGGCGGGGCCGGCCCACGGCGAGCGGCGGTTCAAGGACAGACACGGAGACACTCCAGACGAGACTCGCGACGACGTGCGAGCCGTTGGATCATCGGCCTCACGCAGGGTTGGAAGGACAAGCGGCAGATGCCGCCCGACAGGTGTTGCATTTTGTTTCAGACGCCCCGGGCGAGACAAGCGGCATCGGTGACAAGCGTCACGTTGAGCGCAACAGGCGAAAAAAAAGGCAACGCGCGCGTTGCCTTTTCCACATCTGTGCAATTCGCTCAGATCAGCGACTTGAGCAGCTTGCCCATCTCGGACGGGTTGCGCGTGACCTTGAAGCCACACTCTTCCATGATGGCCAGCTTGGCGTCGGCCGTGTCGGCGCCGCCGCTGATGAGCGCGCCGGCGTGACCCATGCGCTTGCCGGGGGGCGCCGTGACGCCTGCGATGAAGCCCACCACGGGCTTCTTCATGTTCGCTTTGCACCACATCGCGGCTTCCGCCTCGTCCGGGCCGCCGATCTCGCCGATCATGATCACGGCGTCCGTATCGGGGTCGTCGTTGAAGGCCTTCATCACGTCGATGTGCTTGAGGCCGTTGATGGGGTCGCCACCGATGCCGACCGCGCTGGACTGGCCCAGGCCGATTTCGGTGAGCTGCGCCACGGCTTCATAGGTGAGCGTGCCCGAGCGGGACACCACGCCGATGCGGCCCTTGCGGTGGATGTGACCGGGCATGATGCCGATCTTGATTTCGTCGGGCGTGATCAGGCCGGGGCAGTTGGGGCCAAGCAGCAGGGTCTTCTTGCCACCCTTGGCTTCCTTGGCCTTCATCTTGTTGCGCACTTCCAGCATGTCGCGCACCGGGATGCCTTCGGTGATGCAGATCGCCAGGTCCAGGTCGGCCTCAACGGCTTCCCAGATGGCGGCGGCGGCGCCCGCGGGCGGCACGTAGATCACCGAGACGGTGGCGCCGGTCTGCTGGGCGGCTTCTTTCACCGAGGCGTAGATCGGGATATTGAAGATCGACTCGCCCGCCTTCTTGGGGTTCACGCCGGCGGCGAAGCAGTGCTTGCCGTTCGCGTACTCCTGGCACTTCTCGGTGTGGAACTGGCCGGTCTTGCCCGTGATGCCCTGGGTGATGACCTTGGTGTCCTTGTTGATGTAGATCGACATGTTTGTTCCTCGGCTCAGGCTTTGACGGCGGCAACGACCTTCTGGGCCGCTTCGGCCATCGAGTCGGCGCTGATGATGGGCAGGCCGGATTCGGCCAGCATCTTCTTGCCCAGTTCTTCGTTGGTGCCCTTCATGCGCACCACCAGCGGCACGCTCAGGTTCACCGCGCGGCAGGCGGTGATCACACCGGTGGCGATGGTGTCGCACTTCATGATGCCGCCGAAGATGTTGACCAGAATGGCCTTCACCTTGTCGTTCTTGAGCATGATCTTGAAGGCCTCGGTCACCTTCTCGGGGGTGGCGCCGCCGCCCACGTCGAGGAAGTTGGCGGGCTCGGCGCCGAACAGCTTGATCGTGTCCATGGTGGCCATGGCCAGGCCCGCACCGTTCACCAGGCAGCCGATGTTGCCGTCCAGGCTGATGTAAGCGAGGTCGAACTTGGAGGCCTCGATTTCGGCCGGATCCTCTTCGTCCAGGTCGCGCAGCGCGACGATCTCGGGATGGCGGAACAGGGCGTTGGAGTCGAAGTTGAACTTGGCGTCCAGGGCGATGATGTTGCCCTTGCCGTCGCGGTTGAGCGGGTTGATCTCGACCAGCGAGGCGTCCGTCTCCATGTAGCACTTGTAGAGCTTCTTGCAGACGTCGGTGAACTGCGCTTCGGAATCGGCCGGCAGGTTGATGCCTTTGGCGAGTTCCTTGGCTTGCGCGTCGGTGAAGCCGACCAGCGGGTCGACGAAGACCTTCACGATCTTCTCGGGCGTGGCGTGCGCCACTTCCTCGATGTCCATGCCGCCTTCGCTGGAGGCGATGAAGGCCACCTTCTGCGTGCCGCGGTCGGTCACGGCGGAGAGGTAGTACTCCTTCTGGATGTCGGCGCCGTCTTCGATGTAGAGGCGGCGAACCTTCTGGCCCTCGGGGCCCGTCTGGTGGGTCTTGAGCTGCATGCCCAGGATCTGACCGGCGAGCTCTTTCACCTGATCGATGCTCTTGGCCACCTTCACGCCGCCGCCCTTGCCGCGACCACCGGCGTGGATCTGCGCCTTGACGACCCACACGGGTCCGCCGAGCTTCTGCGCGGCTTCCACCGCCTCCTGCACCGTGAACGCGGGGATGCCGCGCGGCACGGGCACACCAAACTGGCGCAGGATTTCCTTGCCTTGGTATTCGTGAATCTTCATGAGGTCTCTCTCAGGGATGGATCGTGTGTCCGGCGCGGCAGCGGCGGCGGATGGACGGGCTCACGGACGGAGCAACCGGTGACTGTATCATGGTGCATCGCACCAAACCGGTTCATGGCGGGCACGGTCCCGAGACCCGCCGAACCGCATCGCCACAGGATTCGCGCATGGCCCACCAGATCTTCATCGACGGCGAAGCCGGCACCACCGGCCTGCAGATCCGCGAGCGGCTCGTGAAGGAGCCGGGCGTGCAACTGCTCAGCATCGCGCCCGAGCGCCGCAAGGACCCTGAGGCCAAGCGCGAACTCATGGCCCAGGCCGACCTCGTGATCCTGTGCCTGCACGACGACGCGGCACGCGAGTCGGTCGCGATGATCGACGGCCTGAGCGGCAAGAAGCCCCGCATCATCGATGCGTCCACCGCGCACCGCACGGCGCCCGGCTGGGTCTACGGCTTTCCCGAACTCACCGCCACGCAGGCGGCCGCCGTTCGGCAGGCCGATCGTGTGGCCAACCCCGGCTGCTACGCCACGGGCGCCATCGCGCTCATCCGGCCGCTGGTGGATGCCGGACTGATCCCCGCCGACTTCCCGCTGTGCCTGCCCTCGGTCAGCGGCTACTCGGGCGGTGGCCGCTCGATGATCGAGGCCTACGAGGCCGGCACCGCGCCGCTGTTCGAGGCCTACGCGCTGGGCCTGTCGCACAAGCACCTGCCTGAGATCATGGCGCTCACCGGCCTCAAACACCGCCCCATCTTCATCCCCGCGGTGGGCAACTTCCGCCAGGGCATGCTGGTGCACCTGCCGCTGCACCTGGACAGCCTGCCCGGCCAACCCAAGGCGGCCGACCTGCACGGTGCGCTGGTGAAGCACTACGCCGCGAGCGCGGCCGCGGGCGGCTTCGTGAAGGTGCTGCCGCCCACCGAGGACGGCAAGCTCGACGCCACCGCGCTCAACGACACCAACCTGATCGAGCTGCGCGTGTTCGCCAACGAAGGGCACCGCCACGCGCTGCTGATCGCGCGGCTGGACAACCTGGGCAAGGGCGCCAGCGGCGCGGCGGTGCAGAACCTCAAGCTGATGCTGGGGCTTTAAGCCGCATCCAGCCCGTCGTCGGCCCCCGCCACCACCCGGCGGATCGCCTCACCGCCAAAACCGCGCGCGGACAGAAAGCGCATCTGCTTCGCGCGCTCCGCCGCATCGGCGGGCATGCGGCCGAATTTCTTGCGCCACACCTCGCGCGCGCGTTCGACCTCGCTGCCGCGCAGTTCACCCACCGCCTGCGCCACCGCCTCGGCCGGCAGGCCCTTGGCCTGCAACTCCTGCCGCACGCGCGAAGCCCCCAGGCGCGCGGCGCGGCGGTGGATCACCGATTCGATGACGCGCTGCTCGTCGATGAAGCCCTTGGCTTGCAGCTCGTCGAGCGCCTGCGCGAGCTCACCCGGCGTTTCCTCGTGCGCGGCGAGCTTGCGCTGCAGCTCCGCACGCGAGTGCTCGCGCTGCGCCAGCAGCCGCAGCGCGCGGCCCTTGAGCGAGGGCTTCTCGAAGCCCACGGTGCTCAGGCGTCAGCCGCTTCGGCGTCAGCGGCGTCGGCCTTGGCTTTCGACTTGCGGCCCTTGGCGGGCGTGGCCTCTTCGGCGCCGGGCGCGCCGTCCACTGGCAGCAGCGGCACGCCCAGGGCCTCGCGCACCTTGTTCTCGATCTCGACGCGCAGCTCGACGTTTTCCTTGAGGAACTCGCGCGCGTTGTCGCGGCCCTGGCCGATCTTCTCGCCGTTGTAGGCGTACCAGGCGCCGGACTTCTCGACCACGCGGTGCACCACGCCCAGGTCGAGGATCTCTCCCTCGCGGCTGATGCCTTCGCCGAACAGGATGTCGAACTCGGCCGTCTTGAACGGCGGCGAGACCTTGTTCTTCACCACCTTGACCTTGGTCTCGTTGCCGATGGCGTCATCGCCCTTCTTGATGGTGCCCGTGCGGCGGATGTCCAGGCGCACCGAGGCATAGAACTTGAGCGCGTTGCCGCCGGTGGTGGTTTCGGGGCTGCCGAACATCACGCCGATCTTCATGCGGATCTGGTTGATGAAGATGACCGTGCAGTTGGTCTTCTTGATGGTGGCCGTGAGCTTGCGCAGCGCCTGGCTCATCAGGCGGGCCTGCAAGCCGGGCAGTTGGTCGCCCATCTCGCCCTCGATCTCGGCCCGGGGCGTGAGCGCGGCCACCGAGTCAACGACGACCAGGTCCACCGCGCCCGAGCGCACCAGGGAATCGACGATTTCCAGGGCCTGTTCGCCGGTGTCGGGCTGGCTGATGAGCAGGTCGGGCAGGTTCACGCCGAGCTTTTGCGCGTACTGCACGTCCAGGGCGTGCTCGGCGTCGACGAAGGCGCAGGTGCCGTTCAGGCGCTGCATCTCGGCGATGACCTGCAGGGTGAGTGTGGTCTTGCCGGACGATTCCGGGCCGTAGATCTCGATCACGCGGCCACGCGGGAGGCCGCCGACGCCGAGCGCGATGTCCAGGCCCAGCGAGCCGGTGGAGACGACCTGGATGTCCTCGATCACCTCGCCCTCGCCGAGCTTCATGATCGTGCCCTTGCCGAACTGCTTTTCGATCTGGGCCAGCGCGGCCTGCAGGGCCTTGGCCTTTTCGCTGTTGAGGGCGGCATTTTTCACGGGTGCGTCCATTTGGTGGCTCCTGAGCAGTGAGTGGGTGTTGACTTCCGAGATCTGTGATCACATCCAGTACTGGATGCATGCCCAGCAGTTTAGCGACTCATTGCTTGCTGGCAAGGCGATTTTTGGTCAGTTTGCCTGACAATCTGCCGTCATGATTTCCTTACCCGACGACCGCTGGCGCGGCGGCCATCTGGGCCGCTTGCTGGGGGAGGCGCTGCGCCGCTTCGACGCCCGCGTGCTGCACCTGATGGCGCACGACGCCGAGGTGCCGCTGGCCCTGTCCAATCTGGCGGCGCGGCAGCAAGTGGGCGCGGCGCACGTGCACATCACGCGGCACCTCTCACTGCGCGGCTCGCGCCTCACCGAACTCGCGCAGGCCGCCGGCATGAGCAAGCAGGCCATGGGCGACCTCGTCACCCAGTGCGAGGCCTGGGGCCTGGTACGGCGCGAGAACGACCCCCTGGACGCGCGGGCCCGGCGCATCGCCTTCACGCCCGACGGCCTGCTCTGGCTCAACGCCTTCCGCCGCGCGGTGGCCCGGGCCGAGGCCGAGTTCGCCGCGCAGGTGGGCGATGAGGTGGCCACGGTGGTGGCCATCGGTCTGGAGGCCTACGCGCAGGCCTGAAGCGCCCCACCGCCACGGGGCGCCGTCCCTACAATGCCCCGCAGATCCAAGGAGACAAGCCATGCGCATCCTGATCGCCGAGGATGACCACGTGCTGGCCGATGGCCTGCTGCGCAGCCTGCGCGCAGCCGGCGCGGCGGTCGATCACGTGGCCAGCGGCACCGAAGCCGACGCGGCCCTGATGACCAACAACGAGTTCGACCTGCTCATCCTCGACCTGGGCCTGCCGCGCCTGCATGGCCTGGAGGTGCTCAAGCGCCTGCGCTCGCGCGGCTCGGCCATGCCGGTGCTCATCCTCACCGCGGCCGACAGCGTGGAGGAGCGCGTCAAGGGCCTGGACTTCGGTGCCGACGACTACATGGCCAAGCCCTTTTCGCTGCAGGAACTCGAGGCGCGCGTGCGCGCGCTCACGCGCCGCGGCATGGGCGGCAGCACCAACACCATCCGCCACGGCCCGCTGGAATACGACCAGGCGGGCCGCGTGGCCACCATCGACGGCAAGCTGGTGGAGCTCTCCGCGCGCGAACTGGGCCTGCTCGAGGTGCTGCTGCAGCGCGCGGGCCGCCTGGTCAGCAAGGACCAGCTCGTCGAGCGCCTGTGCGAATGGGGCGAGGAGGTCAGCACCAACGCGATCGAGGTCTACATCCACCGCCTGCGCAAGAAGATCGAGAAGGGACCGATCCGCATCGCCACCGTGCGCGGCCTGGGCTACTGCCTGGAGAAGGTGTGACCCCCCCTGCGCCGGGCCTGCGGCCCGTCACCCCCCCGGAGGGGGGGCGGCGCCTGCGGCCCGGCGAAGCCGGTTCCGTGGCGCCCCTGGACAACAGCCCGGCGCGCGAGCGGCCCACCACACCGATCTCCTTCGGCCTGTTCCAGCGCGAGCAGCGCAGCCTGTTCGGCGAGATCCTGGACTGGATGCTCACGCCGCTGCTGCTGCTGTGGCCGCTGTCGCTTGCCCTCACGTGGGTGGTGGCGCAGGGCATTGCCAACAAGCCCTTCGACCGGGCGCTCGAATACAACCTGCAGGCCCTGGCGCAGCTGGTGGTGGTGGAAGGCGGCAGCTTGCGCTTCGCGATCGATCCGCAGACGCGCGACCTGCTGCGCGCCGATGACTCGGACCTGGTGTACTACCAGCTCGCCGATGCACGAGGCCAATTCGTCAGCGGTGAGTTCGACCTGCCCGCGCCACCCGCCGACGAGGTGCCGGAGGCCGGCCGCATACGCCAGCGCGACGACGTGCTGCGCGGCGACGCCGTGCGCGTGGCCTACACCTGGCTCGCGCGGCCCGACCCCCTGCGCCCGGTGCTCTTGCAGGTGGCCGAGACCACGGGGCGGCGCTCCACGCTGGCCAACGAGATCATCAAGGGGGTGATGGTCCCGCAGTTCGTGATCCTGCCGCTGGCGGTGCTGCTGGTCTGGCTGGCGCTGGTGCGCGGCATCCGCCCGCTGTCGGACCTGGAGCAGCGCATCCGCGCACGCCGCCCGGACGACCTGAGCCCGATCGAGGAAGCCGACATCCCGCAGGAAGTGGCGCCGCTGGTGTCCTCCATCAACGACCTGCTGGCCCGGCTGAAGGTATCGCTTACCACGCAGCGCCGCTTCCTGGCCGACGCGGCGCACCAATTGAAGACACCGCTGGCAGGCCTGCGCATGCAGGCCGAACTGGCCCAGCGCGAGTCCGACCCGGCGGGACTGCGCGGCTCATTGCATCAGATCGCGCGCTCCAGCGCGCGTGCGACGCACACGGTGAACCAGCTGCTCGCCCTGGCGCGCGCCGAGACCACGGGACGAACCCTGCCGAGCGCGCGCGTCGACCTGGCGCGCCTGGTGGCCGCCGTGGTGCGCGACACCGTGCCGCGCGCGCTGGAACTGGGCGTGGACCTGGGCGTGGAGGGCGACAGCGAGGTGCCCGAGGAACTGCAACTCACCGGCAACCCCACGCTGCTGCAGGAGATGGTGCGCAACCTGGTGGACAACGCCATGGCCTATGGCGGGCCCAAGGGCGTGGTGACGGCGCGCGTGCTGGTGGACCGCTTCAGCGGCGTGCAGCTCGTGCAGGTGGAAGACAACGGCCCCGGCATCCCGGCCAGCGAGCGGGGCCTGGTGATGCAGCCCTTCTACCGCGCGCTGGGCACCGACGTCGACGGCTCGGGCCTGGGCCTGGCCATCGTGCAGGAGATCGCGCAGCAGCACGGTGCGACCGTGCACATGGAGGATGCGCACCCGGAGCGCGCCCGCCCCGGGCTGCGCGTGTCGGTGCGTTTCGTGGCGAAGCAGGCGCTGGGCGAGTGACGGCCTGCGCCGGCCCGCTGCATCAGCCTTTGTAGACGTTCAACTCCAGTCGCTCGCGCTCGATCGCGCGCGCCACCGCCGGCAGCGCCGCGAAGCGCTGCACCAGCGCCCAGGTGGCGGGCAGGCTGTTGGGATCGATGCCCGCGAAGCCGCCCCAGCGCAGCAGCGTGAGCGCGTAGGCGTCCAGCGCACCGGGCTTGTTGCCGCTCAGCCAGGGGCTGGCCTTCTGCGCCAGTGCCTCGATTTCGCCGAGCAGGCCGCGGTAGCTTTCCACCGCGTGCGCCTTCACCGCCTTCTGGGCGGCCTCGTCGGCGGTGAATTTCTGCGGCATGAACACGTGCGTGAAGGTCGGGTGCACGGTGTTGTTCATCCAGGCCAGGGTCTGGAGCGCGCGCGTGCGCGCCACGCCCGACGCGGGCAGCAGGCCGGCTTCGGGAAACTTGCCGTCGAGGTAGAGCACGATGGCCGGGATCTGCGTGATGACCTCGTCGCCGTCCACCAGCACCGGCACCTGGCCGCGCGGGTTGATGGCGAGGTACTCGGGTGCGCGCTGTTCGCCCTTGTGCAGCTTGACCAGCGAGGGCTCAAAGGTGGCGCCCGCCAGTTCGAGCGAGCTGTGCGGCACGAAGGAACACGCGCCGGGCGCGTAATAGAGCTTGAGGCTCATGGGGTCTGTCTCCAGGTTTGGGTTGAATTCAGCTCAGGTGCTGGCCGACCAGGCCGGCGATCTCGAACATGGTGACCGCGTCCTTGCCGAACACGGGGCGCAGCTTGGCGTCGGCCTTGACGCGGCGCTTGTCCGCCGGGTCCTGCAGGCCGTTGGCCTTGATGTAGTCCCACAGCTTCTTGACCACCTCGGGCCGAGACACCGGGCCTTCGCCGATGACCGCTGCCAGTGCCGCACTGGGTTGCTTGCCGTTGGCGGCCGTGGTCTTGCGCGGGGCTTTCTTCTCGGCGGGCGCCTTCTTGGCGGCCGGGACCTTCTTGGCCGCGGCCTTCTTCGCGGGTGCGGCGGCCTTGGCGGCGGGGCGGGCCGGCGCGCCCTTGCGCGGCGGGTACTTGCTGTTGCGCTTCTCGAACTCGAAGTTCACCTTGCCGGCCTCGGCGTCCCAGGCCAGGAAGGCCTTGAACGAGCGGCGCGTGCGCATGGAGACGAACTTGTCGAGCAGGTCGGTCTTGCCGGTGGCCAGCAGCTTGCTCATCTGCTCGCGCGCCACGGGCTGCTGCAGGATGACCTTGCCGCTCTTGAAATCGCAGCTCGGCGTGGGCTGCTGCGCCGTGGGCACGGCGCGCTCGCAGACGTAGTTGGCGCCGTGCTCGTGCACCGCGCCGCCGCACTTGGGGCAGGCGCCCAGAGACTCGCTGCCGGAGAAGTCGACCAGCTCGCCCGTCTCCTCGTCCTTGCGGTCGTCGCCGAAGTCGAATTCGAGCTTCCAGTTGCGGTCTTCCTCGCTGTACTTGAGCGCGAGTTCGGCCACGAAGGGCCAGCCCGCCTTGGAGCGAAAGCCCTCCAGCGGGCCGATGCGCTTGTCGCGCAGGAAATCGTTGGCCTCGGCGGTCTCGAAGGTGCGGCCCGCGGGGGATTTGGTGAACGAGAAGCCGCAGCCCTCGCTGGCGCCATTGGTACCGGTGCAGGCGAAGCGGCGGTAGTTCTCCTTGACCACGCCGCCGCAGTTGGGGCAGGGCGTGGACAGGGTGGCGTAGTCGCCCGGCACGGTGTCTCGGTCGTATTCCTTGGCCTTTTTCACCAGGCGCTCGGTCATGGCCGCGATCTCGGCCATGAAGGCGTCGCGCGAGAGCTTGCCGTGCTCCATCTGCGCGAGCTTGTACTCCCACTCGCCGGTGAGCTCGGGCTTGGAGAGGTCCTCCACCTCCAGGCCACGCAGCAGCGTCATGAGCTGGAACGCCTTGGCGGTGGGGATGAGCTCGCGGCCTTCGCGCAACATGTACTTCTCGGCCAGCAGGCCTTCGATGGTGGCCGCGCGCGTGGCCGGCGTGCCCAGGCCCTTCTCGTGCATGGCCTCGCGCAGTTCCTCGTCGTCGATGAGCTTGCCCGCGCCCTCCATGGCGGCCAGCAGCGTGGCTTCGCTGTAGCGCGCGGGCGGGCGGGTCTGCAAGCCCTTGTGCTCCACCGACTCGGTGCGAACCGTCTCGCCTTCGCGCACCGGCACCAGGTTCTGTCCCTTGTCGCCGGCTTGCGCGCCCTCCACGTCCTCGGCGGCTTCCTTGCCGTAGACGGCCATCCAGCCCGGCTTGACCAGTACCTTGCCTTCGGTCTTGAAGTGGTGGTTGAGCACACTGCTGATGCGCGTGGTGACCAGGAACTCGGCGCTGGGGAAGAACACCGCGATGAAGCGGCGCACCACCAGGTCGTAGAGCTTCTGCTCGGCCTCGGAAAGGCCATGCGGCGCCTGCAGCGTGGGAATGATGGCGAAGTGGTCCGACACCTTGCTGTTGTCGAAGATGCGCTTGCTGGGCTTGATGTAGCCGTTGCTCAGCGCCGTCCTGGCGTGCGGCGCCAGATGCGCCATGCCGCTGCCGGCCAGCATCTCGAAGGTGTCCTTCACCGTGCCCAGGTAGTCCTCGGGCAGGGCGCGCGAATCGGTTCGTGGGTAGGTCAGGGCCTTGTGGCGCTCGTACAGGCTCTGCGCCAGCTGCAGCGTGGTCTTGGCCGAGAACCCGAAGCGGCCATTGGCCTCGCGCTGCAGGCTGGTCAGGTCGTAGAGCTGACCGCAGGCCTGGGTGGTGGGCTTGCTCTCTTCCTTGACGCTGGCGGCCTTGCCACGCACCGCGTCCACGATGGCCTGCGCCTCCAGCAGACTCCAGACGCGGTCGGCGCGCAGGTCGGCGTCGGCGTCCTCGCCCGTGGGCTTCTTGAAGTCGGGGTTGAACCACTTGCCGGGGTACTCGCCGGCCTCGGCCAGGAAGCTGGCGTGGATCTCCCAGTAGTCGCGCGGCTTGTGCGCGCGGATCTTTTCCTCGCGCTCGACGACGATGGACAGCGTGGGCGTCTGCACGCGGCCCACGGTGGTGAGGAAGAAGCCGCCGTCGCGCGAGTTGAAGGCGGTCATCGCGCGGGTACCGTTGATGCCCACCAGCCAGTCGGCCTCGGAGCGGCTGCGCGCCGCGTCGGCCAGGCCGCGCATCTGCGCGTCGCTGCGCAGGCGTTCGAAGCCCTCGCGGATCGCGGCCGGCGTCATGGACTGCAGCCACAGGCGGCTCACCGGCTTGCCCAGACCCTGGTACTGGCCACCCTTCAGGCCACCCGCGTACTGCTCGATCAGGCGGAAGATCAGCTCACCCTCGCGGCCCGCGTCGCAGGCGTTGATCAGCTCGGTGACGTCCTTGCGCCTGGCCAGTTTCACCACGGCGTTCAGGCGCGACTTCGCCTTGTCGATCGGCTTGAGCTCGAAATACGGTGGCAGCACCGGCAGGTGGGCGAAGCTCCACTTGCCGCGCTTGACGTCGAATTGCTCGGGCGCGGCGATTTCCACCAGGTGGCCCACGGCGGACGTGACCACGTACCGATCGTTCTCGAAGTGATCGTCGTGCTTGTCGAACTTGCCCGCGACCGGCGTCAGGGCGCGGACGATGTCTTGCGCCACGGACGGCTTCTCGGCAATGACCAGGGTTTTCATCTCTACAATCCGCTCCCATACGCGCGGGCGCGCACACACATGTGCGCGCGCTTGTCGTGCGCGCACCCACGCGCGCACCCGCACAAAACAACCTTACCAAAGAAATTCGACGTGACGAAAACCGCCCGCAAACCATCGGCACGCAAGTCTTCCGCAGCCAAAACCACCGACACGCGCCGCATCCAGACCCGCCGCTCGGGCGTGCACGGCAAGGGCGTGTTCGCCCTGGTGGACCTGGCCCCGGGCGAGACGCTGATCGAGTACACGGGCGAAATCATCACCTGGACCGAGGCGCTGGAGCGCCACCCACACGACCCGAGCGACCCCAACCACACCTTCTACTTCCACATCGACGAAGACCGCGTGATCGACGCCAAGTACGGCGGCAACTCGGCGCGCTGGATCAACCACAGTTGCAAGCCCAACTGCGAAGCCGACATCGAAGACGGCCGCGTCTTCATCCGCTCGCTGCGCGCCATCGCCGCCGGCGAAGAGCTGTTCTACGACTACGGCCTCGTCATCGACGAACCGCTGACGCCCAAGCTGAAGGCGCAGTACCCCTGCTGGTGCGGCGCCAAGAAGTGCCGCGGCACGCTGCTGGCGCCCAAGCGCGGCGGGCGCGCCACCAAGCTCGGGTGACATGACCGCCACTGCCTCGCTCGCGGGCGGCGCCGAGGCCATCTGGCAGGCGGTGGTGCCCGACCTGCCTGGCTTCACGGTCGAGGTGCTCGAAGAGATCGATTCCACCAACACCGAACTCATGCGCCGCGCGCGCACCGCGCCGCTGGACCCGGTGCTGCTGGTGGCCGAGCGCCAGACCGCCGGGCGCGGCCGCCTGGGGCGTGGCTGGCACAGCCGCGTCGGGCAATCGCTCACCTTTTCGTTGGGTCTGTCGCTGGCGCCGAAAAGCTGGTCGGGCCTGTCGCTCACCGTGGGCTTGAGCCTGGCCGAACAGTTGCACGCCGACGTGCGGCTGAAGTGGCCCAACGACCTGTGGCTCATGGGCCGCAAGCTCGGCGGCATCCTGGTGGAAACGGCGGGCCACGCCGATGAGCGCGAGGGCCCGCGCTCGGTGGTGATCGGTGTGGGCATCAATGTGGCGCGGCCGGCCGAGGACGCGCTGGCGAGTGTGCCGGCCGGTCCGATGGGGACCACTGCGCCGGCCGGTCTGGCCGAGGTCGAGATGGGCGTGACTGCCGCCGAGCTGCTGCCGCGCCTGGTGCCGCCCCTGGTGCACGACGTGCAGCGCTTCGCCGCCGAAGGCTTCGCGCCCTTTGCGGTGCGCTACGCGGCGCGCGACGCACTGAAGGACCGCGAGCTGCGCCTGAGCGATGGCAGCACAGGCACCGCCTGCGGCGTGGCTGAAGACGGCGCGCTCCTGGTGCGCGTGAACGGCCAGCTGCGCCGCGTGGACAGCGCGGAAGTGAGTGTGCGCCCATGCTGAGGTGGGTGGTCGCGGTGCTGCTGGTGGCCAATGGCCTGTATTTCGCGTGGACGCAGGGCCATCTCGTGGCGATCGGCTTCCCCCCACCAAGTGATCCGCGCGAGCCCCAGCGTTTGACGAAGCAGATTGCGCCGGAGAGCGTGCGCCTGCTGAATGGGCCGCGCGGCGCCGAGCCGCCGGCGAACGCGCCGTCGCGCCCCGCGCCGGCCACGCCCCCGGCACCCGGCCCCGCGGCCGAAC
>NZ_DATIGV010000208.1:0-8398 GCF_035481345.1 Hydrogenophaga sp. | reverse complement strand
CGTCGGGGCCGATCTGCGGCTTGGTGAACTGCGCGCTCGAGCCGCGCGCGATGGCGTCGTTGAAGCGCACCGCACCGGGCAGCGCGAACGGCGGCACCATCTTCTTGACCTTGCGCACCACGTAGTTCACGAGCGCGCCCTTGAGCAGGCCCAGCTGGTCGCCCATGGCGCACAGCACCACGTGGCGCACGGGTGTGGACTGCATGCACTGCGCCAGCGTGGCCGCGAAGTTCTCGATGATGACGATGGCCTTGGCGCCGGAGTCCTTGAGCTGGTGCTCGAGCTCGCGCGGCGTGTACAGCGGGTTGACGTTCACGAGCACATAGCCGGCGCGCAGGATGGCGGCCACGGCCACCGGGTACTGCGGCACGTTGGGCATCATCACGGCCACCCGGTCGCCGCGCGCCAGGCCCAGGCTTTGCAGGTAGGCAGCGAGGCGGCTGCTGAGCCGGTCGGTCTCGGCGTAGCTCACGTCGCGGCCCATGAAGCTGTAGGCCGTGCGGTCGGCGAACTTCGAAAAGCTCTCCTCCATCAGCGCGACCAGCGAGGGGTACTCGCCCGGGTCGATGTCGCTGGGCACGCCCGGTGGATAGCTCTGCAGCCAGATGCGCTCGGTCATGGGATCTCCTTCGTTCTGCGGTCAGGCCTTCAATGCGCCCAACACCTCGTCGAGCATCTTCTTCGCATCGCCGAACAGCATGCGGTTGTTGTCCTTGTAGAACAAAGGGTTGTCCACGCCGGCATAGCCCGAGGCCATGGAACGCTTCATCACGACGGAGTTCTTGGCCTTCCACACCTCCAGCACCGGCATGCCGGCGATGGGGCTGGTCGGGTCGTCCTGTGCGGCCGGGTTCACGATGTCGTTGGCGCCGATGACCATGGCGACGTCCGTGTCCGGAAAGTCGTCGTTGATCTCGTCCATTTCCATCACGATGTCGTAGGGCACCTTGGCCTCGGCCAGCAGCACGTTCATGTGGCCCGGCATGCGGCCGGCCACGGGGTGGATCGCGAAGCGCACGTTGACGCCCTTGTCGCGCAGCGTGCGCGTGATCTCGTTGACCGTGTGCTGGGCCTGGGCCACGGCCATGCCGTAGCCGGGCACGATGACCACGCTCTTGGCGTCGCGCAGCAGCTCGGCGGTCTCCGCGGCGCTGATCGGCACCGCTTCGCCCTGCGGCTCGGCCGCGGCGCCCTTGGCGGCCGGGGCACCCGCGCCGGAACCGAAGCCACCCGCGATCACGCTGATGAAGTTGCGGTTCATGGCCTGGCACATGATGTAGGACAGGATGGCACCCGAGGAGCCCACCAGCGCACCCGTCACGATCAAGAGGTCGTTGGACAGCATGAAACCGGTGGCCGCGGCGGCCCAGCCCGAGTAGCTGTTGAGCATGGACACCACCACCGGCATGTCGGCGCCGCCGATGGGAATGATGATCAGCACGCCCAGGATGAAGCCCAGGGCAATGACCAGCACGATGTCGATCCAGCTCTGCGAGTGCCAGAAGCCGAAGATGAAGAAGGCCGTGGCCAGGCCCAGCGCCAGGTTGAGTTTGTGCTGCCCCGCGAAGGTGACGGGCGCGCCCTGGAACAGGCGGAACTTGTACTTGCCGCTGAGCTTGCCGAAGGCAATGACCGAGCCGCTGAAGGTGACCGCGCCGATGAAGGCGCCCAGAGCGAGTTCGATGCGGTTGCCGCCCGGGATGCCTTCGCCACGGGCGACGATGCCGAAGGCCCAGGGCTCGGCCACCACGGCCACGGCGATGCACACCGCGGCCAGGCCGATCATGCTGTGCATGAAGGCCACCAGCTCGGGCATCTTGGTCATCTCGACCTTCTTGGCCATGTAGGCGCCCACGCCGCCACCCACCACCAGGCCTGCGAGCACGTAGACCATGCCCCGGGCCTGGCCGCCAGCGGTCTCCACGATGAGCGCGGCGGTGGTGAGGATGGCGATGGCCATGCCCGTCATGCCGAAGACGTTGCCGCGGATGGAGGTGGTGGGATGCGACAAGCCCTTGAGGGCCTGGATGAAGCAGACCGAGGCGATGAGGTACAGCAGGACGACGAGGTTCATGCTCATTTGGCACTCCCCTCGGCGGCCGGCGCCTTGCGCTCCTTCTTCTTGAACATCTCCAGCATGCGCCGCGTGACGAGGAAGCCGCCGAAGACGTTGACCGCGGCCAGCGCCACGGCCAGCACGCCCATGGTGCGGCCCAGCGGCGTCTCGGTGAGGGCGGCGGCCAGCATGGCGCCCACGATGACGATGGCCGAGATGGCATTGGTGACGGCCATCAGCGGCGTGTGCAGCGCGGGCGTCACCGTCCACACCACGTGGTAGCCCACGTAGATGGCCAGCACGAAGATGATGAGGTTGATGAGGGTGGGCGAGACGGCGTCCATGGCGGCTCCTCTGTCAGGTTTTCTTGATCTGATTGATGCGGTTGCCTTCACCGAGCAGCACCACGCGCGGCTTCCAGCCGGGCACCGCGCTGTCGGCCACGGGCGAGTAGGTGCAGATGATGAGCAGGTCGCCCACGTGCGCCTTGCGCGCGGCCGCGCCGTTGAGCGAGATGGCGCCCGAGCCGCGCGCCGCCTTGATGATGTAGGTGGAGAAGCGCTCGCCGTTGTTGACGTTGTAGAGCTCGATCTTCTCGAACTCGCGCATGTCGGCGGCGTCGAGCAGGTCCTCGTCGATGCCGCAGGAGCCTTCGTAGTGCAGGTCGGCTTCGGTCACGGTGGCGCGGTGCAGCTTGGCGCGCAGCATCACGCGGCTGGCGGTGTCGCTCATTTGCGCTTGACCTCGCCGGCTTGGGTCATCAGGCAGGCGACCACGATGTCGTCGTCCATCGGCACCTGCACGGCCGTGGCGTCTTTCGGCAGCACGAGCTTGAGGAAGTCCAGCACGTTGCGCGCATACAGCGCCGAAGCGTCGGCCGCCACCAGCGCGGGCAGGTTGGTCTCGCCGATCAGCGTCACGCCGTGCTTCACGACGGTCTTGTCGGTTTCGGTGAGCGGGCAGTTGCCGCCCACGCCGTTCGGCCCTTTGCCCGCCGCGATGTCCACGATCACCGAGCCCGGCTTCATGCTCTTGACCATCTCCTCGGTGATCAGCGTGGGCGCGGCGCGGCCCGGGATCAGCGCGGTGGAGATCACCACGTCGGCCTGCGCCACGCGCTTGGCCACCTCGGCGGCCTGGCGCTGCAGCCAGCTCGGCGGCATGGGCCGGGCGTAGCCGCCCACCCCTTCGGCCGCCTCTTTCTCTTCCGCCGTCTCGTAGGGCACGTCGATGAACTTGCCGCCCAGCGACTCGATCTGCTCCTTCACGCTGGGCCGCACGTCGGACGCCTCGATGACCGCGCCCAGGCGCTTGGCCGTGGCGATGGCCTGCAAACCGGCCACGCCCACCCCCAGGATGACCACGCGCGCGGCCTTCACCGTGCCGGCGGCCGTCATGAGCATGGGGAAGAACCGGGCGTAGGCGTTGGCCGCGAGCATCACCGCCTTGTAGCCGGCGATGTTGGCCTGCGAGGACAGCACGTCCATGCTCTGCGCGCGCGTGGTGCGCGGCGCGGCCTCCAGCGCGAAGGCCGTGAGCCCGGCCGAGGCCAGGGCCTGCAGGCCATCGGCGTCGAAGGGGTTGAGCATGCCGACGAGGCTGGCGCCGGACTTCATGAGAGGCAGTTCGCTGGGCTGCGGACTGCGCACCTTGAGCACGAGGTCGGCACCGAGCGCGCCGGCGGCGTCGGTGATCTGCGCGCCCGCCGCTTCATACGCGGCGTCGGTGGCGCTGGCCGCCAGGCCGGCACCGGCCTGCACGCGCACCACGTGGCCTTGGGCCACCAGCTTCTTCGCCGTCTCGGGCGTGACGGCCACACGGGTCTCGCCCGCCAGTGTTTCGGCGGGTACGCCTATGAGCATGGGTGTCTCCTCGCGCTCGGGTCTGAAATCAGCGGGCGAGCTTAACTGAAAGCCCATGCGAAAGCCCGCGCCCGCGGGACGCCGCCGCCCATAATCGCCGCCCATGACTTCCCGCTGGGCACCAAGCGTCACCGTGGCCACCCTCGCCGAGCGCGAGGGCCGCTACCTGCTGATCGAAGAGCACACGCCCGAGGGGCTGCGCCTGAACAACCCCGCCGGCCACCTGGAGCCGGGCGAGAGCCTGGTGCAGGCCGCCGTGCGCGAGACCCTGGAGGAAACCGCGCACCCCTTCAGCCCCGAGGCGCTCGTCGGGGCCTACCTGGCCCGCTTCGAGCGCGCGGGCGAGTCCATCACCTACCTGCGCTTCGCCATCAGCGGGCGCGTGGGCGAGGCGATCGCCGGGCGCGCGCTCGACAGCGGCATCGTGCGCGTCTGCTGGCTCACGCCCGAGGAGGTGCGCGCCTCAGCGGGGCGGCACCGCAGCCCCCTGGTGCTGCAGTGCATCGAGGACCACCTGTCCGGGCGCCGCCTGCCGCTGGACGTCCTGCACACCCATCCCAGCGTCTTCGGCGCCTGAGGTCGCCTGGGGCAGCCACAGGGAAAAGCAGGTGCCGTGCCCCGGGCGCGAGCGCACCGACAGGCGCAGCCCCAGCAGCAGCGCGGTCTGCTTGACGATGACCAGGCCGAGCCCGACCCCGCTGTCGGTTTCGGTGCCGGCCTCACCGCGGAAGTGGCGCTCGAACACCTGCGATTCGGGCTCCGGCGGCAGCCCTCCGCCGGTGTCCCAGACCTGCAACAGCACGCCCGCGCGCCGCGCGCGGCACGAGACCAGCACGCCGCCCGCCTCGGTGTAGGTCACGGCGTTGCTCACGAGGTTGAAGACGATGCGTTGCAGCAGCGTCGCGTCCGTGGCGACCTCCGCCAGACAGGGCGTGATCGACCAGCGCAGGCCCTTGTCCCGGGCCTGTGGCCCGAAGCGCTCGTCCACCTGGTCCAGCAGCGCCTCGAGCGAGAAGGTGTCGCGGCGCGGCTGCAGCGAGCCGGTTTCCAGCCTCGCCACCGTCATCACCGCATCGAGCAGGCGATCCGCCGTCTCCAGCCCGGCCCGCATCTGCGCCAGCAGGGGCCCGGGGTGGCGCAGCGGGCGCTGGCGCTCCAGCGATTCGGCCGCCAGCGTGATGGCATAGAGCGGCTGGCGCATGTCGTGGCTCACCGCGGCGAGGAAGCGCGATTTTTCGGTGGTGGCCTGGTGCGCCATGTCGCGCTCCACTTCGGAGCGCAGGCGATCGGCGTGGGCGCGCTCGGCCGCCTGGCGCTCGACGCGGAAGCGGTCGGCCAGCGCGAAGGACAGCAGCACCATCTCCAGCGCGGCGCCGATCATGGGCGCGTGCACCACCAGGGCGTGCTCCGGCAGCCAGCCCAGGCGGTAGAAGACATTGAGCAAGGCGCTGACCCAGAGGCAGGCCCAGGCGATGGTGAAAGGCAAGGCAGCCGGTCGGCGGTCGCGCAGGCCGTCCACCGCCATGGCCACCAGCAGCAAGGTGGTCGCGGCCACCAGCCAGGGCGCGATCAGTTGGCCGGGCGACAGGGGCGGCGGCAGGGTCAACAGAAAAGCCGCGCCCCAGGCCCAGGTCAGCAGCCGCGCGGCGCGGTCGAGCGCTGGCGCGTGCGCGGCGGTCTGCAGGAAGCTGCGCGCGAAGGGCAAGAGCAGGCCGCAACCCAGCGCCAACGGCAGATTGACCAGGTAATGCTGCAGCAGCGCGCTGCCGGGCCACAGGTACTGGGCAACGAAGCCAGAGTTGCCGAACTGCCAGAAGCCGAGCGCCGCGGCGGAACCCACGTAATACAGGTAGGCGCGGTCGCGGATGCTGAAGTACAGCATGGTGTTGTAGAGGATGAGCCCCGCCAGCAGGCCGAAGTACGCGCCATTGAGGCCATAGACCCACTGGTCCCGATGGGCGCGGGCCTCGCGCTGCCACAGGGTGACCGGCACCTGGGCCACGCCGGCCGTGCGCACGCGCATGTAGACCTGAGTGGCGGTGCCCGGCGCCAGCGCCAGCGGAATCACCGGCAGGTGGTGCGAGTGGGCGCGCTGCCCCGGCGGCAGGCTGTCGCCGCTGCGGCGCCGCACGAAGGGCTGACCCGGCGCGGCGGTCCACAGCTCGACCAGGTCGAGGTTGGCGTTGCCCACCACCCACATCCAGTCGGTGGGCGCGTCGGGGCCGGCGCGCAGCACCACACGGAACCAGAGGTCGACGGACGCCATGCCGAAGTTGCCCTGACGCCAGCCCGGCGGCAAGGGGCGGAACGTGACGGAGGCCGCGTCGGGCTGGTCGGGCTGCCAGGGGTGTTCGCGGTTGTCGAGGAACTGCAGCTCGGGGGTGAGCTCGATGGGGCCCGAGCGGGCGTCCACCTCAACCGCCGCCCGGTCACCGTATGCGGCGCAGGACTGAGCCGCGAGCCACAGACCGATCAAAGCCATGACCC
The DNA here is from genome assembly GCF_035481345.1 of Hydrogenophaga sp. GTDB lineage: Bacteria > Pseudomonadota > Gammaproteobacteria > Burkholderiales > Burkholderiaceae_C > Hydrogenophaga. Next base: position 1,993 of record NZ_DATIGV010000208.1, on the reverse strand, counting down.
ACCGCCATCCTTGACCGCCTGGCACCCCACCGTGCATCGACACCCCGCGATACGCGCGGCCCGCGAGGGCCGCGGGCCAACTGAGTGAGAGGCAGTATTTGTGCGGCGGGCGGCGGCCTCAATACTGCGTTGGCAGTAGATCCCCTGGGGGTAGGGGTGTCGCCCGCGACCGCGTCAAGCCGTCAGAGCGGCGGCCGGCGCGTAGGCCTCGTCGCCCGAGGCCGCCTCCGTGACGATCACGCCGCCGCCCAGGCAGACCTCGCCGTCATACAACACGGCGCTCTGGCCGGGAGTGACCGCCCACTGAGCCTCTTCGAAACGCAGCACGAAGCCGTCGTTGCCCAGTGGCTCGACGGCACAGGGCGCGTCGGCCTGGCGGTAGCGTGTCTTGGCGGCCAGCGCGCCGGCGCGCGGCGGCTCGCCGGCCACCCAGCTCGCGTCGTGCGCGCGCAGGCGCGGCGACAGCAGCCAGGGGTGGTCGTGCCCCTGCACGGCCCACAGGGTGTTGCGGGCGATGTCCTTGCGCGCGACGAACCAGGGCTCGTGCTCGCTGCCACCCTTCTGCGCGCCCTTGGCGCGCACGCCCCCGATGCCCAGGCCCTGGCGCTGGCCCAGGGTGTAGAAGCTCAGGCCCACGTGCTCGCCGATGGTGCGGCCGCGCTCGTCCTTGATGGGGCCGGGCGCGCTGGCGATGTAGCGGTTGAGGAACTCGCGGAACGGGCGCTCGCCGATGAAGCAGATGCCGGTGCTGTCCTTCTTCTTGGCGTTGGGCAGGCCGATCTCGGCGGCGATGCGGCGCACCTCGGTCTTGGGCAGTTCGCCCACGGGGAACATCGTCTTGGCCAGTTGGGCCTGGCTGAGGCGGTGCAGGAAGTAGCTCTGGTCCTTCAGCGGGTCCAGGCCCTTGAGCAGCTCGTGGCGGCCGGCGCGTTCGCGCACGCGCGCGTAGTGACCCGTCGCGATCTTCTCGGCGCCCAGGCGCATGGCGTGGTCGAGGAAGGCCTTGAACTTGATCTCGGCGTTGCAGAGGATGTCGGGGTTGGGCGTGCGCCCGGCCTGGTACTCGCGCAGGAACTCGGCGAACACGCGGTCCTTGTACTCGGCGGCGAAGTTGACGTGCTCGATGTCGATGCCGATCACGTCGGCCACGCTGGCGGCGTCCAGCCAGTCCTGGCGGCTGCTGCAGTATTCGCTGTCGTCGTCGTCTTCCCAGTTCTTCATGAAGATGCCGACGACCTCGTGGCCCTGCTGCTTGAGCAGGTACGCACTCACCGCGGAGTCCACGCCTCCGCTCAAACCCACCACCACGCGCTGCTTCGCTGCCATGGGGCGGGATTATCCCAGCGGGGCGGCAACCCCAGGGCGCGCGGGGCCGCGCCCCCTTAAGGTGCGCTTCAGGTCGGCCTTCTGCAATGGCGCCGCCCGCATGTGCGGGTCTTACCGGAGTCCATTTGCATGAAAACCCAAGCCGTCGCTGTCGCCACCCTGGGCCTGATCCTCACCGGCGCCGCCTTTGCTGGCCCCACCTGCGCGCCCAACAAGGCGGGCTGGAAACCCGAGGCCGACTTCAAGAAGGAGCTGCAGGCCCAGGGCTACCAGATCAAGACCTTCAAGGTCACCAAGGGCAATTGCTACGAGATCTACGGCCACGACAGGGCCGGCAAGAAGGTCGAGATCTATTTCGACCCGGTCTCCGGCAAGCCGGTCAAGTCGGAATGACCCCCGGGCCTCGCGCCGAGCGGGTCTGGGACCCGTTCTTGCGGCTCTTCCATTGGTCCCTGGTCGGACTGGTCGTGCTCAACCTGTGGGTGCTGGAAGAGGGCGAAACACCCCACGAGTGGGCCGGCTACGCCGCGGCCGTGCTGGTGCTGCTGCGGGTGGCCTGGGGCTTCGTCGGCACGCGCCATGCGCGCTTTGCCGATTTCTGGCCCACACCGGCGCGCTTGCGGGCGCACCTGCTCGCCTGGCGGCGCGGCGCGAGGCCGCCCGCCAC
>NZ_DATIGV010000207.1:0-7504 GCF_035481345.1 Hydrogenophaga sp. | reverse complement strand
AGCTACTGCTGCCTCTTGGGACCGTCGGGCTGCGGCAAGAGCACCACCTTGCGCATGATCGCGGGCCACGAGACCGTCAGCAGCGGCGACGTCCTGCTGGACAACCGCAACATCACCCACCTGCCGGCCGCCGCCCGCGGCACCGCCATGATGTTCCAGAGCTTCGCGCTGTTCCCGCACCTCACGGCGCTGGACAACGTGGCCTTCAGCCTCAAGATGAAGGGCGTGGCCAAGGCCGAGCGCCAGGCCAAGGCGCAGGACCTGCTGGAACGCGTCGCCATGGGCCACCTCGCGCAGCGCAAGCCCGGCGAACTCTCGGGCGGCCAGCAGCAGCGTGTGGCACTCGCGCGCGCGCTGATCACCCAGCCCAAGGTGCTGCTGCTGGACGAGCCGCTGTCCGCGCTCGACCCCTTCCTGCGCATCCAGATGCGCGCCGAGCTGCGCCGCTGGCAGAAGGAGCTGGGCCTGACCTTCATCCACGTGACGCACTCGCAGGAAGAGGCGATGGCGCTGGCCGACACCATGGTCGTCATGAACCACGGCCTGATCGAGCAGGTCGGTTCGCCGCACGAGGTCTACAACAAGCCGGCCACCGAATTCATCGCACGCTTCATGGGCGGGCACAACGTGCTGCAGACGCCGGCCGGCAAGATCGCCGTGCGCAACGACCACATGCGCATCGCGGCCGATGGCGAGGGCATCGCCGCCACCGTCACCGATGTCGAGTACCAGGGCACCTACGTGCTGCTGGGCCTGGATGCCGAGAACGCCGACGCGCGCACCGGCGTCTCGGTGATGCTGCCCGAATCGGTCTTCGCCGACCGTCCCTACGCCCTGGGCGAGCACGTGCGCCTGTCCTGGGCCACGTCGCACGCGCACGCGCTTGCCGCCTGATTTCCCTTTCATCCACCCCTGCCACCGATTGGAGAGACGACCCATGTCCGAGAACACCACTTCCTGCGGCCTGCAGCGCCGCACCCTGCTCAAGGGCACGGCCGGCATCCTGGCCACGGGCACCGCGCCCTTCGTGCACGCGCAGGAGCCCATCGTGCTGCGCTACCTGGGCACGGCCGTGAACCAGGACAAGGCCATCGCCGAGAAGTTCAAGGCCGACACCGGCATCGAGATCCAGTACGTGGCCGTCACCACCGACGACGTGACCAAGCGCGCGGTGACCGCGCCCAACAGCTTCGACCTGATCGACACCGAGTACTTCTCGCTCAAGAAGATCGTGCCCACGGGCAACCTCAAGGGCATCGACACGAAGAAGATCAAGAACGCCGACAAGATCACCTCGCTCTTCACCACCGGCACGGTGGGCGGCAAGGCCGTGGGCGACCAGGGCACCGCGCCCAAGAAGGTGATCTTCCTGGAGGGCGAGAAGAGCAAGGCCTTCGCCAAGTCGCCGACGCAGTTCATGAGCCTGATCCCCACGGTCTACAACGCCGACACGCTGGGCATCCGGCCCGATCTGATCAAGCGCCCCATCGGCTCCTGGGCCGAACTGCTCAACCCCGAGTTCAAGGGCAAGGCCGCCATCCTGAACATCCCCTCCATCGGCATCATGGACGCGGCCATGGTGGTGGAGGCCATGGGCCTGCACAAGTACCCCGACAAGGGCAACATGACCAAGGCCGAGATCGACCTCACGATCAAGACCCTGATCGAGGCCAAGAAGGCCGGCCAGTTCCGCGCGCTGTGGAAGGACTTCAACGAGTCGGTGAACCTCATGGCCTCGGGCGAGGTGGTGATCCAGTCGATGTGGAGCCCGGCCGTGACCGCCGTGCGCACCAAGGGCCTGGCCTGCACCTTCCAGCCGCTCAAGGAAGGCTACCGCGCCTGGGCCGCCGGCTTCGGCCTGCCGGCCACGCTCAGCGGCCGCAAGCTGGATGGCGCCTACGAGTTCATCAACTGGTTCCTCGACGGCTGGGCCGGCGCCTACCTCAACCGCCAGGGCTACTACAGCGCTGTGCTCGACACCGCCAAGGCCAAGATGGAGGCCTACGAGTGGGCCTACTGGATGGAAGGCAAGGCCGCCGAGAAGGACATCAAGAGTCCCAACGGCCAGTTGCTGGCCAAGGCCGGCGAGAAGCGCGATGGTGGCTCGTACGAGGAGCGCATGGGCGGCATCGCCTGCTGGAACGCGGTGATGGACGAGAACGAGTACATGGTCCGCAAATGGAACGAGTTCGTCGCGGCCTGACGCACACCCCATCGACATGAGCACGACAACACCAGCGGCGCACGGCGTCGCCGACACGCCTGAGCGGCCGGTGCCGGCCTGGTGGCAGGCCGCGCCGTACACGCTGGTGTTCGTGCTGTTCTTCCTGCTGCCCCTGGGGCTGATCCTGATGGTCAGCTTTTGGGACTTCAACGAGTACGAGCTGCTGCCCGGCTTCACGCTGCGCAACTACGCCAGCATCTTCGAGGGTTGCTCGGCGCTCACCGAGCACGGCGACTTCTGCGTCACGCTCTCGACCTACCTGTCCACGCTGAAGTTCAGCTTCCTGGTCTGGCTCATCACCCTGGTGCTGGGCTTCGCCGTGGCCTATTTCCTGGCCTTTCACGTGCGCTCCAGCGGCGTGCAGACCGCCCTGTTCGTGCTCTGCACCGTGCCGTTCTGGACGTCCAACGTCATCCGCATGATCTCGTGGGTGCCGCTGCTGGGCCGCAACGGCCTGGTGAACCAGGCGCTCACCGGCCTGGGCGTGGTGGACGAGCCGCTGGAGTGGCTGCTGTTCTCCGATTTCTCCGTGGTGCTGGCCTTCGTGCACCTGTACACCATGTTCATGATCGTGCCGATCTTCAACAGCATGATGCGCATCGACCGCAGCCTGATCGAGGCCGCCAGCGACGCTGGCGCCAGCGCCTGGCAGACGCTGTGGAACGTGATCGTGCCGCTGTCCAAGACCGGCATCATCATCGGCTCCATCTTCGTCATCACCATCGTGATGGGCGACTTCGTCACCATCGGCGTCATGGGCGGCCAGCAGATCGCCTCGGTGGGCAAGATCATCCAGGTGCAGACGAGCTACCTGCAGTTCCCGCTGGCGGCGGCCAACGCGGTGATCCTGCTGGCGGTGGTGCTGATGATCATCTGGGGCCTCACGCGCCTCGTGGACATCCGCAAGGAGCTGTGATGCAGGCCCGCACCTCCGATGCCCGCGCCCCCGGCTTCTGGCCGCTGGCCTTCGTCTTCGCGCTGTTCGTGCTGTTCATGTACGGGCCGATGTTCGTGATCTTCGTGCTGAGCTTCCAGGGGCCCGAGGGCGGCCTCACCTTCCCGCTGCGGGGTTTCTCGCTGCACTGGTTCCGCCAGTTGGCCGATGGCCTGGGCACGGTGGACATCGGCTCGGCCTTCCTGCGCTCGCTGGGCCTGGGCGCGGCGGTGATGCTGCTCACCGTGGTGCTGTCGGTGCTGGCCGGCCTGGCCTTTCGCAAGCGCCTGCGCGGCGGCGACGCGCTGTTCTACGTCACCGTGGCCAGCCTGATCATGCCGTCCATCATCGTCTCGCTGGGCATCGGCCTGCAGTTCCGCCTGCTCGATGGCGGCATCAAGTCGGCGCTGGACACCCTGGGCGCCACCGCCACGCTGGAGGGCTACGGCACCGCGCTGGGCCTGTTCACCTCGGCCCTGGGCGCGCACCTCACCTGGACCCTGCCCTTCGGCCTGCTGATCATGTTCGCGGTATTCAACCGCTTCAACCCGGCCTATGAAGAGGCCGCGCGCGACCTGGGCGCCACGCGCTGGCAGAGCTTTCGCCACGTGGTGCTGCCCCTGATCGGGCCGTCGGTGATCGGCATCGGCATGTTCGGCTTCACGCTGAGCTGGGACGAGATCGCGCGCACCTCGCAGGCCATCGGCGACGTGAACACGCTGCCGCTGGAACTGCAAGGCCTCACCTCCACCGTCACCACGCCGGCCATCTACGCGCTGGGCACGGTGACGACCGTGGTCTCCTTTCTGGTGATGGGCCTCACGGTGGGCCTGGCCGTGCTGCTGGGGCGGCGCCAGGGCAAGGGGCGCCAATGACACGCATGCCCCCGCGCGGCGCGGTCGCTGCGTCACCGCGCGCGCGCCGCACCGCCGCCAGCGCCAGCCCGAGCGACCAGGACATCTACGACCGCATGATCTCGGCCGTCCTGGACCACCGCCTGCTGCCCGGCACCAAGCTGGTGGAAGACCGCCTGGCCGAGGCCTTCGGCGTCTCGCGCACGCGCATCCGGCCGGTGCTGGTGCGCCTGGCCAATGAAAGCATCGTCACGCTCACGCCCAACCGCGGCGCCACCGTGGCCCAGCCCAGCGAGCAGGAGGCGCGCGAGGTCTTCGAGGTGCGCCGCCTGGTGGAGGCGCCACTGGTGGCGCGCTTCATCGCCAACGCCGAGGCCGCGGACATGCAGGTGCTCACGCGCTGCATTCGCGACGAGGAGGCCGCGCGCGGCGCGGGCGACATGCACCGCGCGATCCGCCTCTCGGGCGACTTCCACCTGCACATCGCCGAACGCTCGGGCCACGGCACCCTGGGCGGCGTGCTGCGCGAAATGGTCTCGCGCACCTCGCTGATCCTGATGGCCTTCAGCCCCACGCACGGCCGCGCCAGCGAGGAAGCCACGGCCTGCGGCTGCCAGGAGCACCGCGCCCTGCTGGCCGCCATCAAGCTGCGCGATGCGAAAGAGGCGGTGCGGCTGATGGACGAGCACCTGCGCCGGCTGGAGGCGCAGTTGATCTTCCCGCCCGCGCGCGACGGCGGGCCGGACCTGCTCGACCTGTTCGGCGCGGGCGACTGAAGGCCCCCAAGGTCCATGCGCGAGCTGCTGGTCATCAACCCCAACACCTCGGCCTCGGTGAGCGCGCTGCTGCAAGGCCACGTGCAGGCCGCCGCCGGCTCGCACGTGCGGGTGCGCACCGTCACCGCGCGCTTCGGCGCGCCCTACATCGCCGACGAGGCCAGCTTCGCGGTGGCGGGCCACGCGGCGCTGGACGCCTGGGCGGCGGCGCTGGCCACGCCCGAACGCGCGCCGGACGCGGTGCTCATCGGCTGCTTCGGCGACCCGGGGCTCATGGCCCTGCGCGAGTCCAGCCCCGCGCCCGTCACCGGCCTGGCCGAGGCGTCCTTCATCGAGGCCGCGCGCCACGGGCGCTACGCCATCGTCACCGGCGGCGAACGCTGGGGACCCATGCTGCAGCGCCTGGCGCAGTCGCTGGGCCAGGCGCAACAGCTCGCGGGCATCCACACCGTGGTGCCCACGGGTGCGCAATTGGCGGCCGACCCAGCAGGCGCGCAGCGCCTGCTGGCCCAGGCCTGCGCCGACGCGGCGCGCCAGCTGGGCGTGCAGGCCGTCATCCTGGGCGGTGCCGGGCTGGCGGGCATGGCGGCGGCGGTGCAGTCCCTGGTGCCGGTGCCGGTGATCGACAGCGTGGTCGCGGGCACGCACTGGGCGCTGCGCAGCCCGCCGCTGCCGCCGCTGCGCGCCACGCCGGGCTTCGACGTCGCCTGGCAGGGGCTGTCGGCGGAGATGCGCGCGCTCGGGCCCGGGGCCTGATCGGCGCGCGCGCCCCGCTGGGGCCACGCCTGCGCGCGACAGCGCCCGGCACGGCCCCGGCGCACAATCGCGCGCATGGTCCGCCCCACCCAGCTCCTGCACCCGCCCCGCCCCATCGCGCCGCTGCGCCCCGCCGCCACCGTCCTGCTGCTGCGCGACGGCCCCGAAGGCGTCGAGGTCCTGATGACGCGCCGCTCCATGACGGCCAGCTTCGCCCCTGGCGCCTACGTGTTTCCGGGCGGCGGCATCGACGCCGCCGACGCCCAGGCCTTCGGCACCGCCGCGCGCCGGCCCACGCAGACCGACCTGCGCCTGACGCAGGCGATCGCCGCGATCCGCGAGAGCTTCGAGGAGCTGGGCGTGCTGCTCGCGCGCCGCGCCGATGGCGCCTGGGCCACGGCCGAGGACATCGCCGCGCTCGACCGCCAGGCGCCCTTCGCGCCGCAGTGCGCGGCCCGCGGCCTGCGGCTGGCGGCCGACGAGGTCTTCGTGCTGGCGCACTGGATCACCGACCGCGACCTCTCGCGCCGCTTCGACGTGCCCTTCCTCATCGCCCGCATGCCCGAGGGCCAGGAACCCGTGGCCGACGAGAGCGAGCAGTTCGAGCCGCAATGGGTGCGCCCGGCCGACGCGCTGGCGCGCCACGCGGCCGGCCAGTTCTTCATCATCTTTCCCACCATCCGCACGCTGGAACGCCTGCAGGCCCACGCCACCGTGCAATCGGTGCTGGACGCCTGCGCCGCGCACGACGAGCCGCTGTGGACGAGCTGCCCGCGCGCCGGCCTCATCCGCGGCCGCGAATCGCGCCACATGGAACACGAGCCGCCCTTCGGCGAGTTGGCGCTGGTCTGCCCCGACGGGCAGATCGTGCACCCGCTGGACTGGCAACACGAACAGCCCGTGCCGCTGCTCAAGCAGGTGATGCGCCTGACCGCGCCCAACAGCGGCGTCATGACCGGCCCCGGCACCAACAGCTACATCGTGGGCGACCCGGCCACCGGCTACATCGCCATCGACCCGGGCCCGGACGACAGCGCGCACATCGAGCGCCTGTGGCGCGCCTGCGGTTCGGATCTGCGCGCCATCGTCTGCACGCACTCGCACCCCGACCATTCCCCCGGCGCCGCGCGCCTGCAGGTCCTGTGCGCGCAGGCCGGCGCCACGCCGCCGCCGATCCTGGGCCTGGCCAGCGCCGCCACCGCGCGCGAGAACAGCCGCTTCTCACCCGATCGCACCCTGGCCGACAACGAGCGCCTGGTGCTGCAGGCGCCCGACGGCACCACGCACACGCTGATGGCCGTGCACACGCCCGGCCATGCAGCCAACCACCTCTGCCTGGTGCTGCTGGAAGACGGCCTGCTGTTCTCCGGCGATCACATCCTCAACGGCAGCACCACCGTCATCGACCCGCCCGATGGCGACATGAGCGCCTACCTGGCTTCCCTGGACCGCCTGGCCGCGCTGTGCGACGAACACGGCATCGACTTCATCCTGCCCGCGCACGGCCACGTGCTGGGCGACCTGCGGCGCACCGCCGACAACGCCTCTGCGCCCGTGGAGGGCGGCGCGCGGCGCGCCATCGACCACCTCAAGGCGCACCGCCTCGCGCGCGAAGCCAAGATCGCGCGCGCCATGCAGGCGCGGCCCGACGGCGGCCTGGACGACTGGGTGCCGCTGGCTTACGACGACGTGCCCGAGCGCCTGTGGCCGGTGGCGCGGCGCTCGCTGCTCGCGCACGTCGAGCGCATCCGCGCGCTCGGCGGCTTCAACGCCTGAAGGCCGGCCGCGTGAAGCGGCCTTCCTTCAGCCGGCGCGGCCGGTTCAGAAGCGCCGCCCGTACATCAGGCCCACGCCCTGCAGCTTGATGTCGTCCTTGTCGTAGTAGTTCATCCAGTTGGCCTGCAGGTACGACACCGGGCTCAGGTTGACGTTGATGCCCACACCATAGGCGCCGCTGGTG
>NZ_DATIGV010000206.1:0-2277 GCF_035481345.1 Hydrogenophaga sp. | reverse complement strand
GGTCAGGGCGAGGGCTCCAACTACCGGCCATGGGTCACAGTGACTTCGTTCAGCAGCTTGGGCGTGAATCGCCCCGGTTTTCGCGGAGGCTCAACACTCTGAGAGGATTGAGCCATGAGCAAGTCGAACAAGTTCTCGCCCGAGGTGCGCGAGCGCGCAGTGAGGATGGTGCAGGAGCAGCGCGGAGAGTACCCGTCGTTGTGGGCGGCCATCGAGTCCATCGCCCCGAAGATTGGCTGCGTGCCGCAGACCTTGAACGAATGGGTCAAGCGCGCCGAGGTCGATGCCGGCGTGCGCGAAGGCATCACGAGCAGTGATGCCCAGCGGATGAAGGAGCTTGAGCGCGAGAACAAGGAGCTGCGCCGGGCCAACGAGATACTGAAGCTGGCCAGCGCGTTTTTCGCCCAGGCGGAGCTCGACCGCCGGCTCAAGTCCTGAAGGACTTCATCGACAAGCATCGCGATACCTTCGGGGTCGAGCCGCTCTGCAAGGTCTTGCAGGTCGCCCCGTCGGCGTATCGACGCCATGCAGCGCTGCTGCGGGAGCCCCACAAACGCTGTGCCCGAGCGCATCGCGACGAGGTGCTGGCGCCGCAGATTCAACGTGTCTGGCAGGCCAACATGCAGGTCTACGGTGCCGACAAGGTGTGGCGGCAACTGGCACGCGAAGGCGTAGCCGTTGCTCGCTGCACGGTCGAGCGATTGATGCGCAAGCTGGGGCTTCGCGGTGTGATGCGTGGCAAGGTCGTGCGAACCACGGTCGGTGATGCCAAGGCCCAGTGTCCGCTGGACCGGGTCAATCGGCAGTTCCGGACCGAGCGGCCGAACCAGCTGTGGGTCAGCGACTTCACGTATGTCTCGACCTGGCAGGGCTGGTTGTACGTGGCCTTCGTCATCGACGTGTTCGCCCGTCGCATCGTGGGCTGGCGGGTGAGCAATTCGATGCGAACGGACTTCGTGCTCGATGCGCTGGAGCAGGCCCTCTACGCCCGGCAGCCTGAGCGCGATGGGAGCCTGATATGCCACAGCGACCGCGGGTCGCAATACGTCAGCATCCGCTACACCGAACGGCTCGCCGAGGCCGGCATCGAGCCGTCCGTGGGCAGCAAGGGCGACAGTTATGACAACGCTCTGGCCGAGACCATCAACGGCCTGTACAAGGCCGAGCTCATCCATCGCCGAGCGCCTTGGAAGACGAAGGAGGCTGTGGAGTTCGCGACGCTCGAATGGGTGTCCTGGTTCAACCACCATCGCCTGCTCGAACCCATCGGGTACATCCCGCCCGCAGAGGCTGAGGCAAACTACTACCGGCAACTCGCCAGTCAAGCCACAACGGTGGTGGCCTGACTTAAACCAAACAGCCTCCGCAGAAACCGGGGCGATTCAGGGTGGCGCGGAAGTGGGCGTTAAGTGGAAGCGCGTCTAGCTCCCGGCTCGAGAAACATCGCTGGCATCTGTTCGACGGCAGGCGCAACCGCACAGTGCCGCTGGCGCAGGCGATCCAGCCGATGGTGAAGGTCGGCGCGGTGCGGAAGAAGGGCCACCGGCTGGGCCCAGTGGCGCGCGCTGATCGAGGATCGCTGTCTAGCGGCGCCAGCCGCGCCGATTAGCGGTGCGCGCCGCTTCAGTCCCCGACGCGTTGCAGCTCGGCGCGAAGCCGGGCGGCGCGTTCGGCGTAGCCCTGCGCGCTCGCGTGTAGATTCGCCACCTCGGCGTCGGTCAGCGGCCGGGCCACCTTGGCCGGCGCGCCCAGGACGAGGCTGCGATCGGGAAACTCCTTGCGCTCGGTCACCACCGCGCCGGCGCCGACCAGGCATTCGCGGCCGATCCTGGCCCCGTTGAGCACCACCGCCTGGATGCCGATCAGAGAGCCGTCGCCGATGGTGCAGCCGTGCAGCATGGCCTGGTGGCCGACGGTCACGTTGCGCCCAATGACCAGCGGGTAGCCGGGATCGGCATGCAGCACCGCGCCCTCCTGCACGTTGCTACCGGTGCCGATGCGGATGGGCTCGTTGTCGCCGCGGGCGACCGCATGGAACCAGACGCTGGCCTGAGCGTCGACCTGGACATCGCCGACCAGCGTGGCATCGGGCGCGACGAAGGCCGAAGAGTCCACCTGGGGTTGTTTGTTCTGAATTTGGTAGTAGGGCATTGAAGACGACGTGTGGTGAAGTAGCTGATCTGTGCCTCAGCGCATAACGAAGCGGAACGCGATCTTTTCCGCTGCGCTGAGGGCGACCTCAATGTCGATCGGAGTGCCGCGGGGCGGCTTTTGCAA
>NZ_DATIGV010000205.1:0-6116 GCF_035481345.1 Hydrogenophaga sp. | reverse complement strand
CCCCATGCCCGCACCACCGCCCCCGCCGGTGAGCAGTCGGCCCACGCCCAAGCACGTGTCGAACGCCGCGTCGCCGAACGACTACCGCAAGGACGGCGCGCGCCATCTTTATGAGCGCAACGGCCACCGCATCTACAAGGGCAAGCTGCCGCCGCTGCTGCACGCGGTGGGTGTGCTGCAGGTCGAGGTGGACGACATCGGCGACATCAAGCAGGTGAACTGGATGCGCGCACCCAGCCACGCGCCCGATGTGATGCGCGAGATCGAGCGCACCGTTCGCGCGGCAGCCCCCTTCCCGGCGCCCGTGCGCATGGGCCGCGTCACGTACACCGAGGTGTGGCTCTGGGACAAGAGCGGCAACTTCCAGCTCGACACGCTGACCGAGGGACAGCGCAGCAAGTGATCTCCGTGGTTTGAGACGTTTTCGGGGCTCGCCGTCTGGCGAGCCCTTTTTGTTTCAGCTGCCGCGATACGTCGAATACGCCCAGGGACTCACCAGCAGCGGCACGTGGTAGTGCTGATCCACCCGAGCCACCCCGAAGTCCAGCGCCACACGATCGAGGAACCGCGGCTCCGGCAAGTCCACGCCGCGCGCGTCGAAGTAGCCCTTCACCTCGAACACCAGCCGATACGTTCCCACCTTCAGGGACGCGTTGTCCAGCAAGGGACCATCGGGATTGCGCCCGTCCGCATTCAGCGTGAAGCGCTTGATCAGCGTCGCCTGCTCGCCCTGCGTGGCGTACAGCGCCACCGCCATGCCCGCGGCCGGGCAGCCGTGCATCGTGTCCAGTACGTGGGTGCTCAGGCCCATGGCCATGTTCTCCAGGAAAGCGTTTTCGGTCGACCGAAAGTGTATACAGTTTGGCACGATTCTGGCTATCATCCGTCGCATGGAAACGTCCAGCACGGCCCAGATCGTCGATGCCCTCACGCGCGCCATCGTGGAGCACCGGCTGCGCCCGGGCACCAAGCTGGCCGAACAGAAGCTGGCCGACCACTTCGGCGTCTCGCGCACCCTGGTCAGGCAAGCTTTGTTCCAGCTCTCGCAGAACCGCCTCATCCGCCTGGAGCCCGCGCGCGGCGCCTTCGTCGCCACGCCCTCGGCCGACGAGGCCCGCCAGGTCTTCGCCGTGCGCCGCATGCTCGAGGTGGAGATGACCCGCGCCTTCGTGCGCCAGGCCACGCCCGCCACGCTGCGCGCCCTGCGCGAGCACCTGGCGCAGGAGCGCCAGGCCGTGCTGCAGCAGGACGTGCCCGGCCGCACCGAACTGCTGGGCGACTTTCACGTGCGCATGGCCGAGCTGATGGACAACCGCGTGCTGGCCGACCTGCTGCGCGACCTCATCTCGCGCTGCGCGCTCATCACCCTCATGTACCAGAGCAGCGAGGCCGCCGCCGATTCCTGCGAGGAACACGCCGCCATCGTCAAGGCCCTGGCCGCGCGCGACGAGGCACTGGCCGTGCGCCTGATGGACGAACACCTGCAGCACGTCGAGGCCAGCCTGGCCTTCGACCGGCCCCTGCCCGCCAACGAACTCTCACTGGCTTTGTCATGACCTACGACAGCACCGCCCCCTACCCGCGCGACCTGATCGGCCACGGCCGCGACGTGCCACACGCCCGCTGGCCGGGGGGCGCGCGCATCGCCGTGCAGTTCGTCCTCAACTACGAAGAGGGCGGCGAGAACAGCGTGCTGCACGGCGACGACGCGTCCGAGCAGTTCCTCTCCGAGATGTTCAACCCGGCGGCCTACCCCGCGCGGCACATCAGCATGGAGGGCATCTACGAATACGGCTCTCGCGCCGGCGTGTGGCGCCTGCTGCGCGAGTTCGAGCGGCGCGGCCTGCCGCTCACGGTGTTCGGCGTGGCGCACGCGCTGCAGCGCCACCGCGACGTCACGGCCGCCTTCGTCGAGCTCGGCCACGACATCGCCTGCCACGGCCTCAAGTGGATCCACTACCAGAACGTGGACGAGCCCACCGAACGCGCGCACATGGCCGAGGCCATGCGCATCCTCACCGAGCTCACGGGCCAGCGCCCGCTGGGCTGGTACACCGGGCGCGACAGCCCCAACACGCGACGCCTGGTGGCCGATTTCGGCGGCTTCGAATACGACAGCGACTACTACGGCGACGACCTGCCCTTCTGGATGAAGGTGAAGAAGAGCGACGGCAGCGACACGCACCAGCTCATCGTGCCCTACACGCTCGACTGCAACGACATGCGCTTTGCCTTGCCGCAGGGCTATTCGCACGCCGAGCCCTTCTTCCAGTACATGAAGGACACGTTCGACGTGCTGTACGCCGAGGGCGACCCGAACGGCCTGGACCGGCCCAAGATGATGAGCATCGGCATGCACTGCCGCCTGCTCGGGCGCCCCGGCCGCATCACCGCGCTGCAGCGCTTCCTCGACCACGTGCAGTCGCACGACAAGGTCTGGGTCGCGCGCCGGCTCGACATCGCGCGCCACTGGAAGACCCGGTTCCCCCAGCCCATCTGACGCCATGGCCCCCACGCTCGACACCCTCAACACCGCCGCGCCCGCCGAGGTCTTGCGCCTGCTCGACGGCCTGTACGAACACTCGCCCTGGGTGGTGGAGCGCGCGCTCGCGACGCGCCCCTTCGCCAGCCTGGCCGCGCTCAAGTGGGCGCTGGTGCAATCCGTGGCCGGCGCCATGCGCGACGACCAGCTCGCGCTGATCCGCGCCCATCCCGAACTCGCGGGCAAGGCCATGGTGGCCAACACGCTCACCAGCGAAAGCACCGGCGAGCAAAGCCGCGCGGGCCTCACGCACTGCACGCCCGAAGAATTCGCCACGCTGCAACAACTCAACGCCGACTACAACGCGCGCTTCGGCTTCCCCTTCATCCTCGCGGTGCGCGGCCCGCGCGGCAGCGGCCTCACGCGCCAGCAGATCATCGCCACCTTCCAGCGGCGCCTGAACAACCCGGTGGACTTCGAGCGCGAGGAAGCCCTGCGCAACATCCACCGCATCGCGGAGATCCGCCTGGCCGACAAGTTCGGTGCCGAGCCCGCGCTGGGCCACCACGTGTGGGACTGGCACGAAAGCCTCGCGCAACACAGCGACCCGGGCTTCAAGGAGAACGGCCAGCTCACCGTTACCTACCTGACGGAGGCGCACCAGGCCTGCCAGAAAGAACTGATGGCGCGCATGCGCGAATGCGGCTTCGACGAGGTCTCCATCGACGCCGTGGGCAACGTCGTGGGCGTGTACCACGGCGCCACGCCCGACGCGAAGCGCCTGCTCACCGGCAGCCACTTCGACACGGTGCGCAACGGCGGCAAGTACGACGGGCGCCTGGGCATCTTCGTGCCCCTGGCCTGCGTGCAGCGCCTGCACCGGGCCGGCCAGCGCCTGCCCTTTGGCATCGAGGTCGTGGCCTTCTCGGAAGAGGAAGGCCAGCGCTACAAGGCCACCTTCCTCGGTTCCGGCGCGCTCACCGGCGACTTCAACCCCGCGTGGCTGGAGCAGACCGACGCCGATGGCATCGCCATGCGCGAGGCCATGCGCGCCGCCGGGCTGCCCGGCACGCTGGACGCCATCGCCACCCTGCGCCGCGACCCGTCGCGCTACCTCGGCTTCGTCGAGGTGCACATCGAGCAGGGCCCGGTGCTCAACGAGATGGGCCTGCCGCTGGCCGTGGTCACCTCCATCAACGCCGGCGTGCGCCACGTGGGCGAGGTCATCGGCATGGCCAGCCACGCCGGCACCACGCCCATGGACCGCCGCCGAGACGCCGCCTGCGCCGTGGCCGAGCTCGCGCTCTACATGGAGCGCCGCGCCGCGCAGGACGGCGACTCGGTCGCCACCATCGGTCTGCTCAACGTGCCCGGCGGCTCCATCAACGTGGTGCCGGGGCGCTGCCAGTTCTCGCTCGACCTGCGCGCCCCCAACGACGACCAGCGCGACGCGCTGGAGCGCGACGTGCTTGCCGAGCTCAGCGCCATCTGCGAACGCCGCGGCCTGGGCCAGCGCCTGGAGCGCACCATGGCCGCATCCGCCGCGCCCAGCCACCCGGCCTGGCAGGCCCGCTGGGAACGCGCCGTGGCCGCCCTGGGCCTGCCGGTGCACCGCATGCCCAGCGGCGCCGGCCACGACGCCATGAAGCTGCACGAGGTGATGCCGCAGGCCATGCTGTTCGTGCGCGGCGAGAACAGCGGCATCAGCCACAACCCCCTGGAAAGCAGCACCAGCGACGACATCGAGCTGTGCGTGCTGGCTTTCGAGCACCTGCTCGAAAACCTGTGAATCCCCTCGCCACCATGAACCACCACCAACAACTCGACGCCTGGATCGACGCCCACTTCGACGAGCAGCTCGCCTTCCTGCAGGCCCTGGTGCGCGTGCCCACCGACACACCGCCCGGCAACAACGCGCCGCACGCCGAGCGCACCGCCGAGCTGCTGCAGGGCTTCGGCCTCGTTGCCGAACGGCACCCCGTGCCGGCGGGCGAGGTGCATGCGTACGGCCTGCAATCGATCACCAACCTCATCGTGCGGCGACGCTATGGCGAGGGGCGCACGATCGCGCTCAACGCGCACGGCGACGTGGTGCCGCGCGGCGAAGGCTGGACGCACGACCCGTACGGCGGCGAGGTGGTCGACGGCAGGCTGTACGGCCGCGCGGCAGCTGTCAGCAAGAGCGACTTCGCGACCTACACCTTCGCCGTGCGCGCACTCGAATCGTTGGGCGTACCGTTGAAGGGCGGCGTCGAGCTGCACTTCACCTACGACGAGGAGTACGGCGGCGAGCTGGGTCCGGGCTGGCTGCTCGCCCATGGCCTGACGCAACCCGACCTGCTGATCGCCGCCGGCTTCAGCTACGAGGTCGTCACCGCCCACAACGGCTGCCTGCAGATGGAAGTCACCGTGCACGGCCGCATGGCGCATGCGGCGATACCGCACACCGGGGTGGATGCATTGCAGGCCGCGGTCACCCTGCTGCAGGCGCTGTACGCGCGCAACGAGGTCTACCGCCAGACGCGCTCGCAGGTGCCGGGCATCGGCCACCCCTACCTCAACGTGGGCCGCATCGAAGGCGGCACCAACACCAACGTCGTGCCCGGCAAGGTGAGCTTCAAGCTCGACCGGCGCATGATTCCCGAAGAGGTGCCGGCCGACGTCGAGGCCGAACTGCGCCAGGTGATCGCCGAGGCCGCGGCCGGCGTGCCGGGCATCACGGTCGAGATCCGCCGACTGCTGCTGGCGCACCCGCTGACGCCGCTGGCGGGCAACGCACCGCTGGTGGACGCGCTGCAACGCCACGGCGAAGCGGTGTTCGGCCAGCGGCCGCCGACGATGGGCACGCCGCTCTACACCGACGTGCGCCTGTACTGCGAACGCGGCATCCCTGCGGTGATCTACGGGGCCGGGCCGCGCACCGTGCTCGAGTCCAACGCCAAGCGTGCCGATGAGCACCTGGTGCTCGACGACCTGAAACGCGCCACGAAGGTCGTCGCCCGCGCGCTGCTCGACCTGCTGTCGTAGCCGCCATCGACCCGCGCCGATGCCCACCCTGCACGAGATGCTGCGCGGCTCCACCTGGGGCCGCAACCTGTCGCCCGCCGAGTTCGACCGCGCCGCGCGCGAGGTCGTCGAGGTCTCGATCGCGGCCGGTGGTTACGTGGCGCGCAGCGGCGAGCCGGCCGAGCACTGGATGGGCATCATCGAGGGGCTTGCCAAGATGTCGGTCACTTCGGCCGAAGGCAAGGTCTCCACGCTGACGGGCGTCACGGCGGGCGGCTGGTTCGGCGAGGGTTCGGTGCTGAAGAAGGAAGCGCGCCGCTACGACGTGGTGGCGCTGCGCGACACGCGCGTCGCGTTGATGCCCCGCGCGACCTTCGAGTGGCTGCGCACCACCAGCCTGCCGTTCAACCACTACCTGCTCAACCTGCTGAACGCGCGGCTGGGGCTGTTCATCGGGCTGCTCGAATACGACCGGCTGCTGGGGCCGGACGCCCGCGTGGCCCGCTGCCTGGCCAGCCTGTTCAACCCCGACCTCTACCCCGAGCCCGGGCCCTACGTGGACCTGCTGCAGGGCGAAGTGGGGCTGTTGTCCGGCGTGTCGCGCCAGCGGGCCAACGTGGCCCTGCAG
>NZ_DATIGV010000204.1:0-10082 GCF_035481345.1 Hydrogenophaga sp. | reverse complement strand
GGCGATCAACGCCGACAAGCACGTGATCATCTGTGGCTACGGCCGCTGCGGGCAGAACCTGGCGCGGCTGCTGGAAGCCGAGGGCATCCCCTACATGGCCCTGGACCTCGACCCCGACCGCGTGCGCCAGGCCGCCGCCGCCGGCGATTCCGTGGTGTTCGGCGATGCCGCCCGGCTGCAAGCCCTCATGGCCGCCGGCCTGCACCGCGCCAGCGCGGCCGTGGTGACTTTCAACGACACCCTCGTGGCGATCAAGGTGCTTCACCACGCCTCGGAGCACGCGCCGCACGTGCCAGTGGTGGTGCGCACCATGGACGACACCGACCTGGAGCGGCTGCGCGCGGCCGGCGCGGCCGAGGTGGTGCCCGAGGCCATCGAGGCCAGCCTGATGCTGGCCAGTCATGCGCTGGCGCTGGTGGGCGTGCCCATGCGCCGGGTGCTGCGCGTGGTGCAGGCGCAGCGCGATGCGCGCTATGAACTGCTGCGCGGCTACTTTCGCGGCGCCGACGATGACACGGCGGACGAACTGCAACAGGAGCGCCTGACCACGGTGACGCTGCCACGCGCCGGCCGCACGATCGGCCATTCGCTGGGCAGCCTGGCTTTGCCAGCCACGGGCGTGCGCGTGGTCAGCCTGCGCCACGCCAACGGGCGTTCCGGTGCGCCGCACGACGACGTGGTGCTCGCCGGTGGCGACACGCTGGTGCTCAGCGGGCAGCCGGCCGCGCTGGCACTGGCCGAAGAGAAGCTGCTGCTGGGCTGAAGCGCGGGGCGCCGGGGCCGTCTTCCATAATCCCCGCCATGGACACCGCCGCCTACCTGCGCTCCCACATCCGCACCGTACCCGACTGGCCCGCCCCCGGCGTGATGTTCCGCGACATCACCCCGCTGCTGCAAAACCCCAAGGTGTTTCGCGTGCTCATCGACACCTTCGTGCACCGCTACATGGATCCGACCCTTCGCCCCACCGTCGTGGCGGGTCTGGACGCGCGCGGTTTCATCATCGGCTCCGTGCTGGCCTACGAACTGGGGGTGGGCTTCGTGCCCATCCGCAAGAAGGGCAAGCTGCCCTTCAACACGGTGGAAGAGACCTATGAGCTGGAGTACGGCAGCGCCACGGTGGAGCTGCACACCGATGCGGTGAAGGCGGGTGACCGCGTGCTGCTGATCGACGACCTCATCGCCACCGGCGGCACCATGATGGCGGGGCGCCGCCTGCTGGAGAAGCTGGGCGCCGAAGTGACCGAGGGCGCCGCGATCGTCGATCTGCCCGAACTCGGCGGCTCGGCCAAGCTGCGCGACAGCGGGCTGGCGCTGTTCACGCTGATCGATTTCGAGGGGCACTGAGCAGCCTGAGCCACACGGCTTCGCCCTCAGGTGCAGAACAAGGCGGGGCGCAGCAGGCAGTGCTCATGCACGGCAAGGCGCGCCAACGCGGTTGTGCGCCTGACTGCGAAGCCGTGTCAGATCTTGCCGTGCTGTGTATCGCTGAGCGCAGCGAAATCGCTCACCGCCTCGGGGGTGGGCATCGGCAACTGGGGCTCTTTGGGGTGGCGCATGGTCGCCGCCGGTAGCGAATTGATCGCTTCACGGAAGGCGCGCACCTCGTCCTCTCCCACGGCCTGCGCGGGCGCGCGGCTGGCGGACACGGCCGGGCGCGGAATGGAGGTGTCCGGCACCTCGCGCCGCGTCTGCGCCGGCACCGCCGCGCGCAAAGCCTGGCCCACCTGCTCGGGCGTGGCCTTGCGGCGCCAGTACACGCCGCGCACGTCCATCACGTGCCGGCTCTTGGCGCTCTGCTGGATCCAGCGCTCGATCTCCAGCAGGAATTCGTCGGGCATGGACTGGGC
Source organism: Hydrogenophaga sp. (assembly GCF_035481345.1). GTDB lineage: Bacteria > Pseudomonadota > Gammaproteobacteria > Burkholderiales > Burkholderiaceae_C > Hydrogenophaga. Next base: position 8,232 of record NZ_DATIGV010000204.1, on the reverse strand, counting down.
GGGCAACGCCAGGTCGACCAGCGCGATGAAGGTGTCGCCATTGGCGTCCAGGTTGAGCACCTTGAACGAGTAGCTGGTGGACAGCACGCCGCCGCGGATGAGCGACTCGCGCACCACCGCGAACAGTTGCTCGCGCCGCAACAGCCGACGCCCGCGCCGCGGCGAGATCAGCGGCATGGTGGTGGTGCGAAAGGCGTTGCGGGCGCGCGCGAAGGCGCCCTTGCCAGCAAACGGTTTCCGGGCCGACAACCAGTTCAGGAACGACATGTTGAGTGTGGTGATCACGTGGCGGCGGGTTCGTGAGCGTAAGGGGCCAGCATGTCGCCTTGGGGTAACGAGCCGTTGAACGGCGTCACGTCACCGCCACGCGCTTGGGTTTGTTGTACATGCGCCGCGCCAGCACGGCCGACATGGCGATGGTCAGTTCCAGGGCGATCTGCGGGTGCCGCACGCCCAGCTCGCGAAAACGCAGTGGCATGAGGCACCACAGCCGGCAGTCGCTGCCCGCGTTGACGGTGGCGCTGCGGGGCAGGTGGCTGAAGAAGGCGCCTTCACCCAGCAGGGAGCCCGCACCCACCACGGCGATGCGAACGCGCTCCTTGGCGTCCTCGTAGTGCACCGTGAGCGTGCCGCTCTCGACGAAGTAGACGGTGCGGTCTTTCACGCCCTGTTCGATCAGCACCTGGCCCTGCTGCAAGGCGACGGGCTGCATGTAATTGGCCAGCGTGACCCAATGGGCGTCGCTCAGGTTCAAAGGCACCGCGTCCAGGGCACTGCTGTGGCGCATGGCTTGCGCCAGGTGCTGGATGTCGAAGCGCGCAGGGGCGGCGGTGGGGGCACTCATGCGCCAAGTGAACCCCAGCGCGTCGCACGGCGCAACACCGGCGTAACCCATCCTTACAGATCGGTTCCCAGCGGTGCGGCACAACCCGTGAACGGCAGCACGGAAAACTATTTGCCGATGCAAAAACGCGAAAAAATGACGCCCAGCAAGTCGTCGGCGGTGAACTCGCCGGTGATTTCGCCCAGCGCCTGTTGCGCGAGGCGCAACTCTTCGGCCAGCAGATCGAGTTGTGCGGCGGCCTCGCGCAGGCGCGCGTCGGCGAATTCGAGGTGCTCGTCGACACGCGCGAGCACCTGCAGGTGCCGCTCGCGCGCCATGAAGAGCCCGTCGCCGCCGGGCTGCCAGCCCGCCAGTTGCAACAAGCGCTGGCGCAGCGCGTCGAGCCCGGTGCCTAGCTTGGCCGACAGCGCGATGTCGTCGGCCCCTTGCGGCGCGGCGTCCGCCTGATCCAGCTTGTTCCACACGTGCAGCACCGGCACGCCCGCGGGCAGGCCGCGCGCGATGTTGGCGTCGGCATAGCGGTAGCGCGGCTCGCCCCAGCGCGTGAGGTCGTGCAGGAACAGCACCGCGTCGGCGCCGCGGATGCGCTGCCACGCCCGCTCGATACCGATGCGCTCGACCTCGTCGATCTCTGGGCTGTCGCGCAGGCCGGCCGTGTCGGTCACGTGCAGCGGCACACCCTCGATCTGGATGGTCTGCTGCACCACGTCCCGCGTGGTGCCCGCGATGGGTGTAACGATGGCGAGCTCGGCGCCCGCGAGCGCGTTGAGCAAGGAGCTCTTGCCGGCGTTGGGCTGGCCGGCGATCACCACCTGCAGGCCGTCGCGCAGCAGGGCGCCCTGGCGCGCCTCGGCGCGCAGCACCGACAGGGCTTCGCGCAGGCGATCGAGCTGGCCCTGCGCGTCGGCCTTCTGCAGGAAATCGATCTCTTCCTCGGGAAAGTCCAGCGTGGCCTCGACCAGCATGCGCAGGTTCGTGAGCGACTCCTGCAGGGTGTGCACGCGCCGCGAGAACGCGCCGTCGAGCGAGCGCGCGGCGCTGCGCGCGGCCGCTTCGGTGCTGGCGTCGATCAGGTCGGCCACGGCCTCGGCCTGCGCGAGGTCGAGCTTGTCGTTGAGAAAGGCGCGCTCGGTGAACTCACCCGCGCGCGCCAGGCGCAGGCCCGGCAGGCTGGCGCGCGCCACCTCCAGGCAGCGCGCCAACAGCAACTGCAGCACCACCGGCCCGCCGTGGCCCTGCAGTTCGAGCACGTCTTCGCCGGTGTAGGAATGCGGTGCCGGAAACCACAGCGAGAGCCCGTGGTCCAGCGGCTGCCCGTCGGCCCCGCGCCAAGGCCCGTAGGTGGCCTCGCGCGGCTTCAGTTCGCGCCCGAGCAGCGCGCGCACGAAGGGCGCGAGCCCTTTGCCCGACACCCGCACGATGCCCACGCCGCCCCGGCCGGGGGCCGTGGCGATCGCGGCAATGGGATCGGCGTGGTGAGGCAGCATGAAAAAGCGGTGGTGCGCCAGCCCCCAGACCCAGGGACACCACGGAGCCGGCTTCGCCGGGCCGTGGGTGTCGTCCCCCTGCAAGGGGGAAGCCGCGAAGCGGCGCAGGGGGTTACTTGAATTTCGGAAGGTTGAACTTGAGCGGCACACCCATGCGGTGATTGATGTGCGCCTGCTGCAGGATCGTCAGCACGTTGTTCGTGATCCAGTAGAGCACCAGGCCCGACGGGAAGAAGAAGAACATCACCGAGAACACCAGCGGCATCATCCACATCAGCTTGGCCTGCAGCGGATCGGGCGGCAGCGGGTTCAGCGCGGTCTGGATCATGGTGGTGACGGCCATCACCAGCGGCAGGATGTAGAACGGGTCGGGAGACGACAGGTCGTGGATCCACGCCACCCAGGGCGCGTTGCGCATCTCCACGCTGGACAGCAGCACCCAGTAGAGCGCGATGAAGACGGGGATCTGGATCAGGATGGGGAAGCAGCCGCCGAGGGGATTGACCTTCTCCTCGCGGTAGATCTTCATCATCTCCTGCTGCATCTGCTGCGGGTTGCTCTTGAGGCGCTCACGCATTTCCATGATGCGCGGGTTGATCGCCTTCATCTTGGCCATGCTGCGGTAGGCGCTGGCGTTGAGCCAGTAGAACGCGGCCTTGATCAGCACCACCAGCAGCACGATGGCCCAGCCCCAGTTGCCCACGAAGCCGTGGATCTTCTCGAGCAGCCAGTACAGCGGCTTGGCCAGGATGGTGAGCCAGCCGTAGTCCTTCACGAGCTCCAGACCGGGGGCGAGCGTTTCGAGCTGCTTCTCGTCCTGCGGCCCGACGAACAGGCGGGCCTGCACGGTCTGCGACTGGCCCGGTTCGATGGCGGGCAAGGAGGCGAGGCTGCCCACCGAGTACAGGTTGTCGGCCACCTTGCGCACGAAGTTCTCGCGCGCCACGCCCGCGTCGAGCAGCCAGGCGGTGGCGAAGTAGTGCTGCACCATGGCCACGTAGCCATCGCTCGCGTTCTTCACGTAGCTGGCCTTGTCGCCCTCGATGTTCTTGAACTCGACCTTCTGGAACTTCTGTTCCGTGGTGTAGACGGCCGGGCCGGTGAAGGTGGAATAGAAGGGTGTCTGGCTTTCCACCGTACTGCCGTCGCGCACGAGCTGGCGGTAGAGCTGCGGGCTCACCGGCGCGCCGCCGAGGTTGCGAACCTCGTGCTGCACGCCGATGTCGTAGTGGCCACGCTTGAGCGTGTAGGTGGTGACGAGCTGCACGCCACCGACTTCCGCGGATTCGTAGCGGATCTGCAGCGCGTCCTGGCCTTCGGCCAGCGTGGTGGGCGCATCGCCCGCCAAGCGCATCGGCGTCTTGTGCGTGGGGAAGCTGCCACCCACCAGGCCGCTTTGCGCCACGTAGGTGCGCTGGCCGGTCTGCGACAGCAGGGTGAAGGGTGTCTGGATCGCGCGGTCGGCGCCGCCCGAGGCCTGGGCGTGCTTGAGCAACTGCGCGCCGATCAAGGCGCCGCCTTCGCTGCTGAAGCTCAGGCGCAGTACGTCGGTGGTGACTTCGTGGCGCGTGGCGGCAGCCGGGGCGGAGGCCTCGGCGCCCGGCACCGCACCGGCACCGGCCGAGGCAGGACTGGTTGCGCTCGGCAGCGAGGCATCGGCGGTGGGCTGCGCCGGCGCGGGCGCGCCGTTGGCGGGCGCGGTCACGGCCGGCGGCGAGCTGGTGGGGAAGAAGGTGGCGGGCTTGCCGTTGTGAATCTGCCATTTGTCCCAGATGAGGACCATGGCGAAACCGAAGACCACCCACAGGATGGAGCGACGAATGTCATTCATGACGCGTTCTTGTTTTCGGGGTTTCGGATGAGCAGGCGCGTGAACAGGCCCTCTGGGCGCTCGGTGGGTACCGGGTCGTGACCGCCCTCGCACCACGGGTGGCAGCGCGCCAGCCGATTCAGGGTGAGGCGGCTGCCAGTGAGGGCGCCATGGCGCTGCAAGGCGTCCAGCGCGTACGCGGAGCAGGTGGGCTCGAAGCGGCAGCCGCTGCCCAGCCAGGGGCTCAGCAGCAGCCGATAGCCCTTCACGAGGGCGATCAGCGTGCGACGGGGGAGATCAAGCCACATGGCCGCGGGGGGCAAGGGGCGCGGCCGGCGCGGGCACGCGCGACCACAGGGCCAGCAACTCGGCCCGCACGGCGCGCTTGAGCGCGTCGGAACGGGCGCTGACGAACTGCTTGGGATCGAACGCACCGCGCAGGCGCACCACGTGCGCCGCCGCCGGCAACCCCTCGCCCGAAGGCGCGGTGGCGTAGATCTGGCGGCGGATGGCGTTGCGGGTGACGGCCCGGCGGGCCCAGCGCTTGGGGATCAGCACGCCGAGCCAGGGGCCGGCGGCGGGAAACAGCGCGTTGGGGCCCTCGGCCGGGTCAAGGACGAGGCGGTGAAGGGCGAAGTGGGGCGTCTTGGCCACGGGGGCACTGGCCAGCACAGCCTGGAACTGGGGCCGGGTCCGCAGCCGCTGGATCACCGGCGGGCGAGGCTCGACCGGACTCAGACCGCCAGACGCTTGCGGCCCTTGGCGCGGCGGGCATTGATGACCGCGCGGCCACCGCGCGTCTTCATGCGCACGAGGAAGCCGTGGGTGCGGGCGCGGCGGATCTTGGAGGGCTGGTAGGTGCGTTTCATGGTATGGGCTCTGAAATCGGGGAAACCCGCAATTATCGCCAGAAACCCCCTGTTGCGGCAAGCCATTGCCCTTTGGGCCCACGCGCACCCGGCCGGGCCGGCGCACGGGTCGAAATCGCCCGGAGGCGCTTGTGGATAACTGGCGCGCATGCCTACAATGCGCGCCCTGGGGTGCCGCCCCTTGTCCACAACTACAAACAGCTTCCCTTCTTCCCGAATGTCCGAGGGCACCACCCCGTCTGCCGCGCTGCGCGACGACCGCTCCATCTGGGCGGCGTGCATCGAGCGCCTGGCCCAGGAAATCCCCGAGCAGCAGTTCAACACCTGGATCCGGCCCCTGACCGCCACGGTCGCGCCGGACGCTTCCAAGGTGGTGCTGGCCGTGGGCAACCGCTTCAAGCTCGACTGGATCCGCGCCCAGTACGCCAGCCGCATCAGCGCCTTGCTGGAAAGCGTGCACGGCTCGCCCGTCACTCTGGAGTTAGCGCTCGCTCCTCGCGAAGCCGTTGCCCGCACGATGCCGGCCAACCGGCCCACCTTCGAAGCCACCCCCGACTCGGTGCTCGGTGAGTTGGCCGACATCGCGCCCGCCGAACCCGCCAGCACCCCCAAGACCCGCCTCAACCCCTCGCTCACCTTCGCCTCGCTGGTGGAGGGTTCGGCCAACCGCATGGCGCGCGCCGCGGCCATGCACGTGGCCGGCAGCCTGGGGCAGTTGTACAACCCCCTGTTCATCTACGGCGGGGTCGGCCTGGGCAAGACCCACCTGGTGCACGCCATCGGCAACCACCTGCTGGCCGAGCGGCCCCAGGCCAAAGTTCTCTACATCCACGCCGAGCAGTTCGTCTCGGATGTGGTTAAGGCCTATCAGCGCAAGACTTTCGATGAGTTCAAGGCCCGCTACCACTCGCTGGACCTCCTGCTGATCGACGACGTGCAGTTCTTCGCCAACAAGGACCGCACCCAGGAGGAGTTCTTCAACGCCTTCGAGGCGCTGCTGGCCAAGAAGAGCCACATCGTGCTCACCAGCGACACCTACCCCAAGGGCCTGGCCGACATCCACGAGCGCCTGGTCTCGCGCTTCGACTCCGGCCTGACGGTGGCCATCGAGCCGCCCGAGCTGGAAATGCGCGTGGCCATCCTGATCAACAAGGCCGCCGTCGAAGGCGCCGTGATGCCCGAGGAAGTGGCCTTCTTCGTCGCCAAGAACGTGCGCTCCAACGTGCGCGAGCTCGAGGGCGCGCTGCGCAAGATCCTGGCCTATTCGCGCTTCAACCAGAAGGACATCTCCATCCAGCTGGCGCGCGACGCCCTGAAGGATCTGCTGTCGATCCAGAACCGGCAGATCAGCGTCGAGAACATCCAGAAAACGGTGGCCGACTTCTACAAGATCAAGGTCGCCGACATGTACAGCAAGAAGCGCCCGGCCAGCATCGCCCGGCCGCGCCAGATCGCCATGTTCCTGGCCAAGGAGCTCACCCAGAAGAGCCTGCCCGAGATCGGCGAGCTCTTCGGCGGGCGCGACCACACCACCGTGCTGCACGCCGTGCGCAAGATCGCCGGCGAGCGCCAGACGAACACCGAACTCAACCAGCAACTGCACGTCCTGGAGCAGACCCTGAAGGGGTGAGCCCGGCGTGAGCCTTTCCAAGCCAGCCAAACTGGTAAACAGCGTTCAAAAAGGGCGAGAATAGGGGGGTTTTGGCCCGCCGATCCCGGCCCGGGAGCATCTTCATCAAGAAAGAGCGCAGATGATCGTTTTCAAATCCTCACAGGACAAAGTCCTGGCCGCGCTGCAGTCGGTCGCGGGCATCGTGGAACGGCGCCACACCCTGCCCATCCTGGCCAACGTGCTGTTGCGCAAGACGGGCTCGCAACTGCAGCTCACCACCAGCGACCTGGAAATCCAGATCCGCACCACGGCCGAGCTCGACGGCGACAGCGGCAGCTTCGCCACCACCCTGGGCGCACGCAAGCTCATCGACATCCTGCGCACCATGCCCGGCGACCAGACCGTGAGCCTGGAGCACACCGGCGGCAAGCTCATCCTCAAGGGCGGCAAGAGCCGCTTTACCCTGCAAAGCCTGCCGGCCGAGGATTTCCCGCTGGTGCAGGAATCGGCCAGCTTCGGCCCCGTGTTCAGCGTGCCGCAGAAAACCCTCAAGGGCCTGCTGAGCCAGGTGTCCTTCGCCATGGCGGTGCACGACATCCGCTACTACTTGAACGGCATCCTGTTCGTCGCCGAGGGCAAGCAGCTCAGCCTGGTGGCCACCGACGGCCACCGCCTGGCCTTCGCCTCCGCCACGCTCGACGTGGAAGTGCCCAAGCAGGAGGTCATCCTCCCGCGCAAGACCGTGCTGGAACTGCAGCGCCTGCTGTCCGACAAGGACGGCGCCATCGAGATGCAGTTCGCCGCCAACCAGGCCAAGTTCAGCTTCGACGGCATGGAGTTCGTCACCAAGCTGGTCGAGGGCAAGTTCCCCGACTACAACCGCGTCATCCCCAAGAACCACAAGAACATCGTCACCCTGGGCCGCGCGCCGCTGCTCTCCAGCCTGCAGCGCACCGCCATCATGACGAGCGAGAAGTTCAAGGGCGTGCGCCTGAACGTGGAGCCCGGCACCCTGCGCGTGGCCTCCAGCAACGCCGAGCAGGAAGAGGCCGTGGACGAGCTCGACATCGACTACGGCGGTGACACCATCGAGATCGGCTTCAACGTCACCTACCTCATCGACGCGCTGCAGAACATGGGCCAGGAAATGGTCCGTGTCGAGCTCGCGGATGGCAACAGCTCGGCCCTGGTGACCAACCCCGACGACAACGCCTTCAAATACGTCGTCATGCCCATGCGCATCTAAGCGCGCGGCCTCCCGACCCGACATCGAGCCCGACCCGCTGACCAGCGGGTTTGGCGTTTTTAGCGATAGAGAAAGTTCCTATGTCCGACGCCTCCTCGAGCCCCGATAGCTCCAATTTCCAGCCCAAGATCGACGCCAACCAGGCCGGGGCAAGCGAAGGCTACGGCGAGGGCTCCATCCAGATCCTCGAAGGCCTGGAGGCCGTGCGCAAGCGCCCCGGCATGTACATCGGCGACACGTCCGACGGCACCGGCCTGCACCACCTGGTGTTCGAGGTGGTCGACAACTCCATCGACGAAGCGCTCGCCGGCCACTGCGACGACATCGTCGTCACCATCCACACCGACAACTCCATCAGCGTGGT
>NZ_DATIGV010000203.1:0-3337 GCF_035481345.1 Hydrogenophaga sp. | reverse complement strand
CGCGCTCAAGGTGATCGACTCGGCCATCGATGCCATCAACAGCTCGCGCGCCGACCTGGGCGCCCTGCAGAGCCGCTTCGAGAACGCCGTGGCCAACATCAACATCACGGGCGAGAACCTCTCCGCCGCGCGCGGTCGCATCGTCGATGCCGACTTCGCCAAGGAAACCTCCAACCTGTCGCGCTCGCAGATCCTGCAGCAGGCCGGCACCGCCATGGTCGCCCAGGCCAACCAGAACGGCCAGAACGTGCTGTCGCTGCTGCGCTGATCGAAACCGGCCCTTCGGGGTCGCCCCACGCCCGACACGGCGGCGGTCCCCAAAGGCCGTCGCCGTTGTCTTTTGAAGCGACGCGAAACCCCGCCAGGCATCCCCGGAATCGGCCATGAAACCCGCCTCTGATCGCCCACCAAATACCTACAGTCCGGCGCGGGACGGCCGATACATAGGGCATAGCCAGCAAGGAACCCCCGCCATGTTCACCTCCGTCAACACCCGCTCCGCCTCCGTCTACAAGCGCGTCGCCGTGGAAACCGGCGTCCAGGCGGCGGACTCGCACCGCCTCGTGGGCATGCTGTTCGACGGCCTGCTGCAGGCCGTGGCCGCCGCGCGCGGCGCCATGGAACGCGGCGACCTCGTGGTCAAGGGCGAGCAGATCGGCAAGGCGGTGCGCATCGTCGAGGAAGGCCTCAAGGCCGGCCTGGACCCCGCCGGCGGCGAGATGGCGCAGAACCTGCGTGCCCTGTACGCCTACAGCGTGCGCCGCCTGACCGAAGCCAACCTGCGCAACGACCCGGCGGCGCTGGCCGAAGTGGCGACCCTCATCGAACCCGTGGCGCAGGCCTGGCAGGACATCCGCGGCCAGGCCCTGCAAGGAGCCTGACATGACCGACCTGGAGCAGCACGGTTTGATCGACTACTACAAGGCCATCGAGCGCACCAGCGACCAGATGCTGGCCGCCGCGCAGGCCGAGGACTGGGACCGCGTGGTGCGCCTGGAGGGCGCCTGCGCGGTGCTCATCGCGCAACTGCGCTTCAAATCGCGCGACGCCGACCTGGCGCCGGAAGAACGCAAGGAAAAGGCGCGCATCATGCAGCGCATCCTGCGCACCGACGCCGAGATCCGCTGCCTGGCCGAGCCCTGGCTGGCCGACCTGGCGCAGATCATCGACCGCAGCAGCGCGGCGCCGACGCATTGAGCACCGGCGGGCGCGACCCGTCCACGACCCGATCGAAGGGCGCCACTGGCGCCCTTCCTCATTGCGGCGGACGCGGCGCGAACTGAGCGGGGTCGTAGAAGAACTGCTCTTTGAAGATACGCTCGCCGCGCCATTCCTGATAGGCCAGCTCCTCCAGCTCCCGGATCAGGCCGTCGTGCGACTCGAAACGGAAGCGCCAGCGGATGACCACCAGGTCGCCGTTGACGAACACCGGCCCCACGCACCACGACTGCACGGACTTCGTGCGCGCCATGGCCTTCGCCTCGTTGGCGATCAGGGCGTCGCGCCCCACGCGCGGCGGCGACAGGTTCTCCTGCATGGAGGCGTCGGGCGCGTAGAACTCCTCGATCGCCTCGACGTGGGCGTTCTGCTCGACGCGGGCGATGAAGCGGGCCAGGGTGTCGGGGCTGGGCATGGCATTTCGGGGCGTTGGACGGCCGCCCACCATACGCGCTTTCGCCCGGGCGGGCGATCAGACCGACATGTTCATCACGTCCGTGTAGGCCTGCACCATGCGGTTGCGCACGTGCAGCGCGCTCTGGAAGCCGATCTGGGCCTTCTGCATGGAGATCATGGTCTCCTCCAGGCTGACCTTGGGGTTGCCCATTTGCACTTCGGTCTGCAGGCGGCTGGCCTCGTTCTGGGCATTGCTCACCTTCTGCAGGGCGGCCTTGAGGTTGTCGGCGAAGGCCGCGCCCGCGCCGCCCGCGATGGCGGTGCCCGCGGCCGGGCGCTTGAACGCGGCCACGTTGCCGAGTGACTGGCTGGTCAGGGGGGACAGGCGCATGTCCATGGCGGACTCCTTGGCAAACCGGATGACAGGCCTGAATGCTAGGGACCCCTCGGCAACCGGGTCCGGAAATAAAGCGCCGATAAGCCGGCCTTTTCCGGCCCTGACCGGGTGACCCGGCTCAGGGCGCCGTCTTCAGCGGTGATTGCACCTGGAACTGCGTGACCACCCGCTCGGCCAATTGGTCCAGCGCGTCCCGGTAGACGGTATCCACGGCGGCGGGGTCTCCGATCAGGGCCTCGAAGGTGGGGAATGTGGCGTTCGCGGGCGCGACGATGGCCCAGTCCTCGTTCGGCCGGGCATCCACGCCGAAGAACAGCGTCGTGCTGTAGGAGTACCACGCGGCGCCCCGGGGAAACGAATAGACGTCGACGTTGAGCTTGGGCGCGTAGGACAGCGTGCTCATGCCGGAATGGAAGCCGATGGCATCGAACTGCAGGTGCAGGCCGACGTCCTCCTCGAAGGCCAGGTTCTCCACGTCGATGTTCTCCGGGTCCTGCGGATTGCGGACGATTCCGTCCAGCACCCGGACCTGGTAACCAGCCGCCTGCAGCCGATGCGCCACCCGCTCGGCAAAGAACAGGCCGTGGGCCGGTGAGCGGGCCTTCATCAGGCCGGTGAGGTCTTTCGACTTCTGGCGCCCGTCCGCCACCGCCCCCAGAGAGGCAAGGGGGAACAGCATCGTGGCCGCCGTCCTGAGCGTGACGGTGTATTCCAGGGGCTCGGCGGCCGGTATCAGCAGGACGCTGCGCGCCGGCAGCTTGTCGCCATCGGCGGCACTGGCGCCAAATGCCGCCAGCAGGAGGGTGAACGCCAGGACGATGCGGTGCATGGGCTTGCGGATGGGTGGTTGCGTTGCGCGGCTTATACCCGCAACGGCGCCACGGACCTGTCAACGACCCGACCCCCTCGGCAACCCGGGCCGGAAATAAAGCCCCGATAAGCCGCCTTTTTCCGGCACTGCCCGCCGACCCCCGCCGGGATACTCGTCCGCATCCGGGGCCTTTTGCGCCCCTTGCGAGCCCCTCCCGCCCATGAGCACCACCGCCGTCGCCGAAGTGAATGCCCAGCCCGTGCGCGCCAACGCCCTGGCCGAGGGCTTCACGCGCATGGACAACGCGCAGAAGATCAAGCTTGGCCTGGGCGCCCTGGCGCTGCTGGCCATCGCCCTGGCCTTCTTCTTCATGGGCCGCCAGCCCGACTGGCGCGTGCTCTACACCAACCTGGGCGACAAGGACGGCGGCGCCATCGTGGCGCAGCTCTCGCAGATGAACGTGCCCTACAAGCACGCCGACGGTGGCGCGGCCATCCTCGTGCCCGCTTCGAAGG
>NZ_DATIGV010000202.1:0-5519 GCF_035481345.1 Hydrogenophaga sp. | reverse complement strand
GCCCTGGGCGCCGACACGCTGATCCACGTCGAGGTCGGTGGCGTGCCGCTGATCGCGCGCCAGAACGAGCGCACGCCGCTGCGCGTGGGCGATGCGGTGCGCGTCGAACTCGACGCCACGCAACTGCACCTCTTCGACAGCCAGGGGCGCGCCGTCGCCCACCCCGAGACCGCCTCCCGAACCACCGCACCGTGACCGCCTCCGTGACCCTGCCGCCCCCCGATGCCCGCTTCGTGCTGCTGCACCTCGGCCTGGGCTCCTTCCACCGCGCGCACCAGGCGGTCTACCTGCAGCGCCTCATCGATCGCGGCGATCCGCACTGGTTCCTGGCCGGCGGCAACCTGCGCGACGACGCGCCCGAAGTGATCGAGGCCCTGCGCCGCCAGGGCGGCGCCTACACGCTGGAGACCGTCTCACCCGACGGCGAGTACCGCTACGAGCGCATCACCGCCATCCGCGAGGTCTTGCCCTACGCGCCCGGCCTGGCGCCCCTCATCGCGCGCGGCGCCGACCCGGCCACGCGCATCGTCTCTTTCACCGTCACCGAGGCCGGCTACTACCTCGACGATCACGGTCAGCTCGACTGGCGCAGCACCGACCTGAGCGCCGACCTGCAGCGCGCGCGCCGGGGCGAGGCCGGCGCCACGCTCTACGGCGCGCTGACCGCGCTGCTGCGCGCGCGCCGCGCGGCCGGCGCCGGGCCGCTCACGCTGCTCAACTGCGACAACCTGCGCCACAACGGCGAGCGCGCGCGCGCCGGTCTGCTGCAGTTCATCGAGCGCGTGGGCGACGCCGCGCTCGCGGCCTGGGTGCGCGAGCACACGAGCTGCCCCAACGCGATGGTGGACCGCATCACCCCGCGCCCGCCGCCCGAGTTGCGCGAGCGCGTGCGCGCCGCCACCGGCCGGGACGACGCCGCACCCGTCACCGGCGAGCGCTTCATCCAGTGGGTGATCGAGGATCACTTCATCGCCGGCCGCCCCGCCTGGGAGTCCGTGGGCGTGCAGATGGTGGTCTCCGTCGCGCCCTACGAGGAGGCCAAGATCCGCATCCTCAACGCCAGCCACAGCTGCATCGCCTGGGCCGGCACGCTCGCCGGCCTGCGGTTCATCCACGAAGGCACGCGCACACCGGCCATCCGGCAGATGGCCTTCGACTACGTCACCGACGACGTGATCCCCTGCCTGACGCGCCCCGGCGCGCCAAGTCCGGTGGACCTGCCCGCCTACCGCGACGAGGTGCTCGCGCGCTTCGCCAACCCCGCCATCCGCGACACCAACCAGCGCGTGGCCATGGACGGCTTCGCCAAGATCCCCGGCTTCATCGCGCCCACGGTGCGCGAGCGCCTGGCGCAGGGCGCGTCCGTCGACAGCGTGGCCCTGCTGCCCGCGCTGTTCCTGGCCTTCCTGCAGCGCTGGCACCGCGGCCAGTTGCCCTATACCTACCAGGACCAGGGCATGGACCCCGCCGTGGCGCACGCCATCTGCGACGCCGACGACCCTGTGGCCGCGCTCTGCGCCGACCCCACGCTGTGGGGCGACATCGCCGGCCACGAGCGCCTGCGCGAGGCGGTGCGCCGCGCCGGTGCGCGGGTGGCGCAGCTCGCGGCACCGGTGGTAAGTTCCTGATCCGCTCCGCCACCCAGCCCGCCATGCCCCAGAGGCCCGCCTCCACGCCCCGCCAGTTCCGGCCCGAGCTGGAGAACGAGTACGCGCGCTCCCCCGACCTCGGCTACGAACCGCCCGACGAGGCCGGTTTCCTGCGCTGCCTCTCGCACGGTTTTCCCACGCCGCTGGCGCGCTGGCACTACCACGACGAGTACGAGCTGCACCTCATCACCGCCACCTCGGGCAAGGTCTTCGTGGGCGACTGGATCGGCCCCTTCCAGCCCGGCCAGCTCGTGCTCACCGGCCCGCGCCTGCCGCACAACTGGGTCAGCATGGACCTGCCCGACGGCGGCGTGGCGCTGCGCGACCTGGTCATCCAGTTCCCGCACGAGCCGCTGGCGCGCGCGAGCGAGACCATTCCCGAACTGGCCGAGGTGCTGCCCCTGCTGGAACGCGCGCGCCACGGCATCGAGTTCTTCGGCCTGTCCGACGCGGCCGAGGCGCACTGGCACCGCGTCAAGGGCGCGCGCGGCCTGCGCCGCTTCACCGCCTTCTGCGGTTTCATGGCCGACCTCGCCGCCTGCACCGACTACCGCCTGCTCTCCAGCGTGAAGCTGCAAAGCGACGAGGCCGCCACCGAACTCGACCAGATCGACGCCGTGGTCAGCCGTATCACCGACCACCTGTCCGAGCAGCACTCGGCCGCCGCGCTGGCCGCCGAGCTGGGCATGAGCGAGAGCCGCTTCAGCCGCTTCTTCCGCCGCGCCACCGGCAACACCTTCACCGACTTCGTCAACCGCGTGCGCATCAGCCGCGCCTGCCAGTTGCTCATGGACACCGACCAGCAGATCACGCACATCTGCTACGAGGTGGGCTACAACAACGTGGCCAACTTCAACCGCCGCTTCCTCGAGATCAAGGGCATGACGCCATCGGAGTTCCGCCGCCAGTCGCTGACCCGCTTTCGCGGATCCCATTGAACGACCGGGCGATGTGAGGCCGCATGTTCGTCGTGTGTGGAGAAGCCCTCTTTGATGTGTTCGCCGTGGCGCGCACGGCCACCGGCCTGAGCCTGGACGCGCGTGTCGGCGGCTCGCCCTTCAACCTCGCCGTCGGCCTGGCGCGAATGGCGCAACCGGTGTCGCTGCTCACCACCGTGTCCAACGGCTTCCTGGGTGAACGCCTCATGCAGGCCTTGCGGGAAGAGGGCGTCGGCACCGACACCCTGCGGCGCAGCGACGCGCCCACCACCCTCAGCCTCATCGGCACTGACGCGGCGGGCGTGCCGTCCTACGCGTTCTATGGCGACGGCGGCGCCGACCGCCTGCTCGCGCCCGAGGCCGTGGCGCACCTGCCCGAGTCCACGCGCGCCATCTGCCTCGGCTCCTACACCACCGTCGTCGGCGAGACGGCCAGTTCGCTGCGCGCCCTCGTCGAGCGGCACCGCCAGCGAGCGCTCATCGCCTACGACCCCAACGTGCGCCTCAACGTGCAGCCCGACACGCAGGTCTGGCGCGAGCAGTTGCGCTGGATGCTCCCGCGCGCCGACCTGCTCAAGGTGAGCGAGGAAGACCTCGCGCTCATCGATGGCCGCGCGCCCGAGGCCTTCGCGCGCGAGGCGCTGGACAGCGGCGTGTCGCTGGTGGTCGTCACGCGCGGCGCGCTCGGAGCCATCGCCTGGACGGCGCGGCACCGCGTCGAGGTGTCGGCGCCCCCCGTGGATGTGGTCGACACCGTGGGCGCGGGCGACACCTTCCAGGCCGCGCTGCTCACCTGGCTGGCCGAGCGCGATGCACTCGGCCGCGAGGCCCTCGCCGGCCTGTCGCCACAGTCGCTGGACGCCGCCCTGCGGTTCGCCACGTGGGCCGCCGCCATCACCTGCGGACGGCGCGGCGCCGATCTGCCGCGGCGCGCCGAGTTGCCCGCGGCTTGATGGCGGTCCGCCGACGGTGCTGGCGCCAAGCCGGCGAATCGGTTAATAATAAACCGACGTGCCGGACTAATAATTGACGACTCCTTGCCGGCGCGGGAGCCCGCATGAAGATCCTGATCGTCTACGCCCACCCCGAGCCGCGCTCCTTCAACCGCGCGCTGCTCGACACCTCGCTGCGTGTGTTGAAGGAGGAGGGCCATGAGGTCGAACTCTCCGACCTCTACGCCATGGGCTTCAACCCCGTGGCCAACGCGGCCGACTTCACCGAGCGGCGCTTCCCCCACCAGTTGCAGTACGACCGCGAACAGAAGCAGGCCTCGCAGCGCCAGGGCTTCAGCGACGACATACAGGCCGAAATTCACAAGCTCCTGCGCTGCGATCTGCTGATCCTGCAGTTCCCGCTCTGGTGGTTCTCGGTGCCCGCCATCATGAAAGGCTGGATCGACCGTGTGTTCGCCAACGGCACGGTCTACGGTGCGGGCGGCAAGCGCTTCGACCAGGGCGGCCTCAAGGGCCGCAGGGCCATGCTGTCGTTCACCACCGGGTGCTTTCCCGAGATGATGGAAAGCGATGGCCTGCTCGGGCAGCGCGACGTCATCCTCTGGCACCTGCACCACGGCACCTTCGGCTACAGCGGCCTGCAGGTGCTGCAGCCCTTCGTGGGCTGGTCCATCCAGTACAGCGACGAGGCCCAGCGCCACGCGCACCTCGAGGCCTACGCGGCGCGGCTGCGCGGCATCGCGCATGAAGACAGCATGCCCGCGCACACCCTGGCCGAGTTCGGGCCCGACTGGCGCCTCAAGCCCGGCATCGAACCGCGCACCGCCGGGCACCGGCGGGCCGATCGACAGGAGACGCGATGAGCGCAACGGACATCGAGCCCGCTAGCGCGCTCACGCTTGCCGACCGACTGACGCTCAAGCCCGCCGGCCCGGGCCGCTGGCGCAGCCTGCACGGCGACGCCAACCAGAACGGCCGCTCCTATGGCGGACAACTGCTGGGCCAGGCCCTGCGCGCCGCGCTGATGGAAGCGCCCGAGGGCCGCCCGCCCACCATGATGCAGTTCCTCTTCCTGCAAGGGGCCATGCCGGACCAGCCCATCGCCTTCGACGTGCAGCGCCTGCAGGACGGCAAGCGCTTCACTTCGCTTCACGTGCGTGGCGCGCAGGGCGAACGCACCGTGCTGGACGCGCAGGTGAGCTGCGCGCTGCCACTGCCCGGCCCTGCGCACGCCGAGGCCTCCCCGGCCCCCGCCGGTGAGCGGCCCGAGGACCTGCCCTCGCTCGGCGACGTGCCCGAGACCCTGCGCGAGCGCATCGCCCTCATGGGCGGCTACGGCCGCGACTGCAACGCCGCCATTCACTTCCGCATTCCCGAGGCCAGGCGCCAGCTCGACGGCGCCACCGCGGGTGGGCCGTTTCGCTACTGGATGAAGGTGCCCCAGGCCCTGGGCGAGGACGCGCACCTGCACGCCGCCGCCTTCGCCTACCTCTCGGACTGGTGGCTCAACTTCTGCATCCTCGCGCCGCACCTGGCGCGCGCGGGCGAGCGCGGCATGTACATCTCCAGCCTCAACCACGCGCTGTGGCTGCACGCGCCACCGCGCGCGGACCGCTGGCTGCACGTACGCGCGGGCTGCGCGCACGCCGCGAACGGTCGGGGGCTGGCCATCGCGCAATACCACGACGAAGATGGTCGCCACATCGCGACGGCCACGCAGGACTGCCTGGTGACCTACACGGATTGAGCCGCTGGCCGAGCCTCAGAGCGCCCTGACCAGCTCGGGCACGGCCTCGAAGAGGTCGGCCTCCAGCCCGTAGTCGGCCACGGAGAAGATGGGCGCCTCCGGGTCCTTGTTGATCGCCACGATCACCTTGGAGTCCTTCATGCCCGCCAGGTGCTGGATGGCACCGGAGATGCCGGCCGCGATGTAGAGCTGCGGCGCCACGATCTTGCCCGTCTGGCCCACCTGCAGGTCG